>NZ_JBVVPX010000003.1:0-258307 GCF_055811375.1 Mesorhizobium sp. WSM4848
TCGGGCTTGACGCGGCCGTCTCCGTCGGCGCGGAAGCGGCGGAAGTGGGAGCCTCGGCCGTCACGGTCGATGTCGGGCTTGACGCGGCCGTCTCCGTCGGCGCGGAAGCGGCGGAAGTGGGAGCCTCGGCCGTCACGGTCGATGTCGGGTTCGACCGAGCTGTCTCCATCCTCTCGCGAAAGTTGTTCAACCATTCCGAGTGTTTCCACTGGATTCCCTGTTCGGAATTCATCAACTTCATGTGTTTCTCCAGTTAAAATATGAATTCACTATAAGTATCACTAAGGACACCCATCGACGATAAACGAAATTTTATCGTCTTAACGAAACTCGGCTTATACAACCAGAAATTTCATCTGGTAATATAATGCTAACCTTCATGTCCAGAATACGGCGTGGACAGGGCTATACTGAGACTCTCCCGGGCGATCGGCGGCTGCGTTCAAGCCTGCGCCTACGTCGGATTGCAAACGTCGCTTAGTACTCGGATCACGCGTGACCCTATCCCCGAGCAGCAGGAGACAAGGTCATGCATGCTAGGCGGCCAACCGCACGGCTCGAAACAGGTGATCTACGAGAGCTATCCTGAACTCGGCTACAATTACCGCCTGACTGACCTGCAGGCTGCCATCGGCGTGAGCAACTGCAACGGCTTCTCGCACTCTTCACGCGGCGGAGGCAGCTTGCGGCGCAATAAGGTGAGCGCCTTCGCGCAGCAACTGGCAAAGCTGGCTACGTGGACGACCTGATGACGGCCTGACGCGCCAGATGAATTAAGACGCGAACATCTACCAAGCCGTCAATCTTGGCAATCTTATCGAGGTAACCATAATCGGAACTGGCCGCCTCATGTTTTTCTTTCATCGGCCCGCGGGAAGTCCCGGTAACCCTGACGGCCGCGCATCGGCGCCACGATGGCCGTCGCCCGTAGCGGCTGAAAACTAGGGCTCGTGCCCTTCCCCAAGGCCTCAGGTTTGAGAAATCCGGATAGGCCTCGACGATGCTGCCCTACGCCTAATGAGGGTGTTTTGGCGTAGGGTTTTCCTAAAGAATAAGCGGTTGGCGTGTGGGCTTGGACTCGGATCAATTGCCTCGGAACGGTCTCAATCAGCAGTGTAAGCAGGCTCGGGGAAGGTGTATCTGCCAACCCATCTTATTGCCTCCTCTATCGTATCGAAATTCTTGTGCTGCCCGCTTAGCAGCCCGAAGCCTGACTCGAGAAACCATTTGCCTTTCGTCGAGTAGGCTTCCTCGTCGATCTGGGTGAGGACCGCCACCAGTTGGTCGCACTTCCACACCAGAACCCCCGATTCTCCGCCCTCGACCGTTCCGATCCGCACTTCGCTGAACGAGAATCCAGAAGTAATTTTTGCTTTGCCCACTTTGATAAAGCCCTCAACTTCAAAATGGCAGTAACACTGGTGGGGTCCACCTCATGCGTCCCTGCGATGCCGTCTCCATCGCTCGCTACATCGCCGGGGGATGATTTGAGCGCATGGTTCTTGATAGCGGGCGCTCATATCAGGGCGAAGCTTTGGCAAAAGCGAATGCACCGGCCCGAATGATTATATATTGTAAGACGGCTGAGTTGCCGTCTCGCCCCCCGACGGGGCATTGCCGGATGCGGGAGTAAGCATGCCATGGTTCATCGCCCAAACTGCAGCCTGTGTACGGTTGCGGACCCGGATCTTTCGGAGGATGGCCTTGACGTGTACCTTCACCGTAGCTTCGGCAATGTCGATCTCGCGCGCGATGGCTTTGTTAGATTCCCCTTCGATTAAGCGGCGTAGAATACAGTTTTCCCGATTTGACAAAATTGATAGTTCATGATCCTCATGATCCTCATTAACAACCACCTTTGTTAACTCATCAGCTACCGCGTCAGGTTTCAGATCATGCTTTATTTCTTGAATGGCCGTTGAAGTTTCGGCAGGTAACACCGTCTGCCCTAGCATAACCAATTCCAGAGCTTTGATGAAGGTGTCGTAAGCAGCGACTTTTATCAAATACCCGTCTGCCCCCGCACGAAAAGCTGAAACTATATCGGTCGATCGACAGTGATCGGCTAGCGCGACGACATGGCTGGTCGGATAAATCGCTTTGAATTTCGCAATTTGTGCGAATTCAGCATCCGCATCAGGACCGCCGACATCTATGATGAGCAAGATGGACCGGTGCTGGGCTAGCTGCTTCTGCAGAAGATCGTGAACACAAGCCGCAGAGAAAAGGACCCGAAACTTTGCCGCATCCAGGATTCGACTAAGGCCTTCTCGGAGTAACTCGCTCGGCCCGACAAGTACTGTTACAAAGGATTGTCTTGTCATCATTGCCTCTCGCTCCGGCGCGATTGAGGTACACGCGTCGAGTAGAGCACTCCACGCGCCAACCGCACTCGATGCCCTCGGTTTGAGTCTCTTGCAGTTCCTCACTCCCTCCTTGGCGAGAACAGGTTAGGCAGTGTAAGGGTCTATTTATAAGCAGTCTCTAACATAGGTTGCTTTTCAAGCTTTTGTCTGATATCGGACAATCAGGTGGAGGCTGGGCCGAAGTGACGTTGCTCCTCGTCGCCATAGGCACCATGTGTGAGCTTTATCATTCCGGCACGGTCGACGATTGTGATCTCGCCGCGCTTGGCGTGAACCAGCCCCCGATATTCAAGCATTTGCAGGGCGGTGGTAACCCCGGGGCGCCGAGAGCCGAGCATGGTCGCCAGAAATTCATGCGTCAGGTAGATCTTATTTCCTTCAGCACGGTCGTGGACCATCAGCAACCAGCGGGCCAGCCGCTCCTCGATTTTCGAATGGCCATTGACCAGTGCCGTCCGGGACGACTGGACAAGGAACGCGTGGGCATACCGGAGCAGTGACTCGCGAAGGGACGGGCTTTCTGTAATCGCAGAGCGAAGACTTTCAACAGGCAGGCTCCAGCCATTACTGGCGACCTGGATATAAGTTTCATTGGAAGACCTGTCTTGGCCGAGAATGACGGCAACTCCGGTCATGCCGTCGTAGCCGATGATGCCGACCTCGCTTTGCCGCCCTCCGGTCATGGTGGCGACCACCGAAGCGATGCCCGCCTCTGGAAAATACACTTGCTCAATCGGTTGATATGAGACTTCCAGCTGGGCTTTGATGCCCAGTTCGACGTGACGCATTGCCGGCTGCAAAAGCGCGAAATCCTCTAAGGAGAGGGCTTTCAATATCTGGTTGCGAAAAAGAGATTGGGGCATGGCTCTCTCCCTGACGGGCAAGAGCACGTAACCTCTTACTGTCGGCGGCATCCGAAGCAAACTGGCGGCCGATGCGACAGCATAGGCTCAAATACGCGAATGGCAAATCCGGCTCTCGCCGCTCGCATAGCTATGATCGTTCTAACCAGGCCAATGACGACGCCATCGTCCGTCTCGTCGGCGCCTTGCTGCTCGAACAGAACGATGAATGGGCCGTGCAGCGGGCCCGCTACATGACGCTTGAGACCATCAGCCAGATGAGCGATGATCCGCTTATCAGCCTACCGGCAGTGGCGCGCTGATCAGTCCGGCCCCATGCCGGAGAGCAGGGCGACCAATGCCGTCAGCTACACCACGCCAGTGGCCACGATCCTGGACCTCCAAGAGGGCGTGATGAGCCGTCCATATTTGGTTGGATTGCGACCGGCACTCAAATCCGGTCGTGAGGACGCACTTTGCCTGTGTCGCGCATCCATCGGCATTACTCGAAGGCAGGTGAGTGTTTGCTTGCGACAACCTTGTCGCGGTAGCGCTCGACAACTGAGCTAGCGAGCCGCCGCCTGCTCGCGATTTGCCAACTCGGCCTGCTTCGAATTGGAATTCCATGCTAGCTGCTAAATAATTCCCTGTTAGTGCGTACAGGGAATTTGGTACTAAACCATTGAATCTGCAGAGCGATTTCTTAGCGAAAATTGGGCGAGGCCTTCAAAAACCTCGAAATTCACTGTTTTCGGCGCCTATCAGGGAAGATTGGACAGAGACTGGTTCGCCAGAGACTGCGACCACCACCATTGTCGCTGAATATCAATAATTTATGGCCGACGTCTATCTTAAGTGGGCCACTTGAGCTCCGCTATACGCGCCGTATTCAGATTGAATGTTGTCGCCTGACCACGATCCAAGCGCCGGAGGTTTTGTGCCTGCTTCTATCCTCTATTTTTGCTCCTGTTCGTTGGTCGGCCGACGACCCCAGCGGCAATCGGCTCGATGCGCTTTTCTGCGCGATCCAGACGGCCTGGGCGTGGACGATGCGAAGCGAGCGATACGGCGCGCCGGAACATCTCGATCCGATCGAGGGATGGATCGCCGATCCATCCCCTCCCCGAGATCCAGGAACCCGCCGGCCCGGCTTCAGCCTGAACCTCATCGGCTCGGCGTCTACTCGGCTGCGCCGCTCTCGGAAGCCAGGGTCGGGCCGGCTTCAGGCAGCCTGCGCCGGAATGTCCTGCGCAGAGCAACGTAGAAGACTGGCGTCAGGAAGAGGCCGAACAACGTCACGCCCAGCATGCCGGAGAACACGGCCGTGCCGAGCGATTGGCGCATTTCCGCGCCAGGCCCGCTGGCGATCACTAGCGGAACCACGCCCAGGATGAAGGCGAATGCCGTCATCAGGATCGGCCGCAGCCGCAGCCGGCAGGCCTCGACAGCCGCCTCGACGGCGTCGAGGCCGCGCTCCTCACCTTGGCGCGCGAACTCAACGATCAGGATCGCGTTCTTCGCCGCCAGGCCGATGAGCACGATCAGCCCGATCTGCACGAGGATGTTGTTGTCGAGACCGCGGAAGGCGACGCCCAAGAGGGCGGCCAGCACGCTGAGCGGGACGATAAGCACGATGGCGAAGGGCGTAATCCAGCTTTCGTATAGCGCGGCGAGCGCCAGAAAGACGAACAGAACCGACAGGCCGAAGATGAAGACCGCCGTGTTGCCGGTCTGCCGCTCCTGGAAGGCGAGTTCAGTCCATTCGAAGGAAGTGCCCTGCGGCAGCGATTCGGCTGCGATCCCCTCCATCAGGTCGAGCGCCGTGCCCGTGGCGACACCCGGCGCTGCATTGCCCTGAAGCGGCACGGAGACATACATGTTGTAGCGTTGCACGAGCGAGGGGCCCGTGACGTCGCGGATCTCGACCAGTGTGCCGAGCGGCACCAAATCGCCGGCCGCCGAGCGCACCTTCAGCTTCAATATGTCGTCGCGATCGATGCGGAAAGCCTGGTCGGCTTGCGCCCGCACCTGGTAGACGCGACCGAAGGCATTGAAATCGTTGACATAGGCGGTGCCTAGATTGATCGACAGCGTCTCGAAGATGTTGGGGATCGGCACGTTCAGCATGCGCGCCTTGTCGCGGTCGATCGCCAGGAAGAATTGCGGGCTGGAGGCCGAGAAGGTGGTGAAGACGCCCATCAACCCGGGCGTCTGGTTGGCCTTGCCGGCGATTTCGTTGGCCAGCGCCAGAATCGGCCGCATGTCGGCGCTGTTGCGCTCCTGGAGCATCATCTTGAAGCCGCCGGAGTTGCCGATGCCCCGCACTGGCGGCGGCGGCAGCGCGATGATGAAGGCCTCCTGGATGCTTTGCAGGCTGCCAAACAGCGTGCCGATGATCTTGTCGGAAGTATCGCCGCTCTCGAGCCGTTCCTCGAAGCTCTTGAATGGCGCGAAGATCACGCCGGAATTGCTGGCGTTGGTGAATGTCGCGCCGTTGAATCCTGCGAAGGCGACGGCGTTGGCGACACCCGGCGTCTCGCGGATGATATCCGACGCCTTCTGGATGACTGCGTCCGTTCGGGCGAGCGAAGAGCCCTCCGGCAATTGCACGACAACGATCGCATAACCCTGGTCCATGTTCGGGATGAATCCGCGCGGCACCGTCTGCAGCATGTGATAGGTCGCGTAGAGCAGGCCTGCGAAGACGAGCAGCATGGCGGCAAGCGCCAGAGTCGTGCCGACCAGTCTGTGCACCAGCCACGCATAGCCGTCCGCCATCCTGTCGAACCCGTTGTTGAACCCGTTCGCCAGAGCGCGGCCGAACCTTGTCAGGAAGAAGTTCGAATGTTCCTCGATGTGCGGCTTGAAAAGCACGCCAGCGAGAGCCGGCGAAAGTGTCAGCGAGTTGAATGCGGAGATCGCGGTGGAAACCGCGATGGTAATGGCGAACTGCAAGTAGAACTGGCCGGAAATCCCGGGAATGAAAGCCGCCGGAACGAAGACGGAGATCAACACCACCGAGATCGCGAGGACCGCGTTTCCCACTTCATCCATGGTCTTGTGCGCAGCGGCGCGCGGAGCGAGCCTCAGCCGGATGTTCCGCTCTATATTTTCCACAACCACGATGGCGTCGTCGACAACGATGCCGACCGCCAGCACCAGCCCGAATAGAGTGAGCATGTTGAGCGAGAAGCCGAAGGCGAGCAGCACGGCAAGCGTGCCGATCAGCGAGACCGGTATCGCCACGATCGGCACGATCGCCATGCGCCATGACTGCAGGAACACGACGATGACGATCACCACCAGCAGGATCGCCTCGGCGATGGTGACATAGACCTCGTTGATGGATTCGGCGATGAACTCGGTCGGATTGTAGATGATCTCGTAGGCCAGCCCCTTCGGGAAATCCTTCGAAAGCCCCGCGATGGTCTCCTGGATTTCTTCCGCCGAGGCCAAGGCATTGGTGCCCGGCCGCTGGAAGATGCCGAGCGCCACCGCCGCCTTGTTGTTGAGATAGGAATTGGTGATGTAGTCCCTGGCGCCGAGCTCGATGCGCGCCACGTCCTGCAGGGAGATCAAGCGGCCGTCCTCGGTCGACTTGACTATGACGTAGCGGAAGTCGCGCGCTTCTTCGAAGCGCCCTTGCGTGGTGACCGTATACTGGAAGGCCGAGCCGTCGCCAATCGGCGGCGCGCCGATCGATCCGCCCGACACCTGGACGTTCTGGTCGCGCAGCGCCTGGACTACGTCGCCTGCGGTCATGCCGTAGGCGGACAGCTTTTCCGGGTCGAGCCAGATGCGCAGCGAATATTCGCGCTCGCCGAAGATCTGCACGTCGCCGACGCCGTCCAGTCTCAGCAGGACGTCGCGCACGCGCGAACGCGCATAATTCGAGACGTAGAGCTGATCATATGTGTCGTCGGGCGACAGCATATGGACGACCATCATCAGGTCGGGCGAACTTTTCGCCGTGGTGATGCCGAGCCGGCGCACCTCTTCCGGCAGGCGCGCTTCGGCGATCGAGACGCGGTTCTGGACCAGCACCTGCGCCGCGTCGAGATCGGTGCCGGAGCGGAAGGTGATGGTGAGCGACATCGAGCCTTCGCCGGAGGAATAGGACGACATGTAGAGCATGTGCTCGACGCCGTTGATTTCCTGTTCGATCGGCGTCGCCACGGTCGCGGCGACCGTCTCGGCGTCGGCGCCCGGATAGGAGGCGCGCACCACGATGGTCGGTGGCGCGATTTCGGGATATTGCGCGACCGGAAGCTGCGTATAGGCGATGCCGCCGACGAGCACGAGCACGATCGACAGCACCGCCGCAAAGATCGGGCGGTTGACGAAGAAATGGGCGAAGATCATTGCGTCTGCCCTTCGGCTTCAGCCTTGGGCGGCAATTTGGTCATCTCGGACTTGACGGTGACGCCCGGCCGCACTCGCACCAGCCCGTTGATGACCACGGTCTCTTGGCCGGTGAGGCCCTCGCGGATAACGCGATAGCCGTCGATGCGCGGGCCGGTGCGGACCGGCTTGGCCGAGATCAGGCCTGCCTCGTCGACAACGAAGACGATGCGGCGGTTCTGGTCAGCGCCGATCGCCTCGTCAGGCAGAAGCACGCCCGGATGCGGCAACGAGCCGGGCACGTTGATGCGGCCGAACATGCCCGGCTGCAGCACGCCGTCCTTGTTGTCGAAACGCGCCCTGGCCCGCATCGTGCCGGTAGCTTCGTCCAGACGGTTCTCGGCGAAGTCGAGCTTGCCCTTGAACATCGCTTCATCACGGTCGGCGACACGGACGACAACATCGACGCCGCCGGCGCCCTCCTGCATGACGCCGCCGCGCTCGCGGGCGTCGCGCGCATAAGAGAAGTAGGTCCGCTCATCGATGTCGAAATAGAAGTTGATCGGGTCGATCGAGACGATGGTGGTCAGCACGGTCTGGTCGGCCTGCACCAGATTGCCCGGCGAAATGAGCCGGCGGTCGACCCGGCCGGAAAACGGCGCCTTGATTGCGGTGAACTCGAGATCGAGACTTGCGTTTTCAAGTGCCGCCTCCGCGCCGTCCAGTTGCGCTTGGGCGGCGAGATATTCGCGGCGGCGGTCGTCCAGTGTCGAAACCGGTATGTTGCCTTCGCGCGACAGGGTCTCGGCGCGCTCGAACTGCATCTTGCTGAATTCGACCAGGGTTTTGGCCGAGTCGACCTGCGCCTGCGCCTGGTTCAGCGCCGCCTTGAACGGCCGCTGGTCGATGGTGAACAGGAGGTCGCCCTGCTTGACCAGCGTACCGTCCTGGAAATGGACCTGGTCGAGATAGCCGCCGACGCGGGAGCGCAGCGAAACCTGGTCGACGGCTTCGAAACGGCCGACGAACTCATCGTCCTCGACGATATCGCGCACCAGCGGCTTGGCTACCGTGACGACGGGCGCGGGAGGCGCTTCCTGCGCCTGTGCGGCCGGGGCCGCGAGCAAGCCGATCGCCGCGAAGGCCGCGGCGGCGAGCCATTTTGCAGGGACGTTTCTGCTGGAGGGGGCGGCCAGAGAATCGTGGCGGAGGCGTGCAGTGTGAACCATGGTTACCCCTCGTAATCGGTCCTTCATGCGAAGTCCGTAACATCTAGGCAGCGGGTGTGCCGCACAAATCAATTTTTTGAAACGACCACCACAACCGACAGCTTGCTACAGAACCAACATCGAACATCATCAACCTTTACCAAGGAAGCGCTAACCGGGGAGCGCGAACGCACATCTGGCGTTTATCCGCTGCGTAGGCATCGCCATGTGCCGCACGTTGGGATGCGCAATGGCTTGTCAGATCCGCTTTAGCTCGAGCCCTAGTCGCCGGCGAAGGCTGGCCATTTCTCAGATAAAGCGCAACGACAAGTATCGGGTGGCTTGCTGTGCAAAATTTCTTGAGAGGCCGACGCGCCGGGTCTAGGTAAGGTTTTCCATACATTGTGTTCATTTTCCAGATTGCGGGAGTACTCATGTCGTCGATCGCCGCCGCCCTGCCTGATTGCCTGCGCTCGGTCGAGCGTCCCGGCGACTTCTGCGTCGGTGGCCTGCGGGAAATCTTCACGCCGTCAATCGATGTGGAGGGGGTGGGCAGGATCGCCTTCCCGCTTCAGGCGGCGCAGGCTGAGCGACTGGTCGCCGTAGCCGAGGCGGCACCCCATGGACGCGGCGAGGATACGGTGCTCGATCGCGACGTGCGCAGAACCTGGCAGATCGACCCGCGCAGGATCCAGGTCGGCGGGCGTCGTTGGGGGACGACGCTGGCCGAACTCGTAACCGACGCGGCCCGCGGCCTTGGCGTCGAAGAGCCGGTCGAGGCGGAATTCTACAAGCTTCTCGTCTATGACGCCGGCAGCTTCTTCCTTAATCACCGGGACACCGAAAAGACGCCCGGCATGTTCGCGACCCTGGTGATCGTGCTGCCCTCGGCTCATCGTGGCGGCGAGCTGGTCGTGCGGCACCTGGGTCGAGAGGTGATGTTCGATCTGCACCCCGAAGATCCGTCGGAAATTGGATTCGCCGCCTTCTATGCAGACTGCTTGCATGAAGTGCGCCCGGTCATTACCGGACATCGCCTGATCCTCGTCTATAATTTGCGCTTCCTCGGCAAGAGACGCTCGCTGCGGGCGCCTGACTATCGCGCGGTCGAGGCGCGCGTCGCGGACCTGCTGCGCGGGTGGGCCGGCGCGGAGGACGAGCCCGACAAGTTGATCGTGCCGCTCGAGCATGCCTACACGCCGGCGGAGCTGTCGTTCGACGCCCTCAAGGGGGTCGATGCCGGCGTGGCGTCGGTGCTGATCGAGGCGGCAACGGCGGCGGAGTGCGATCTCCATCTTGTCCTGTTATCGATCGAGGAGAGCGGCAGCGCCGCGCACACCGGCAATTATCGCCGCAGGCGCTGGGATCGAGACGACGAGGGCGATGAAGAATTCGAAGTCGCGGAGGTTTTCGACCGCTCGCTGACCCTGTCAGCGTGGCGGCGTCCGAACGGCGGCGAGGTCGGGTTTCACGACTTTCCATTAGATGAGGAGGAGCTCTGTCCGCCCGATGCGTTCGAAGATCTGAGGCCCGACGAGCAGCATTTCCACGAGGCGACGGGCAACGAGGGCGCCTCTTTCGACCGTACCTATCGCCGCGCCGGTCTGGTGCTGTGGCCGCGCGCGCGGCGGCTTGCGGTGCTTAATCAGGCCGGCCTCGGGGCGACGCTGCCGTATCTCGAAGACCTGGCGAAGCGCTGGGAGACGAGCGACACCGCCACCAAGCGACAGTTGTGGGGGAGGCCGATGAGCTTTCGGGACACATGCTGCGCTCCTGGTCCCGTGAGACATGGCGCAGGGAGGACGATACCGATGCCGGTCGGATGCTCGACCTGCAGGTTCGGCTGGGAAACGCGGCGCGCATAGACGAATTTGTCGCGGAGTTGTCGGCCAACGGCCACTACGCCGCGTCCGATAACGACGCCCTCGTGCGCGCCGCCGCGCTTCTTCCGCGACCGCGGGCCACGGACTTGCTGGTCGAGATCGTCAGACGCAATGCCGCGGCCCATCTCGACGCCTGCGCCGATTTGCTGCTGCGTTGTGTAGCGGCGCCGACCGAGTCCGTTGGCGACGCCGCGAAGATCGGCGCGGCTTTGATCGACGTCTTGCCGGGTGACCCGGCCAAGCGTGCTAAGCTCGACCCCTGGACGCGACCTGCGTCCGTACGGCCTGGCTTCGTCGTCGATCTCCTGACGGTGACGAGCAAGATCGACGCCGGGCTTGCGGCGCGCGCGATCGAGCACCTGCTGGCCTGGCCCCGGACCTACACCCCGGACGCGGTGCTCGTCCCGGCGGCACTGGCCTTCGCCAGGCGGGCAGAGAGCAGGGCATGGCCGGCCATCGGCCAGCTGCGTGAGGCGGCTCTCGACCATCTGCGCGGTCGCCTCGCGCTGCCGCTGGAGGCCCCACGGGACTGGTCGCGGACCAATCCGCTCAAATGCAAATGCGACGACTGTCGCGCACTCGGCGCATTTCTGATTGACCCTTATCAACAGCAATGGCGCCTGAGGGCGGCCCAGAACCGGCGGACCCACGTCGAGGAGAGTGTCCGAAACGCCGTGTGCGATCTTGACCTCGCCACCGAAAGGCGCGGCAGCCCGCACACGTTGATCGCGACCAAGAACCAGGCCAGTTACGAGCGACGCGCCAAACAGCGCCGGCAGGATCTGGAACATGTATCGGCGCTGGGCGGATGAAGGCTTGCCCGGTTTGCGGGAACAGCAAACCTGGCCACAGGGCGATGAGTCGGAAGAAACGGACTCCACTTGCAAGTCGAATCAGACAGCCGCAATGGTGAAGGGCCGCTCCGGATTAGTGTTCAGGGGGAGGTTTCAAACCAATCCGAACTGCTGCAGGCGCGGCGGCGAGCGCGGATCAACAGTCCGCATCCGCATCTTAGCCGGCGCTGACGAGGGTTGCGTCGGCCAGGAAGGCGAGCGCATTGACGTTTGCACGATGGCCCTCCAGGACGCGCGCTAGCCCACCGGCAAGCGGCCAGAGCCGGACGGTGGTGTCCCAGGACGCCGAAGCCAGCATCGATCCGTCGGGCGACAGTTCGAGGTCGGCGACAGGCCCGGTGTGACCCTCCAGAATTTGGGCCGGCTCGCCTCGACCGATTTGCCAGATCGCGATGCGACCATCCGCACCGGCGCTGGCAAAGCGCACGTTCGGTAGTGCGGCGACGGCACTTACCTCACCTTCGTGAAAGAGCAGCACGTCGCGCGCTTCGCCGGTCTCGGCGACCAGATGATCGTCTTGGTGTCAAAACTGCCGGTTGCCACCGTCTTTCCGTCCGGCGCCACGGAAATCGCCCGCACCGGACCGCCATGCCCGCGCAGTTCCGCACCATGTGCCGTCGCGCCGGCGAGGAAAACAGCAGCGAGCAAAGAGCGTCTTATGCATTGCGCATCATACGTTTCCGTGTTCCGCTGGCGGGCAGCGTCTTCGCCGGGGAGCAGCATGCGATCGCGACCCAACCAGCCGCAGAGTCCAAGCTATTAGAGGCAATCCTATGACTCAAAACATGGAAACCGATCCCTTCAACGTGTCGATGCGCAAGTTCCTGAAGCAGGTCGGCGTAACCTCGCAGCAGGCGATCGAAAAGGCCGTGGCCGATGCGGGACTGAAAGGGCAGGGGCGCCTGACTGTGAGGGCCGTGATTACGGCTGAACGCGCCGGTCTGCACCACGTCGTCGAAGGCGATATCGACCTCGGCTGAATAGGTTCGGCGGTGCGCCCCGCGCCCCGTTGACGCCCTACATCAATGGAAGAACCGGACCTGCCCGGCCGGGCTCGTGTCATAGCCCGTGAGTTCTGTGGCGCGTTGAGCGAAGCTGTCCTGGGCCATGAAGCGGATCAGCGCCTGGATCGAAGGCTGGAAATAGGTTCGCTGCCGCATCAGCAGATCGAAATTCTCCCACGCCAATGAGACGAACTCGAGGCCAGCCGCACGCGCGGCGGCGCGTGCGGCAATGCCGCAATCGGCCCTGCCGGTCCGGATCGCGGCAGCGAGATCCGGCCCTGTCAGGCATGGCGGCTCGAGCCGGTTCAACCGCCTCTGGCTGGCGCCGGCGCGGGCGACCAGGACATCCAGCAGCATTTGGGCTCCGGCGCCGGCCTGGCGCACCGCTATTTTGGCGCCGCTTTCAAGGACATCGGCCAGGCTGTTGAGCGATCGGGGGTTGCCCGGCGGCAGCAGCAGCCCCTGTTCGCGCCGCGTGAAACCGATCAACACCGCATCGTGCAGCCGCGGCATGGCGCGCGCGGCCTCCACATTCGGGTCGGCTGCATCATTGTGGAAGTGGATCGCCGCGGCGGCAATCTCGCCACGCAAAAGACGCGCAACGCCGCCTCCCGTCCCCTCGGTCAGCGAGGCGAGGCCGGAGCCCGCCTGACGAAGGCTCCATTCAAGCAGGTCGTCCTGGCTGCCGCCAACTATGGGCGGCGGCTCGGGCGCAATCATTCCGTCGGGATGCGCCAATCCCGAGAGAACCCACCGGTCGAGTTCGTTGCGCGGAAACAGCCACTTGCCCGTCACTTTGCTGCACGGGATCCTGTTTTCGGCGACCAATTCGTAGAGCTTGCGTTCACCCAGGCGCAGATAGTCCGAGGCTTCCGCGGTCGTCAGCAAATCCATCCTGCAATGTTATGCATATTCCTGCGGATATTCAATTGTTTGACGAATGCGGAGTAAATGCAGCAGAAATAGCAGGGAAAGGATACAGCGCAGGCGAATGGGAATGTCAGAAGGCCTAAATGCATGGCAGCTTATCGCGAGCGGCGACGCGACACTGATCTCGATAGTGCGTCTTTCACTGACCGTCACCCTGGCCGCCGTTGCAGTTGCGGCCGTCGTTGGACTGCCGCTCGGGGCGTTGCTGGCACTGACGCGTTTTCCGGGACGTTCCACGCTCGTCGTGCTCGTTAACGGCTTCATGGGCCTGCCGCCCGTTGTCGTCGGCCTGACCGTTTACCTGCTGTTATCGCGATCAGGGCCGCTCGGCGAGTTCGGCCTGCTGTTCACACCGGCCGCCATGGTCATCGCGCAGGCGCTTCTCGTCGTGCCGATCATCGCGGCTCTGACGCGCCAGACCATCGAGGATCTGTGGCGCGAATATCGCGACGAACTGACAGCGATGGGCGTCGGCCCGACAGGCAGGGTGGCGACGCTCTTGTGGGACAGCCGCTTCAGCCTGATCACCGCACTGCTCGCCGGCTTCGGGCGGGCGGCGGCCGAAGTCGGCACAGTCATGATCGTCGGTGGTAATATAGAGGGCTTTACCCGAACCATGACCACCACGATCGCGCTCGAAACCTCAAAGGGAGACCTGCCGCTCGCGATGGGTCTCGGCGCCATCCTGATCGGCCTCATTCTTGCCATCAATGCCGCTGCCTGGGGCCTTCGATTGTGGTCGGAGCAACGGGTGGCTTGATGATGCGGGCCGCACTGACCGACCTTCCTCTCATTCTGGACCGGGTCTCGCTCAGCGCCGGCGCCACGACTATGCTGGACCGCCTGAACCTTGCGATTACTCCCGGTGCGCCGACACTCGTGCTCGGTCCCAATGGCGCGGGCAAGACGTCACTGCTTCGGGTTTGCATGGGACTTGCTGCGCCTTCCGCAGGAACTGTGAGCTGGGGTGGGCGCACCGATCGCGGGCTCGGGCGCCGGGCGATGCTGCTCCAGAAACCGGTGATGCTGCGCCGCTCCGTCGCCGCCAATGTGGCCTACGGACTGGCGCAAGCTGGCTGTCCGCGCCATCGTCGCGCCGCACGCACCGAGGAGCTTCTCGATCGTGTGGGCCTTCTGGGCCTGGCGGCGCGACCTGCGCGGCGTTTGTCCGGCGGCGAGCAACAGCGCGCGGCGCTTGCCCGGGCACTGGCGCGCGAACCCGAGATCCTGCTGCTCGATGAGCCCACCGCCAGCCTTGATCCCGCTGCAACCCGCCATGTCGAGGAGGCCATTCTGATGGCCTCCCAATCGGGCGCCAAGATCGTCATGGCTTCGCACGATCTCGGCCAGGTGCGCCGGCTTGCGGGAGATGTCGTCTTCCTCGTTCGCGGCCGACTGTGCGAGCACGCCAGCGTCGGTGATTTTTTCGATCGCCCCTTATCCGCAGAAGCTGCCGCCTTTATCCATGGGGAGCTTGTTCTTCGATCGCGGAAACGGAGCGTCCAGTGCTGAACCGTCGGCTGTTTACCGCAATTGCGGTCATTTTGACTTTCCTCGCCTCCAGCGGCGCATTGGCCAGCGCACAGGAACAGTCGATCGTCGTGGCCTCGACGACCTCGACACGGGATTCCGGCCTTTTCGGCCACATACTGCCTTTATTCACCGCAACGTCCGGTATCGAGGTGAGGGTGGTCGCGCAGGGAACCGGCCAGGCGCTCGACGCCGGCCGCCGGGGAGACGCGGACGTGGTCTTCGTCCATGCCAGGGCGCAGGAGGAGAAATTCGTCGAGCAAGGTTTTGGCGTGAGACGCTTCGATGTGATGTACAATGATTTCGTCCTGATCGGACCCAGAAGCGATCCGGCCGGCATCAAGGGCTCGCCGGATATCGCAGTCGCCTTTACATCGATCCAGCGCAATAAAGCTGCTTTTGTTTCCCGCGGCGACAAATCCGGAACCCACTTTGCAGAACTCGGACTCTGGAAGGCGGCAGGTGTCGACATCGCGGCGGTGAGGGGGCCCTGGTACAAGGAGATAGGTCAGGGCATGGGCGCTGCGCTCAACACAGCCAGCGCCATGGATGCCTATGTGCTTTCCGATCGCGCCACATGGCTGGCGTTCAAGAACCGCGACGAACTGGAGATCGCGGTCGAAGGCGACAAAAGGCTGTTCAACCAGTACGGCGTCATGCTGGTGAATCCCGCGAGGCATCCGAGCGTCAAGGCCGAACCCGGCCAACGTTTCGTCGATTGGCTGATCTCGCCTGAAGGACAGCAGGCGATCGGCGAGTACAAAATTGACGGCCAGCAACTCTTCTTCCCGAACGCTGAGCAGAAGCGCTCCTGAAGTCGGTTGCAAAGCGGGTTGCATCTGCCACATCATCGGACATGATGAGAATGCAGCCTTCCGTCGGCGCGCTGACCGGTCTCGAAGCGGCTCTCGCCGCACTCCTCGACGGAGTGGAGCCGGTCGCGCCCACTCTTTTGCCGCTTGACCAGACGCTTGGGAAGATCGGCGCCGCCATGCCGCCCCTGGCACACGCGCAGCCCATCCGCGACACGGCAAAGACAGACGGCTGGGCGTGCCGCGCGCTCGATCTTGCCGGTGCGTCCGCCTATTCGCCGCTGCCGCTAATGGCAATTCCGGTCTGGGTAGAGGCAGGCGGCGCCATGCCGGCGGGATGCGATTGCGTTCTCGACGCCGATCTCATCGATTGCAGCGGCCCGATGCCCCAAGCACTCGAGGAAGCAGCACCGGGCCAGGGCGTGCGACGCGCTGGCGAGGACATGGAGGCGGGCCGACCGCTCATTCTTGCAGGGCACAGGCTGTCAGCCGCGGACCTCCTGACCGTGCGGAGTGTCGGGATTGGTGAAATTGCGGTGCGGGCGCCGCAGGTGCGCCTGATCGATGTCGCCGCCCCGGCGAGCGATACTTCCACGGGCCATCTTATCGCCGACCTCGCAAGAGCCTCTGGCGCGACGGTGTTCGATATCGAAACGGTTACGCGCGACGCCAGATCCGTCGCCCAGGCACTTGGCAAGGCAGCCGGCGATTTGATCATCCTGATTGGAGGCACTGGTGCGGGGCGCGCCGACGCTACAGCCGACGCGCTTGCTGCGCGTGGGGCGCTTATTGCCCACAACATAGCGCTACAGCCCGGCCGAACCGCGGCGATCGGCCGGCTCGACGCGGTCCCGATCATTGCTCTGCCCGCCGCGCCCGATCAGGCCTTTGGAGCCTTTCTGGCGCTTGTTCAGCCGGCTATCGATCGCCTGTCGGGCAGGAGCGCCCGGCGACAGACGGTCCTGGCGCTGGAGCGAAAAATCTCCTCCACGGTCGGACTGGCCGAGATCGTCCTCCTGAAGCAGGAACAAGACAGATGGCGGCCGCTTGCGATCGGCGATTTTTCGCTGGAGGCGATCCGCCTGGCGGATGCATGGCTTGCCATTCCAGGCGGCAGTGAGGGCTGTGCCGCGGGAACAGCTGTCGGCGCCTTTGTGTTCGACGATCCCAGATGAGTCGGTGATGACCAGATCCACCCGCCAAGATACCGGCCAGGAGCAGTTCCTGACGGTCCTGTCGCGCGACGAGGCGCTCGCCCGTTTCGAGGCCGCGCTATTTCCCAGGACGATCCCGACCGAAGAACTGATGCTGGCGGATGCGCTTGGGCTGGCGCTTGCCAGTGATGTCACGGCTCCGATCGACGTGCCGCCCTTCGACCGTTCGAACGTCGATGGTTTTGCCGTGCGCGCCGCCGACATCGCCACCGCGTCGGAGGCGCTTCCTGCCAGGCTCCTGCTCAACCGCGAAACGATCGCCTGCGGCGTCGCCCCGCAAATCCCTGTGCTCGCAGGCACTGCCACCTCGATCTCGACGGGCGGGCCCGTGCCGCGCGGCGCCGATGCCATCGTCATGGTGGAGCACACACAACCGGCCGAAGGCGAAGCCATCGAGGTCAGGCGCGGAGTCTCGCCCGGCCAGTTCATCTCGCATGCCGGATCCGATATTGCCCGCGGTGAGGTTCTGCTGCGCGCCGGAACGGTGATCGGCTCGCGTGAAATCGGCATGCTTGCCGCCTGCGGAGTTGCGCTGGTGACGGTGGCGCGCAAGCTGCGGGTGGCGGTTTTGTCGACCGGCGACGAACTTGTCCAACCGGGCGACACCCTGCGACCCGCCGGCATTTACGACGCCAATGGCGCAATCGTCAGCGCCGCGATAGCTGAAAATGGCGGCGAGGCGAGCTTTCTCGGCGCCTATCCGGATGACGAAGCCACGCTGGAAGCCGCCATGCGCGAGGCGCTAGCGGCGCATGACGTGCTGATACTGTCGGGTGGGACGTCCAAGGGCGCGGGTGATGTCAGCCACCGCATCGTGAACCGTCTCGGCGCGCCCGGCATCGTTGCCCATGGCGTGGCGCTGAAGCCGGGAAAGCCGCTTTGTCTCGCTGTTTGCGACGGCAAGCCGGTCGTCGTGCTGCCGGGATTCCCGACTTCGGCCATGTTCACTTTCCACGACATGATCGTACCTGTGCTGCGCCGCATGGCGGGCCTGCCGCCTCGGACCGAAGCGAAGCTCGCGGCAAAGGTTCCGTTGCGCATTCAGTCCGAACTCGGCCGCACGGAGTTCGTGATGGTATCGCTGGTCGAGGGTGAGCAGGGGCTGGTCGCCTATCCCACCGGCAAGGGCTCGGGGGCGATAACGTCCTTTGCCCAGGCGGACGGCTTCATCAGCATCGAAGCTTTAGCCGACAATATGCCTGCCGGAAGCGAGGCGTCGGTGACGCTGTTCACACCGCACGTGCGTGTTCCCGATCTCGTGGTGATCGGCAGCAACTGCACCGGCCTGGATCTTGTCGTGGGTATTCTGTTTCGCGCCGGCCTGACGGTGCGGTCTATCGCGGTCGGCAGCCTGGGCGGCCTGGCCGCGGCCAAGCGGGGCGAGTGCGATATCGCGCCCATCCACCTCTTCGACACCAAGACGCAAAGCTACAATGCGCCGTTCCTGAGCGACGGCCTCGAACTCGTGCAGGGGTGGCGACGCATGCAGGGCATCGTCTACCGCCCGGGCGACGTTCGCTTCCAGGGGACCGACCCGGAGGAGGCGGTGCGAGCCGCACTCGCCGATCCCAATTGCATGATGGTCAACCGCAACCAGGGCTCGGGTACGCGCATCCTGATCGACCAACTGCTTGGTGCGGCGCGTCCCGACGGATATTGGAACCAGCCCCGCTCGCACAATGCCGTCGCGGCGGCCGTCGCACAGAACCGAGCGGACTGGGGCGTCACCATTGCGCCGGTGGCGCGCTCAGCCGGGCTCGGTTTCATTGCGCTGAAGGAAGAGCATTATGATTTCGCGCTGATCTCTGCCCGCAAGGAGCGACCCGCGGTGCAGGCCTTCCTTGCCGCGCTCGCTTCGCCTGAATTCAACGAGGGGGTCGAGCGCATGGGTTTTACCCGACCCGGCCAAGTGTGAGATATCCGGGGCTAAGGGTCGGTAAGCTGCCAAACGAGCCGTTCGGCCTCGGCAAAATCTGTGACCGTGTTGACATTGAAGAAGGGGTCTACCGGCTTGTCCGGCCAGGACGCGGTGGCAACCTGGTAGCGAGCCGTCCACAGGTCGATCTTGCGAACGCCCTCGTCGACGAGTGCGTGGCGTAACGCATCGCGCATCGCCACTTGCCAGAGTCCGATGACAGGATGCGTCCGACCCGCTGACATCGCCACCGCCAAATCCGCAGCTTTCTCCATGCGCGCCCGATGCAGCCGTTCGACGAGGTCGCGCGGCATGAAAGGACAGTCGGCTGCGACGCTGACGATCCATTCGACATCGGGCCTGTTCGCCGCTGTCCAGTCGAGGCCCGCAAGCACGCCGGCAAGCGGCCCCGGATAGTTTTCGACCGGGTCGGCGACGACTGGAAGGCGAAAGCGGTCGAAGCGGGCAGGGTCGCCATTGGCGTTCAGCAAGAGACCGTCGCATTGCGGGCCGAGGCGCTCGAGGACACGATCGAGGATCGTGGTTCCGTCGATCTGACGCATGGATTTGTCGCCACCGCCCATGCGCCGGGCGAGCCCCCCGGCGAGAACGACGCCCAGGGTCGGCACCTTCTCATTCGCCATCGGCTCATTCGCCATCGGCAGCTCCCTTGCGTCTGTGACGCGGTGCTTCCTCGTCGACGGAAGCGAGGTCCTGGTCGAAGACGATGCGATCCTCGCCCGACAGCACGGCGAACCGCTTGCCGCGCGCCCGACCGACGAGCGTCAGGCCGGCCTGACGCGCCAAATCCACGCCCCAGGCGGTGAAACCCGAGCGCGAGACGAGGATCGGAATGCCCATTCGAACCGTCTTGATCGTCATTTCAGACGTCAGCCTGCCCGTCGTGTAAAGGATCTTGTCGGCCGGATCGATGCCCTGGCGATACATCCAGCCGGCGATCTTGTCGACGGCATTGTGGCGCCCGACGTCCTCCATGTAGCAGATCGGCGTGCCTTCCTTGCAAAGCACGCAGCCATGAATCGCGCCCGCTTCAAGATAGAGCGACGGCGTCGTGTTGATCGTGCGGGTCATTTGGTAAAGCCAGGAGGTGTGCAGTGCGGCTGGCGGCAGAGTGATATCGAGCGCCTCGAGAAGATCGCCGAAAGCCGTCCCCTGCGCGCAGCCTGAGGTTTGCGTCCGTTTCCTAAGCTTCTGCTCGTAATTGGTGTTGCGCTCGGTACGAACGACCACGACCTGCACGTCGTCGTCATATTCGACTTCGGTTACGACGTCGTCGGATTTGAGCATGTTCTGATTGAGCAGGTAGCCCAGCGCCAGATATTCGGGGTAGTCGCCGATCGTCATCATTGTGACGATCTCCTGGGCATTCAGATAGAGCGTCAGCGGGCGTTCAACGGGGACGCGGATTTGAATAGCGGCGCCCGTATGATCGATGCCGCTGACCTGTTCGGTCAATCGGATGTCATCCGGGCTCGGCATGATGATGTCGGGGTCTGGTCGGGTTTTCATCTGTTGCATGGCACTCTCTTGAAATTGCAATCCCGCTCGCCAGAGTGGATGCGTTCCCTTCGGCTTGACGTCCACTATATAGCCTGTTCAAACGAAGGCAGGTCGACAAAGCGCCTGCAAGCGCAGACTGGGCTTGCCGGATGGCGCCGAGCTGCCGGTTCGGCCAGATCCATGAGGCTGAAGGCTCGATGGCGCAACTTTCAGATGACTGCTTCGCTTTCGGCGGCCCGATGCGATCGCTCGATGATACTGCCGCACTGATTGCTTCACGACTGACCGTCGTCGACGAGACCGAAACCGTCCAGCTGGCGGTTGCCGATGGGCGCGTCCTGGCGAGAGATTTAGTGGCGCCGCTGCCCCTGCCGCCTTTCACCAACTCAGCCGTCGACGGCTATGCACTGCGCGGCGACGACCTGCCGGAAACCGTTGAAAAAGCCTTGCCCGTGAGCGGCAGGATCCAGGCTGGGGTGGCGCCGGATCGGCCTGCCGCGCCCGGACAAGCCATACGCATCTTCACCGGCGCTCCGCTGCCGGAGGGGGCAGACACGGTTTACATGCAGGAAGATGTCCGTGTCGACGATAGCGGCAGGGTCGTTCTTCCGCCCGGCCTGAAAAGAGGAGCCAACGTGCGGCCGGCGGGCGAGGACGTCGCAGCAGGCAAGGTGGCCCTGCAGGCCGGCCAGCGCATGCGCCCGCAGGATGTTGCGCTCGCCGCGGCTCTCGGCAGGACGCAGGTCGACGTGCGGCGCAAAATTCGCGTCGCGATCTTCTCGACCGGCAACGAGATCGTCGCGCCGGGAAATGTCCGGGGACCGGCCCAGCTTTTCGATTCGAACCGTTTCATGCTGATGGCCATGCTCGCAAGATTGGGCTGCGAGACCACCGATTTGGGCATTCTGATCGACGACAGCAGCCTGATCGCGGATGTGCTGAGTGAGGCTGCGCCAGGACAGGACCTGATCCTGGCGTCCGGCGGGGTCTCGACCGGGGAGGCCGACTGCGTCAAGGCGGCCGTCGAGAGTGTGGGAACCCTGGTCTTCTGGCGGGTGGCCATAAAACCCGGTCGGCCGGTCGCCATGGGGGTGATCAGGGGAACAGCCTTCATTGGGCTGCCCGGCAATCCGGTGGCGAGCTTCGTCACTTTCGCCCATATTGCGCGCGCTGCGATCCTTACACTGGCCGGCGCACGGCAGCAGCCACCAATTTCGCGGCCGGTGCGGGCCGCCTTTTCCTACCGCAAAAAGCCGGGGCGACGCGAATATGTGCGGGTAAGCCTGCGTGGGACGCAGGACGGCACATATGAAGCCGTCAAATTCCCGCGCGAGGGCGCTGGCATGCTGTCTTCTTTGGTTCAAACCGACGGCCTTGTCGAACTCGGCGAGGAAATAGCCGAGGTCGAGCCGGGCCAGACCGTTCAGTTCCTTGCCTATTCGGACCTGAATTGACGAACGCCGTCGAGCCGGCGGCACGCAGTCTGCCAAAATGCGGTGCGACGCCTGGCCGCTCTCACTTGCGGTACCCCTAAGGCGGTGGCCGTTGACGACCGGTAAGCGGTCCGCCATGGTGCGCCACCATGACAACGAGACAGCTCGATCTCACGGGATTGAAATGCCCCTTGCCGGCGCTGAAAACCCGCAAGGCGCTCAGCAGCATAAGGCCAGGCGAGCGCCTTGAGGTCCGTTGCACCGATCCGCTGGCAGCCATAGACATTCCCAATCTGATCAACGAAATGGGCGACCGCCTGGAGGCGATGCAACGGCAGGGAGACCACATCGTTTTCTTGATCGAGAAGGCGCAAGCTGCCGCGGTATAGGCGGTGCGACAAATCAGGGCGCAGATCAGTTCTGTCGCGGCGCCCCGGCCATGCTAAAATTGCCAGACCGGCCTTTGGTTCAATTGTGTGCCAAGTCGTTTTGTGTGCCAAGTCCTTGATCCAAGGTGCGCCGGGCTGAAGGCGGCTCACAACCACATTGGTGGCGGGAGCCGCCTTCCTCAGGCGAAGGATCCGGGAGGAGAGAGCATGACAATGCAGCAACGGCGATCTCCCGATCGCGGACCCAAAGGGCGGGCGCTGGATGATGTTGCCTTGGCCGAGGTCCGGGAACTTCTTGGCCATCGCGAACGGCGCCGGGATCTGTTGATCGAATTCCTGCATCTGATCCAGGACCGCTACGGCTGTCTGTCGGCCGCGCATCTGCGCGCGCTTGCCGAAGACATGCGCCTGTCCCAGGTGGAGGTTTACGAGGTCGCGACCTTCTACGACCATTTCGATATCGTCAGGGAAGGCGAGGCGAGACCCGCGCCGCTGACAATCCGGGTGTGCGAATCGATAAGCTGCATGCTGGCGGGCGCCGAGGACCTGATTGGGGAACTGGCCGCCAAGGCCGACCCGAAGACAGTCCGCGTCATGCGTGCTCCCTGCATGGGCCGCTGCGCCACCGCCCCTGCCGCGCGCGTCGGCGACCGCGAGGTCGACCATGCCAGCAGCCACATCCTCATCGATCTGGCTCGCTCTGGCGATACGAAAGTTGTCGTGCCCGATTATGTTGGCCTGGATGCCTATCGGGCCGCTGGCGGCTATCAGCTTTTCCGGAAGGTGAAGGCGGGCGAGGCCGGCATTGACGCTATCATCGACACCATGGAGCACGCCGGTCTGCGCGGTCTCGGCGGCGCCGGCTTTCCGGCCGGCAAGAAATGGGGCTTCGTGCGCGGCTATCCAGGGCCGCGGCTGATGTCGATCAATGGCGACGAAGGCGAGCCCGGCACTTTCAAGGACCGCGTCTATCTTGAAGGCGATCCGCATCGTACCTTGGAAGGGGCGCTGATCGCCGCCCATGCGGTGGAGGCCGAGCGTATCTATTTCTACATGCGCGACGAATACCCGGCCGTGCTCGCCATTTTGCGCGCCGAGATCGCGGCGCTCCAGGCAGCCGGCATCGTCAAGCCCGGTTTCATCGAACTGCGGCGCGGCGCCGGCGCCTATATTTGCGGCGAGGAAAGCGCGATGCTGGAAAGCATCGAGGGCAAGCGCGGCATGCCCCGCCACCGGCCCCCCTATATTGCCGAAGTCGGACTTTTCGGACGCCCGACACTCAACCACAATGTCGAGACGCTGTGGTGGATTCGCGATATCGTCGAGAAGGGGCCCGAATGGTTCGCCGCGCAGGGCAAGCCCGGCCATCAGGGAATTCGCTCCTGGTCGGTTTCCGGACATGTGAAGGAGCCGGGCGTCAAGCTGGCCCCGGCCGGCGTCACCGTGCGCGAATTGATCGAGGATTATTGCGGCGGCATGGCAGACGGGCATGAATTCAAGGCCTATCTGCCAGGTGGAGCCTCGGGCGGCATCCTGCCGGCGTCGATGGGCGACATTGAACTCGATTTCGGGGGCGAACTCGCCAAACAGGGCGCCTTTGTCGGCTCACATGCGGTGGTCGTGCTTTCACAAGCCGACAACATCAGGGATGTGACCCTCAATCTCATGAATTTCTTCAAACATGAGAGTTGCGGGAAATGCACGCCGTGCCGGGAAGGAACCGAAAAGCTGGTAACGCTCTTGAAAGAGGAGGGCGTGCCGAATGAGACGGCGATGCGCGACCTTGAAACAGTGATGCGCGATTCCTCCATTTGCGGTCTCGGCCAGGCGGCGCCCAATCCGGTCAATCACCTTTTGACGCATTTTAGGGATGATTTTTGAAATGGCAGATGGCGTCATATTCACCCTCGACGGCAAAACGGTCACAGCCGCTGACGACGAGACGATCTGGGACGTTGCAAAGCGCGAAGGCACCAGGATTCCGCATCTGTGCCATGTCGACATGCCCGGCTATCGACCAGACGGCAATTGCCGCGCGTGCATGGTCGATGTCGAGGGCGAGCGGGTGCTGGCTGCGTCCTGCATCCGCAAGCCTTCCGCCGGAATGGTGGTGAAGACGAATACCGAACGGGCCAAGAAATCGCGCCAGATGGTGTTCGAGTTGCTCGCCAGCAACATGCGGCCGGCGGCCGACGGTCCGGATCAGCAGTCGATGTTCTGGCAGTGGGCTGGTTCGATGGGCATTTCCGGCAGTCGCTACAGCTCAAAATTCGCCACGGACGATGTCCGGCCGGAATTCGACATCACGAATCCCGCCATTGCGGTCAATCTCGATGCCTGCATCACTTGCGGCGCCTGTGTGCGGGCCTGCCGCGAGGTCCAGGTCAACGATGTGATCGGCATGGCCGAGCGCGGCAATCACTCGCTTCCCGTCTTCGACATGCACGATCCGATGGGCCTGTCGACCTGTGTCACCTGCGGTGAATGCGTGCAGGCCTGCCCGACCGGCGCGCTCTACGAAAAGTCGCTGATGGATAGCCCAGGCAAGACCCGGGTCATCCAGCAGTTCGACAAGGTCGTCGACACGCTATGCCCGTTCTGTGGCGTCGGTTGCCAGACCAGCGTTGCGGTCAAGGACAACAGAATAGTTCTGGTCGATGGCCGCAATGGCTATGCCAACGAGAACCGGCTCTGCGTCAAGGGCCGGTTCGGCTTCGATTATGCGATGTCGCCTGAACGGCTGACCAAACCGCTGATCCGGCGCGACGATGCGCCGAAGTCGGGCGATGCCGATATGCGCGGCGTCGATCCGCTGACCGTGTTTCGCGAGGCTAGCTGGGAAGAAGCGCTTGCGCGCGCCGCCGGCGGGCTGAAGACAATCCTCAGGGATCATGGCGGGCAGGCGCTGGCTGGTTTCGGTTCGGCAAAAGGCTCCAACGAAGAGGCCTATCTGTTCCAGAAGCTGGTGCGCCAGGGTTTCGGCACCAACAATGTCGACCATTGCACGCGGCTTTGCCACGCATCTTCGGTGGCGGCGCTGATGGAAGGCGTCGGTTCGGGTGCGGTTTCGGCGCCCTTCAACGACGCGCTGAAGGCCGAATGCATCATCGTCATCGGCGCACGGCCGACCACCAACCATCCGGTCGCCGCGACCTATTTCAAGCAGGCGGCCAAGCGCGGCGCCAAGCTGATCGTCATGGACCCGCGCGGCCAGGACCTGATGCGCCATGCGTCGCATTCGCTGCGATTCAAGGCTGGCAGCGACGTCGCCATGCTGAACGCGCTGATCCACGTCATTGTCGAGGAAAAGCTCTACGACGAGCAGTATATCCAGGCCAACGCTTCCGGATTCGAGGCTCTGAAGGCCAAGGTGAAGGATTTTTCGCCCGAGGCGATGGCCGAGGTCTGCGGCGTCGAGGCGAGCGTGCTGCGCGACGTCGCCCGCACCTACGCGACCGCCGAGCGGTCGATCATCTTTTGGGGCATGGGCATTTCCCAGCACACACACGGAACCGATAATGCGCGCTGCCTTATCGCTCTGGCGCTGATCACCGGACATGTCGGCCGGCCGGGAACAGGCCTGCACCCACTGCGCGGCCAGAACAACGTGCAGGGCGCATCCGATGCCGGGCTCATCCCGATGTATTTCCCCGACTATAAATCGGTCGAGAACATCGACATCCGCGGCGCATACGAGAACTTTTGGGGCCAGACGCTCGACCCGAAACGGGGCCTGACGGTCGTCGAAATCATCGACGCCATCCATGAAGGCGAAATCAAGGGCATGTACATATTGGGCGAGAACCCGGCCATGTCCGATCCGGACCAAACCCATGCCCGGCAAGCGCTCGCCATGCTCGACCATCTCGTGGTGCAGGACATCTTCCTGACCGAGACCGCCTGGCACGCAGATGTGGTGCTGCCAGCCTCAGCGCATGCCGAAAAGCTCGGCACATACACCAACACCAACCGGCAGGTGCAGATTGGGCGTCCAGCACTCGAACTGCCAGGCGAAGCGCGTCAGGACTGGGAACTGATTGTCGATCTCGCTCGTCGCATCGGCCTCGACTGGAACTATAACCATGTCTCCGAGGTCTATGCGGAAATGGCGGCCGTGATGCCGTCCTTGAAGCATATCTCCTGGGACCGCATCGAGCGCGAAGGTTCGGTGATCTATCCGGCCGACGGCCCCGACAAGCCCGGCAACGAGATCATCTTCTCGTCCGGATTCCCGACCGCGGACGGACGCGGCCGCATCGTGCCGGCCGATTTGCTGCCGCCTGACGAAGTGCCCGATGAAGAGTTTCCACTGGTGCTCACCACCGGCCGCCTGCTCGAGCATTGGCACACCGGCTCCATGACCCGCCGGGCGGGCGTGCTGGACGCGATCGAGCCGCAAGGCATCGCTGCGATGAACCCTTATGAGATCAAGCGGCACGGCCTGCGCCAAGGGGAGATGATTGCGGTCGAGACCCGGCGCGGGACAGTAGACGCCATCCTCCGCGCCGACCGGGAGGTCGCCGACGGCACGGTGTTCATGCCGTTCTGCTTCAACGAAAGTCCGGCCAACATGCTCACCAATCCGATGCTGGACCCCTACGGCAAGATCCCGGAGTTCAAATACTGCGCCGCGCGAATTGCGCCGGCGGCGAAGGCCGAAGCTGCCGAATAAACCAGTACCGCGCCATCTGCACGCCCCGGCGGCTGGACGTGCCATTGGTCGCGGCCCGCAGGCGCGTGGCCAGGAGCTTCATCAGGCGAGCGGTTGCCGGCTGCCGTCCGCCACGGGTAATCCATGCCCTAACTGGGGGTCTCCAAGCGCTTTGTTTTGCGCCACTCCTCGTACTCACCGCGGGCATCGTCATGCAGCGGATAGTAGCGTTGCAACGGCCCGCCCTCCATTAGCTTCACTCGCGAGAACTCTTCCCAATCGTGATGCTTCTGTGATTCTTCGATCACCTTTGCGGCCATTGCGACGGGAAGCACCACCACCCCGTCGTCATCGGCGACGATGATGTCGCCGGGGATCACCGTGACACCGCCGCAGGCAATCGGAACGTTGACGGCATTGGGATAGATGCTGGTCTGCACATGATAATTCGGCGTCCAGCCGCGCAGCCATAGAGGCAGATCGAGCTTTTCAACATTGGGCCGGTCGCGCATGCATCCATCGATGACGATGCCGGCGCCGCCCCTGCCTTTGAAATAGGTCGACATCATATCGCCGAAGACGCCCGAGCTCATGTCGCCGCGCGCGTCGACCACGACTACATCGCCCTCCTGTGCGTGATAAAGCACGTGCCGATGCAGCTGCGTCTCCGGATCGGCGTATTCTCCCTCGGTGAACAGGTCCGGCCGCTGTGGCATGAACTGCAGTGTCAGCGCCGGCCCGACGATTGACTTGCCGTGGTTCTGCGCCACCGGTCCGACCACGTGCGGATTGCGAAAACCCATGTGGCCAAGCGTGCCGGCAACCGTCGCGGCGCCGATCCCGCTTAGCGCGTCGATCAGGTGTTTTGGCGGCCGCGTGATATCGGGAGCGTGTGTCATGGTGGACTCCGGTTGAAAGGCAATTACCAGTTCGTAACCGAACCGTCGCGGCGCTTAAGGTGAGGCGCTTCCCAAAACCGGAAGCGCGCCGCCTGGATCGCCGCCTCGTTGACCTCGACGCCGAGCCCCGGCAGATCGCCGACCGGATAGTCGGTCCCGTCGAGCCGTGGTTGCACGGGGAAGAAGTCGGAATTGTCGAAGCCCAGTTTTGTTTCGGGTTCCCTGGTCTCGAGCCACGCGAAGTTGGGTACCGCGGCGGCGAGATGCACGGTCGCGGCCGTGCACACCGGCCCAAGCGGATTGTGCGGCATCAGGTCCACATAGTGCGCCTCGCTCCAGCCAGCGATTTTCATCGCCTCGGTAAGCCCGCCGACATTGCAAACATCGAGCCGGTTGAACTGATGAATGCCGCGCTCGATGTAGGGCAGGAACTGCCACTTGCTGGAAAACTCCTCGCCGATGGCAAAGGGGATGTCGGTCATCGTGCGCAGCGATTCGTAGGCCTCCGGCGTCTCGTCCCGTATCGGCTCCTCGATGAAATCAAGCACGCCGCGGCCGAGCTTGTTGCAGAAGCTCGCCGCCTCGGCCACCGACAGCCGATGATGATAGTCGATGCCGAGGACGACGTCGTCGCCCAGCGCCTCGCGCGCCCTGTTAAGCATGCTCGCGGTAGCGCCGATCGACGCGCGCGGCTCGAAGATGTCGCTGCTGTTTTGCCCGGCGGGGAAGAAGCGGATCGCCTGCCACCCCTGCGCGCGCAGCTCGCGGGCTCGTTCAATGGCAGCGTCACCTTCGGCCTCGTCTCCGGTCGAGGCGAAGGTGGGGATGCGGTAGCGCTGCTTGCCGCCCAGCAACTCGTAGACCGGCACTCCCAGCGCCTTGCCCTTGATGTCGTGAAGGGCGATGTCGATGGCGGAAATCGCCGCCTGCAGAACACGTCCGCCTTCGAAGTACTGGCTGCGATAAACCTCCTGCCAGATCCGGCCAATCTGCATCGGGTCGCGGCCGATGAGAAACTCGCGATAGTGCTCGACCGCGCCGGCCACCGCCTTCTCGCGACCACTCAAGCCGCTCTCGCCCCAGCCGAAGACGCCCTGGTCGGTCTCGACCTTGACGAGCATCTGGTTGCGCGTTCCTACCCACACTGGATAGGGCTTGATCGCGGTGATCTTAAGCTTCGTAGTCATCCACGCCCACGTTTCAAACGCATCCGCCCCAGTCTCGGTTGGCCCCCTGTCTCAGTTGGCGCCCTGTCTCAGTTGGCCTTGAGGGCCATTTCGGTTTCGCCGTCGAACAGATGCATCCGCTCCTGGTCGAACTCGAGCCAGATCTGTTCATCGGGCGCGACGGCAATGTTCGGCGGCACGCTGACGTTGACGATGGCGCCGGACAGGAACGCCTGCACGAAGGTGACGTCTCCGGTCGGCTCCACCGTGTAGGCCTTGGCCGGAATGGCACCGGGGACCGCGCTGTTGCGCAGCTTGATCGTCGAGTGACGTGCGCCGAGCACGACTTTCCTGGTCGTTGCGCTTGCGACCTTCCGGGCGTTGCGCGGCGAGAGCTTAAAGCTCCAGCCCTCCGCGCTGGTCAACACGGCGTTGCCGTTTGCCGTCGATGCCTGCAGCGGAATAAGGCTCATCGCCGGGCTGCCTATGAAGCTGGCGACGAACATGTTGACGGGATGGGCAAAGACCTGCGCCGGTGAATCGTATTGCTGCAGGTAGCCACCGTTCATCACCGCCATCTTGTCGGCCATGGTCACGGCTTCGAGCTGGTCGTGCGTCACATAGATGATCGTCGCCTTGAGGTCCTGGTGGAAGCGCTTGATCTCAGACCGCATCTGCACGCGCAGTTTGGCGTCGAGGTTAGAGAGCGGCTCGTCCATGAGGAACACGGCGGGGTCGCGGACAAGCGCACGGCCCAACGCCACCCGCTGCTGCTGCCCGCCCGAAAGTTCGCGCGGCTTGCGTTCGAGCAGGTGCGTCATGTCGAGCACGCGCGCCGCTTCCTTGACCTTCTTGTCGATCTCGTCTCTGGGCAGTTTGCGCATCTGCAGCGGGAACGCCAGGTTTTTGTAAACCGATTTCTGCGGATAGAGCGCGTAATTCTGGAACACCATAGCGATGTCCCGGTCCTTGGGGTCGAGGTCGTTGACCACCCGGTCGCCGATGACGATGTCGCCCGATGTGATTGGGATCAGCCCCGCGACGAGATTGAGCGTGGTTGTCTTGCCGCAGCCTGAAGGGCCGACGAGCGCAACGAATTCGCCGTCATTAACCGTCAGCGACACCTCGTTGACGGCTTTGAAGCTGCCATAGGATTTTACGAGATCTTTGAGGACCACGTGGGCCATCGGCAACTCCCTAGTGCTTGACCGCGCCTTCTGTAAGGGCGCGTACGAAGTATCGTTGCAGAACGAGGAACAGCACCACGACGGGCACGCTCATCATGAAGCTGGCCGCCATCAGGCCTGGAAAGTCCGTCGTATTTTCCGAGAAGAAGCGCTGGATGCCGACCGGCAGCGTCAACTGGTCGTTCTTGGTGAGGAAGGTGTAGGCGTAGATGTACTCGTTCCACGCGCCGATGAACGAATAGATCGCGGTGGCGATGATCCCCGGCGCCGAGAGCGGCATCACAATCAAGATGAAGGCCTGGAACCGCGTTGCTCCGTCGATGCGCGCCGCCTGCTCGAGCTGCACCGGAATGTTGTCGTAAAAGCCCTTGAGCAACCAGATCGCCAGCGGCAGGCCGAAGGTGAGATAGGTGAGAATCAGCGAGCCATGCGTGTTCATCAAGCCGAGCAGGCGCATCAGTATGAACAGCGGTACGAGAAAGATCACCGCCGGGAACATGTTGCGCAGCAGCACGGCAAAGAACAGGAAGTTCCGGCCGGGGAAGCTGAAGCGCGAAAACGCGTAGGCCGCAGGGACGGCGACGATCACCGAGAGGATTGTCGTGACGGTCGACACGAAAAGGCTGTTCCAGAAGAAGCGGAGGAAGTCCTGGCCGACGCTGTTCTGGGGATCGAGCAGTTTCTCGTAGCTGGCGAGGGTAGGTTCGTCCGGCCACCATTGCGGCGGGAATTCCATCGCCGCGAACCCGGACTTGATCGAGGTGATCAGCATCCAGACCATCGGCACCGCAGTGTAAAGCAGCATGAACGCGAGGAAGATGCGCCCGGTCCACCGCCATCCGTCGACGCGCATCCGGCGACGGCTCAGGGCTCGCGGGGCTACCTCGGCAGTCGTGCTCATGCGCTCCCCTCTTGCCGATCGTTACCGCTTAGCGCACGGACGTAGAAGTAGCCGAGCGTCATCAGGGTGAGGAACAGGAGCACCGAATAGGCAGATGCCACGCCCCAGCGCTGCCGGCCGAAGGCGAGCTCATAAATGTGGGTGATCCAGATATGCGATGCGTTGGACGGCCCGCCGCCGGTCATGATCCAGGGGATGATGAAGGAATTGAAGTTGGCCACCGCGAGCAGCAGGATCGTCACCGTCGAGACGTTGCGCAAGTGCGGGAAGGTGACGTGCCAGAAGCGCTGCCAGGCGCTGGCGCCGTCGACCTGCGCGGCGCGCAGCAACTGCTCGGGCACAGTCTGCAGGCCGGCCATCATCATGATCATGGCAAACGGAAACTCGCGCCAGATATTGACGACGATCAGGGAAGGCAGAACCGTGTTGACGCTGTCGATGAAATTCGGCGGTCGGTCGGCCAATCCGAGGCCGACCAGCACAGCTCCGATGATCCCGAAGTCCGAATGATAGATCCACTTCCAGATATAGGAGGCGGCGACCGCGCTGATGACCCAGGGAATGATCAGGATTGCGCGTAGCACACCGCGGCCGACAAACTCGCGGTGGAGCGCCAGCGCAGTGGCAAACCCCAGGACAAAGGCAATCAAAGTGGAGCCCAGCGTCCAGATCAGAGTGTTCCAGGTGACTCTCCAGAACACCTCACTGGTGAGGATGGTCGTGTAGTTGTCGAAGCCGATGAAGGTCTTGTCGCGAAGTTGCAGGCCAGGCGGCGTCTTAAAGAACGACAGCTCGATCGTGTAGTAGATCGGGTAGGCGATGACGACGAGCATCACGGCGATCGCAGGGAGCACGTACGCGTAGTCAGCGCGATGCTCCCATATCTCGCGTAGGACACCGGACCTGCCGGATTGCACTCTTTGGCGAGCCTCGGCCTTGCCGGTCACGATCGTCACTGTGGCGCGCCCCATTTCTTCTGAACGAACCGGGTTTCCGACCAACCGGCTGCACTGTCAGTGCAGCCGGTCAGGCTTGGACTAGAGTCCGCCCATCAGCTCTCTTACCCTCTTGGCCGCGTCGTCCGCTGCCTCGTCGACAGGCATCGCTCCGGTCAGGGCATTCTGCAGCATGTCCGGGACGATGATGTTCATGATCTCCGGAGCCTGCGGCAGCGCTGGGAACGGGATGCCATATGGCAGCATCGAGGTCGTCACATCGAGGAACTTGATGTTGTCCAGACGTTCCTTCATCCATTTGGTCTTGAAGCCGTTAAGGTTGCCCGGGTTCGAGCCGGCATAGGCCATCTTCAGCGACCATTCAGGGCTCGTCCACATGCAGATGATAGCCTTTGCGGCCGGCTCGTCGACCCTGCCGCCCTCGACATATTCGGGCTTCAGGATGTGAATGTTCGAGCCGCCGAACACGACTGCGCGCTTGCCGTCGGGGCCAGTGGGGATCAGGCCGTAGCGCATGTTGTCGATGACGGTCTGCGCCTTGTCCTTGTCGGCGCCCGTCGCTTTCTTCTGCAGGTCGAGCATGACGTCGTAGTCGGACGGGTGCGAGATCATCATGCCAAGCTGGCCGGCGAGGAACAGGGGCTGGTTATCGGCCTGCTGGTTGGTGAGCGCCGAAACCGGAACCGACTTGTCGCGAACATACATGTCGTACGAGGCTTGCAGGGCGGCCTTGCTCTGCGGGCTATCGAGCTTGACCTCCTCATAGGTCGGGTTCGCGGTGGCTTCGTCGAAGACGCCGCCGCCATAGGCCCACAGCTGCGGCATGAAGCGGTACGGCGTATTGCCGGCATTCTTGCGTGCCACGAGGCCGTAACCGGCAATGCCAAGCTTGTCGTGGATCTGCTTGGAATACTTGACGACGTCGTCCCAGGTTGCCGGAGCCTTGTCCGGATCGAGGCCCGCACGCTTGAAGATGTCGGCGTTCCAGATGAACGCCATCGTCTCGTTGTTGGTTGGAATGCCGTAGGTCACCCCCTCCCAGGTCACGGCCTTCATGGCGCCGGGCCAGAAATCCTCGGTGGAATACCCGACATCCTCGGGTTTGAGCGGCTCCAGATAGCCTTTTGAGGCGAACTCGGTACCACCCAGGATTTGCAGGCGAACCGCCATCGGCGCTGCATTGCCCAGGAGCGCCGTGCGGAACTTGTCAAGAAGGTCGTTATAGGTGAGGGCTTGTTCCTCGAGCTGGATGTTCGGATAGGTCTTGCGGAAGGTCTCGAAGAAATCCTTGTAGTACTGGCGCAAAAGGTCGGGGTCGCCCTCGAACACGCCCTGATACCAGAAAGTCAGTCGCCCCCTGTAGTCGAGCGGGGTGACCTTGGCGCAATCGGCCGCGGTGTCAAAATCCTCTGTGCCCGCAATGGAGCGCACATATTCCGGCGACCACTTGCTGAGGTCGACGGGCGCTCCCAGCGCCGATGTGGACATCAGCGATGCCATCAAAGCAGTGGCGACAGTGCCGCGCAGGACCGCACTGCCGAGCGTAATCCTCGTCATAGGTATCCTCCCTGGTTCTCCATGCCGCCCTGCGCCGAGGCAAAGCGGTCTAGCTCGTTCGACCGTGGGACGCCTTTCTGTTCTATGTATCCCTTCGATCATTTTGTACGTTTTCAGATCGTGGATTGCCTGTCAACGCGCTGGATCGTACATTGTTTGTGAAAACCGTGTGTGATATCGGGCAGGGTATGTATTGATCAGGGGAGCCGGCCTTGGCCGAAATAGACGATTTTAAAGCCATGCCGCCGGTGGAGACTGACCCCATGGCCTCCAGCGAGGGCGCCTCGCTTTATGAACTGATCCGGGAAGACATTATTGAGGGACGGCTCGCCGCCAACGAACGGCTTGTGGTCACCGATCTCGCCCGGCGTCACGGCACCTCGACCAACCCCGTGCGCGAGGCCCTGCAGCTCTTGCGCGGGGAGGGTTTTGTCACCTTCCTCCCCAACCGCGGGGCGCGCGTCCGACCCATAGATCAGGATTTTGTCCGGGATATCTACGAAATCGGTGTTCTGATCGAGCCGGCCCTGACGCGATGGTTTGTGAATATGGCGACCGGCGAGGACATCGCCGAACTCGAACGTCTCCAGGGCCTGATTGAAGAGAACAACTTTGCCGACACCTTCAGGCACAGTGAGCTCGATACCGCTTTCCACACCGTGATGTACCAGCGGCACTATAACCGCCATGCCGCCGAACTTTGGTGGAAGCATCGCGAAGTGCTGCGCGCCGTCAGCCGGCGTTTCAATTTCACGCTGGCGCGGCGTGCCGCGATCATTCGCGAGCACCGCGAACTCATCGCGCACGTAAAAGCGGGAGAAGCCGACAAGGCGGCCGAACTCGTTTCCCGCCATGTCGAGGGTTCCGGCCGGCATATTCTCGAACAGATGCGTGCGCGCAACGCCGCTCGGGCCGGATAGGAGTCTCGAACATCGTTAGCGTGACCATTTCAGATAAGGAATCGAGATGAAAATCACGAGCATTCGGCCGTGGCTGATCAAGTCCGACGCTTCTTATTGGGGAGAGTTACTGTTCGTCGAAGTGACGACCAGCGAGGGGGTGAGTGGCTGGGGAGAGATCACCACCACGACAAGGCTCGCCAACCGCGCTCTCTGCACGATCCTGCGGCAGATCGGCGTCGCCGTGACAGGCGAGGATCCAGCGCGCATCGAGTATCTCTGGCACAAGATTTTTCGCAGCTTCACCTACATGGGCAGCCGCGGCGCCGCCGTCGAATGTGTAAGCGCCATCGATATAGCCCTCTGGGACATCCGCGGCAAAGTCCTCGGCAAGCCGATTCACGAACTGCTGGGCGGACCAGTACGCGACGAAATCGCGCTCTACACCCATCCCAACCAGGCCAAATTCACCAGCAAGCAGGCTGTGGTCCGCGAAATTCTGGACATCGTCGAGTCCGGGCACACTGCGCTCAAGTTCGATCCTTTCCCCCACCAGGGCCACAGCGTCGATGGCCTGTCACGCGAACAGCGGGACGGCTACCTCGATGGCAGCATGACCCGCAAGGACGAGCGCCAAGCCGCCGAACTCACGGCGCTGATCCGCGAAACGGCGGGGCCCGACGTCGACATTCTCATCGATGCGCATGGTCGCTTCGACGTTCCCACCGCCATTCGCCTCTGTCGGAGCCTCGAGGAAGCCGGCCAGATCGATTGGTTCGAGGAGCCTTGCCCGCCCGAGAGCCTGAACGCCCTCAAACAGGTGCGTGAGAAGGTCAGTGCCGCCATCTCGTGGGGCGAGCGCGGCCACACGAAGTGGGATTTCGTGCCGGTGCTCGAGAACAAACTCGCTGACTACATCATGCCTGATATCACCTGGACCGGCGGCATTACCGAACTCAAGAAGATTTCCGCCCTATGCGAAGCCTACTATATCCCGGTCTCGCCACATGACGCCGCGGGGCCGATCAACGTGGTGGCGGGAGCGCAGGTGATGATGACCGTTCCTAACTTCTACAGGCTCGAAACGTCGGAGTGGAACCTGGGCAAATACGATCACCTCATCGACAGACCACTCGACGTCTCGAACGGCAGCCTCAAGCTGACGTCGAGGCCTGGTCTCGGTATCGAGATGGACCGTGACTACCTGCAGGCCCACGAGATTGAATTGGGCTAGCAACGCTCCATGCCGGCCCGGCGTGCGGGCGGCAAGCCCCATCGACCAGAACGAGGATAAGTCATGGCAAAGACGGGTGGCGCCGACGAGGCGCTCAATCGGGTGAATGCGAACTCCAAGCCATCCGAGCTTCGCATCACCGACATGCGGGTAGCCGAAATCGTCGGCGCGCCGTTCACCTCGACCCTGCTCAAGATTTACACTAACCAGGGCATCGTCGGGCTTGGCGAGGTCCGCGACGGCGCCAGCGCCACCTACGCGCTGATGCTGAAGAGCCGGCTGCTTGGCGAGAACCCTTGCAACATCGATCGCCTGTTTCGCCGGATCAAGCAGTTCGGCGGCCACGGCCGGCAAGGCGGCGGCGTCTCGGCGGTCGAAATCGCGTTGTGGGATCTCGCCGGCAAGGCCTATGGCGTGCCCATCTACCAGATGCTCGGCGGCCGGTTTCGAGAGAAGGTGCGCCTCTATTGCGATACCGACGCCACTGTGCCGAGCGGCACCGAGACCGGCAAGCGCCTCAAGCAACGCATGGCGCTCGGCTTCACGTTCCTCAAGATGGATCTGGGATTGATGCAGATCGCCGATGTCCCCGATGCGGTCGTGTCTCCTGCCGGCTCACTTGATGGGTACCGCGTCCAGCCGGGCCGCGGCCAGGTCAAGACCCTTGAAGAGCGGCGCGCCCGCAACGCCGCCTACGATTTGCACAACGTCCCCCACCCATTTACCGGCCTCCACTTTTCCGACAAAGGCCTCGACCTGCTTGAGCAGTACATTGCCGAGGTTCGCGAAATTATCGGCATGGATATTCCGCTCGCCATCGATCACGTCGGCCACATCTCGCTGCAGAACGGTATTCGCCTCGCCAGGCGGATTGAAAAATATGTGCCGGCCTGGCTCGAGGATGTGATCCCATGGCAGTACACCGAGCACTACCGACAACTGCAGGACGCCACCACGGTGCCGATCTGCACCGGCGAGGACATCTACCTCAAGGAGGGCTTCGAGCCTCTGCTTAAGAGCGGCGGCCTCTCCATTGTCCACCCGGATCTGCTCACCAGCGGGGGCATCCTCGAGACCAAGAAGATCGGCGACATGGCGCAGGACCACGGCGTCGCCATGGCCATCCATATGGCCGAAAGCCCAATCGCGGCAATGGCCGCGGCACATATCGCGACCGCGACCGAAAACTTCATGGCGCTCGAATACCACTCTGCCGATGTCGACTGGTGGGACGATATTGTTACCGGCGTTGCCAAGCCGCTCGTCAAGGACGGCTTTATCACTGTTCCGGACAAGCCGGGCCTGGGAATTGACGACGTCGTCGACGAGGTGATCTCGCAGCGTCTGCAGCCGGGTGTCACCGGCATCTGGCAGCCAACGGATCACTGGGACAACGAGTATTCCTGGGATCGCACCTGGAGCTGAGGCGAAAAGAACCCGAGATGAAGATCACCGACCTCCGCTGCGCCGTCATCGGCAAGCACCCCATCGTTCGCGTCGTCACCGACGAGGGTCTCTATGGCCTGGGCGAGGTCGAGTACACCAAGCCCTACCTCAAGCCCTGGGTCCTGCATTTTCGCGAGGCGCTGATCGGCGAGGACCCGACCGACGTCGAACGGGTGATGCTGAAGATCCGCCAACGTGGCTCTTTCAAGCCCTATGGCGCGGCGGTAAGCGCTATCGAGCATGCGCTGTGGGACATTGCCGGCAAGGCCGCAGGCGTGCCGGCCTACAAACTGCTCGGCGGCAAGGTGCGCGACAGGGTGCGCGTCTACAACGGCTCGATCCGCCGGAAACGCACGGGCGACCGGCCGGAGGATTACGCTGCTGACGTCAAATGGATGATGGAGCAGCCGCAGAACTTCTTCATGATCAAGCAAGGAATCTCGTTCCACTCCAACATGAAGGACACCATCGACGGCTTCCATTACGGCGTGACGCAGAAGAAGGCCGGCTATCACGGTGCCATGGATCAGGGTGTGATCAGCGAGCGTGGTTTCAATCACATGCTCGACTGCGTGATCGCGATGAAGGAAGTGCTGGGCGACAAGGTCAGCCTGGCGCTCGACTGCGGCCCGGGCTGGATGCTGCCCGATGCGATCAAGTTCGCTCGCGCGGTCGAGAAGTACAATTTGATGTGGCTCGAGGACATGCTGACCGGCGACTACGTGCCGTGGGTCAATCCGCAGGCCTATCGGGAACTGACCACCTCCACCTCGACGCCAACCCATACCGGCGAGCAGATTTACCTCAGGCACAATTTCAAGGAGCTGATCGAAACGCAGGCGGTGCGCGTCATCGGCCCCGATCCTGCCGATATTGGCGGCATTGCCGAGCTCAAATGGGTCGCCGAGCACGCCCATATGCACTCGATCCTGATGGCGCCGCACGGCACGGCGAACGGCCTGCTCGGCCTCGGCGCGTTGATCAATGTCTGCGCCACCTTGCCCGCCAACTACATCGCCTTCGAATATCCGAGCGCCTCCGATCCCTGGTGGGAGGACCTCGTAATCGGCCTGCCGTCGCAGATCGTGACGGACAGCATGGTGGATCTGCTGGAAGCGCCGGGGCTGGGCCTCGATATCGACGCCGAAGCAGCCAGGAAGCATGTCAGGCAAGAGGATGCGGGCTTCTTCGACTGAACCATCCCTGGATGCCAGCCATCGGCCTGGCGTTGCAGGCCGGGCCGGAGGCTGTTTCCCTAAGGATTGCGATGATCGTTCATTTGATAGACGGCACATACGAACTGTTTCGCCACTTCTATGGCCAACGCCGGTTCAACAATGGCCAAGACAAGCCGTTTGGCGCCGTCGTCGGCGTGCTGAACACAGTTCTGGAGATGATCGAGAACGGCGCCACACATGTTGGGGTGGCCACCGATCATGTAATCGAATCGTTCAGAAATCAGCTCTGGCCCGGCTACAAGACCGGGGATGGCATCGAGCCGGCATTGCTCGCGCAGTTTCACCCCCTCGAGGACGCCCTGGCGGCGATGGGCGTGGCGGTCTGGCCGATGATCGAGCTTGAAGCCGACGACGCGCTGGCATCCGCGGCACACAGCGCGCCTGCCGATGAGGGCGTGCAGAAGGTGTGCATCTGGACGCCGGACAAGGATCTCGCGCAGTGTGTGCGCGGTGACCATGTGGTCCAGGTAGACCGCAGGACCCGGAAAATTCGCGATGCCGCCGGCGTACGCGAGAAGTTTGGAGTCGAGCCGGCGCTGATTCCAGATTTCCTCGCGCTCGTGGGTGATGCCGCCGATGGCTACCCGGGCCTCGAAGGCATCGGCCTGGTCTCGGCCGCCCGGATGCTTGGCCGCTACGGCCCGCTTGAAAGCTTTCCGCCCGAAAGCCTCGGCAAGCGGAGAGAGCTCGCGCTTTTGTTCAAAAATCTGGCGACGCTGCGCACCGACGCTCGGCTGTTCGATAATGTCGAGGAGCTGCGCTGGCACGGGCCGACCAAAGCGTTCGAGATCTGCGCTACCCGGCTAAATGACACCCGGCTCCTCACCCGTGCGCTCAAGGCTCGCCGGCAGCAAGGATAGCGATCCAAGCAGCCGGCCTTTTCTGAAATCAATCACTCGGTCAGGGCCTTGAGAATCTGCGTGGACCATAGGATCAAAATGAACCCGATACCCGACCAAAGCATCACAGCATCCCAGTTGTGATAATCCCGGCGCATTTCAGGCCTCCTGACAACACAAATATTCCGTACGGAACCTCGCGCTCCTTCCTCCGAAGTGGACGCCGTTACCGGTTGAGTAGCCACAGAACAAAAGAGAGAACGATGCTGATCAAGATCCCGGTGCCGATCGGAGCATAAAACGTGAAGTTCTCACGTTCGATCACGATATCGCCAGGCAGTCTGCCCAGACCGATCCGCGACAGCCAAGGCCACAACAGGCCTGTGGCGACTATGATCAAACCAACGATAATCAGGGTTCGCGACATCTCGTTGCGCTCAATTTCCGCTGCTTCTTTCTCGTTCACCTTCGCCATTTCGTTGTCGGCGTCTCGGGGCGCGCTGGATGGCCAGCGTCACGGCCCAACGCGCAAGAGCCGCGACGCCATACCGGTCTGAGCTCGAGCGGTCGAAGAGGGCATTATCTGGAACTCACGAGTTTGGCGCAGGTTCCAGACGGCCCACAGGCGCGTGAGAAACTCGTCGCCGCGCGGTCAGCCGGCACTTTTGGCCTGCGCGGGGGGCAGGCCCGGGGTCAGGCCCAAGGGCTTTTGCGCGATGCCTTAGATCTTCAGGTGCTGAAGAACGCGGGCCGCTGTGCCCGCCGCGACATCCCCGGCATCGTCGATCCGGCCGAGCTTCAGCACCGCCCAACTGTCGGCGATGCCGAGGGCGAAGGGCAGGTTCTGCTCGACGATCAGGATCGTCGTGCCGTTCGTCCTGCGTTCCTGCCTGAGTGCCGCGGCGATGCGTTCGACGACCGAGGGCTGCAGGCCCTCGGAAATCTCGTCGATCAGCAACAGCTTCGGCCGCAGCATCAGCGCGCGGCCGAGAATGAGCATCTTCTGCTCGCCGCCGGATAGCGTTCCGGCGCGTTGCGACAGGCGCTCCCTGAGGAACGGAAAATGCCCGAAAACCCGTTCCACGGCTTGCGCGAAATCGCGATCCGAGCGCAAGGCGAGGCGCAGATTGTCGCGCACGCTGAGATCCTGGAACAGCGCCTGCTCCTGCGGCGCGTAGCCGACGCCGGACGTGATCAGCGAGGCCTGCGAGACCCCTGAAATGGATGCGCCATCGAGGCGGATGTCGCCCGAACGCAGCGCCACGAAGCCGAGGATGGTTTTCAGCACGGTGGTCTTGCCCATGCCGTTCTTGCCCATCAGCGCGAAGATCTGTCCGGGCGAAATGGCCAGCGACAGCGCCTCGACGATGGCAATCGGCCCGTAGCCGCTCGACACGTTCGACAGCGACAGTTTTGGCGCGATGGCTTTGGTCTCTGCCTGCCTTGCCTCAAGCATGGGCGCCTCCCGAATAGATCGTCCTCACCACTTCGGAATTGACGACCTGATCGACGCTGCCGTCGAGCACCAGCTTGCCCTGGTGGAGAACGACGATCCTGGTCGAGATGTCGCGGACGAAATCGAGATCGTGCTCGACCAGGATGGCGGCGAAACCGAGTTCGCTCGTCAGCTTCTGCAGCGTCGCGCCGATGGTGGTGCGTTCGACCTTGGTCAGCCCGGCCGTCGGCTCGTCGAGCAGGATGAGTTTTGGCTCGAGCGCGACGACCATGGCGAGCTCGAGACTCTGCTTCTGGCCATGCGACAGCAGCGACACCGGCCGGCCGAGCATGCGGTCGAGCCCGGTCGAGCGCAGAATGTCGGCGGCGGCCGCCGGCAATCCAAGCGCGGCGGAGCGGCGCAGCAGGCTCGGCGCCTTGCGCGAGGCGCGTGCCATGCGCAGGCAATCGGCGACGGTCAGGCTGTCGAAGACGCTCGCCACCTGGAACTTGCGTCCGACCCCGAGGGCGACGATTTCATTCGGCGTCATGCCGCTGATGTCCTGGCCGGCGATGGTGACGGTTCCGGTCGTGGCTTCGGTGCCGTCGGTCAGGCAGCGCATCAGCGTCGTCTTGCCTGCGCCATTCGGACCGACGAGGCTGACCAGCTCGCCGGGGCGAACGTCGAGGTCGATCCCTTGCAGCACCTGCAGGCTGCCGAAGGATTTGCCGAGGCCGCTGACGGCGAGCACGCGGTTGCCGGGCTGCGACCCGTTGCTGGCCGGCTCGGCGGTGAGGGTGGGGCACCCCGGTTGGCTGGTCTGCTCTCCATTGCGGCGCGGCAGGACTATTCTGGCCAGTTGCGCCAGCCCGTTCGGCAACAGGATGATCATCACGACGAACAGCGCGCCGACCACCAGGTTCCACAGGAAGGGCAGGTCGCCGGAGAGCTGGGCGCTGAGGTAATCGATACCGATCGCGCCCATCACCGGCCCGATGATCGTGCCGCGGCCGCCCAGTGCCGTCCAGATGACGATCTCGGTGCCGAACACGAAGCCGGTGTTTTCTGGCGCCACCACGCCCGAGGCGTTGGCATAGAGGAAGCCGGCAATGCCGGCGACGCCGGCAAGGATCGTTGTCAGCACGATCTTCAGCCGCTGCGGATCGAGACCGAGATAGGCGCAGCGCGCTTCATTGTCGCGAATGGCGACTAGCAGCTTGCCGGCATCCGAGCGGGTGAAGACCAGGGCGACGAGCGTGGTGACGACGAGGCAGATGCCGGTCAGCCGGAAATAGCCAGGCAGCCCGAGCGGCAGGCCGGAATAGCCGACCAACCCGCTGCTCGATCCGGTCCACACGCCACCCGAAAACACCAGCTGCGTGACCACGATCGGCACGACCAGCGAAATCACTGTCGCATAGAGCGGCGTCGAGCCGTGGCCGAATGACAGCCAGCCAACGAAGGCACCGAGCAGCACCGGCACGATGATCGCCAATGCAAGCGCCAGGACCATCAGCGCCGGGGAGGCGCCGAGATGGCTGAGCACCATGGCGCTGGCATAGGCGCCGGTGCCGAAGAACGCAGCCTGGCCGAAGGTGAGGATGCCAGTGTAGCCCCACAGGATGTCGACGGTCACCGCCAACATGGCGTAGATCATTGAGCGCGTCAGCACGTTGAGCGTAAAGCGGTCGAACAGCGCCGGGCCGATGATGACGACGACCGCCGTTGCAAGCGCCAGCGCGGCAAACAGCCAGACCCTTGGCGGGGTGGAACGGCTCTCAGGCACGGGCAAATCCCTTCGGGCTGATGCGCAGCACCAGGGCGCACAGGACCGCCACCGTGATGCCGCCGAAAATGGGGCTGAGGAAAGTGCTGACCAGAACCTGGGCGCCACCGAAGACTAGGCAGGCGATGGCCAGCGTCGAGAAGGACGAGCCGGCGACCATGACCAGCATGAACGAGCCGATCAGCCAGGCGACTCCCATGTTCGGGTCGACGCTGGTCAGCGGCGTCAACAGCACGCCGGCCAGCGCGGCGAGCCCGGTGCCGATCATGAAGGTGGCGAGGCGCACGCGCGCGGTGTCGATGCCGAGCGCGCGCGCCAGCATCTCGTTCATGATCACCGCCTGCGCCGACAGGCCGAGCCGCGTACCTTCGAGAAGGAAGGTGAAGGCGAGCCCGATCACCAGCGCGGCGGCGACCGCAAACAGCCGATAGAGCGAATAGCCGACGCCAAACACATCGACGGTGCCCGACAAGAGATTGGGGGTGAATTGCACGTCGCGCCCGAACCACAGCGTGATCAACTGACCGATGACGATGCCCAGGCCCCAGGTCGCCAGGATCGCGTCGAGCGGGCGGCGATAGAGCGGCCGCACGATGACCAATTCGGTGATGCCGCCAAGGACTGCGCCGACGGCAAAGGCGATCGGCAGCGCCAGCCAGGGGTTGAGCCCAAGCCCGGCTGTTGCCACCGCGCAATAGGCGCCGATCGTCAGCCAGGCGCCGTGCGCGAAATTGATGATCTTCAGCACCCCGAAAATCGCCAGCAGGCCGGCGGCGACGATGAACAGGATCGCCGCCGTCGTCACCATGTCCAGGAGAAGCATCATGGCAAGTCCCCGATCATCTGGAAGGGGTGGCGGACATTCGCGACCCCTAATGCACGTCGCGCAAAAGTGCGCAGCGGTTTTGCGATAACGACATGCATAAAAACAACAACTAAAGCGCGTCGCATGAGGACGGCCAAACGCGACGCGCTTTTGCGATTGCAGGCGCGACTACAGGTTCGGGCACTGTTCGCCGGGGTCGACGCCCTCGAAAGTGTCGACCACCGTGACCGAGCCATCCGGCTTTACCTGGCCGAGATACATGGTCAGCGGAGCATGGTGCTGCTTGCTCATCGAGACCGTGCCGCGCGGGCCGACAAAGGATACCTCGGCGAGGGCTGCGAGCACAGCAGCGGTGTCGGTCGACCCGGCTTTCTCGACTGCGGCCTTGTAGAGATAGATGCCTTCATATTCCGGCACCGAAAGGTCGTTCGGCGTGCGAAGTTCTGCGCCGAACTTCTTCTGCATGGCGGCAAGGAAGCTCTTGTTGGCGGCGCTGTCGATGCTGGTGACATAGGAAGCGGAAATGAAGATTCCGGCCGCGTCTGCGCCCATGCTCTTGGCGGTTCCTTCATCGACGGCCAGGTTGCCGTAGGGGATGATGACACCGGCGCCGCGCAGCTGCTTGGTCAAGGTGACATTGGGCGCGCCGCCCGCCGTCGAGGTGATCACGGCATCGGCGCCAGAACTCTTCAGATTGGAGATGATCGCCGTCCAGTCGCTGCCTTCCATCGGCAGGTATTCCTCGCCGACGATGCTGGCGCCCGACTTCTCGATGTAAGCCTTGGCGAACTCCAGCATGCCGCGGCCGAAAGCATAGTCCGAGCCGATCAGGAAGAATTTCATGGCGCCTTGCGACTTGATGAAATTGTCGACGATCGGCGGGACCTGCTGCTCGGGCACCCAGGCATTGACGAACAAATTGGCGTTGCAGGATTTGCCCTCGTAGAACGAGGTGTAGATGTAGGGGATGTCGCCCTTCGAGATGATCGGCAGGCCGGCATTGCGCGCCGCGCTGGTTTCCATTGTGATGACGGCGTTGACCTCCTTCTGGAAGACCAGCGCATCGAAGGCCTTCTGCGCGCCGGCCGCACCGGAGGCGTCGTCGGCGATCTCCAGGGCAAGCTGCCGCCCCAGCACACCGCCTGCGGCGTTGATCTCGGCGACCGCCAATTCGGCCGACTGGACGACCGAGGGCGCGACGACGCTGTTGGCGCCTGACAGTCCCACCGGGATGCCGATCTTGATTGGCCCGTCCTCGGCGAAGGCGGTGGTCGCCAGGGCGACGCCGGCCAGGGCGGCGCTGGCGATTGCAAGGTTCACTGTTCTGCTTCTCATGGTATTCCCCTTTCTCAGTGTTGATCGTACCGGGTCGTGCCGGCTTCTTCTTGGTTATCCGTAGACGTCGGTGCGGCGGTCGCCGATAGCGTCGTTGCGCTCGCTCAGCGCCCGGCTGCTGGCGACGTTGCCGAGCCTGATCGTGGCGATGAGGATTTCCTCGTCTTGCTCGCTGGCCGGGCCGGCGATCGGCCAGCCGGTTGGCCCGACGATCAGGCTCCGGCCGACAAAGGGCTGGCCGCGCTCGGTGCCAACGCGGTCGGCGCAGGCGATGTAGATGCCGTTGCTGTGGGCCGCCGCCTTGTGCAGGATGTTGGCCATCGGCTCGAGGTGGTTGCCCTGGCCGGGCATCGGCACCCAGTTGGTGGGCACGCAGACCAGCTCGGCACCCTGCAGCGCCAGCTGCCGGTAGGTCTCGGGGAACCAGCCATCATAGCAGATCGCCACGCCGATCCTGCCGATCGCCGTATCGAACACCGGCAGGCCGAGATTGCCCGGCTGGAAATAGAGCTTCTCTCGGTTCCACAGATGCAGCTTGCGGTAGGTGCCGATAGGGCCGGACGGCCCGCACAGCATGGCTGCGTTGAAGAACCGGTCGCCATCGCGCTCGGCAAGACCGCTGACGATGTGCAGGCCGAGTTCATGTGCCAGCGAGCATAGCAGTACGGCACTGCGTCCGGCAGGGATGGGGGCGGCGATTGCGGCCAACTCTTCCTGGCTGTCGAACACATAGCCGCTGTCGGCGAGTTCCGGCAGCACCACCACCGTTGCGCCGAGCCCGGCGGCCTGGCGGATCAGCCGCTCCATCGACTTGAGATTATCGTCCAGCCGGCCGATGGCCGGCTGGAACTGGATGCAAGCCAGGCGGAGATCCGCGGACGCTTTCTCAGATATTGCCAAGACCAGGCTCCAAACGCAAAAAACCCCTGGCGCGGACATCATCCGCGAGCCAAGGGCTACATAGCCATCAATGTGAAACGGCACTCCTGCCGATGAGCAAACCTGCTCGTGCTTTAAGAAGTTGCACAGCCCGGAGGCCGCGTCAAGGGCCAAAGAATCCGGCAGTCTACCGCACAAGGAGGTGGCTATTTAGAGTAATAAAATCAGATGGTTGTAAGAACTTTCTGATGCGGTAAATCTTGTCGGCCTGTCGGCTGTCCGGCTATTTCTGATTGCCTGGCGCGGAAATCCCGAAGCCGAAAGTCCGCATCGCCTCCTGTGCGGCAAGGATGCCTTCGGCCACCGAAACCAGGGCCACCCGCTTCGATGTCGCCTGGTCGCGGATCAGTTTGTAGGCGGTTTCCTCGTCGACGCCATTCATCTCGACCAGCACCTTGACCGCCTTCTCGATCGTCCGGCGTCCCTTCAGCGTATCCTCCAGCTTGCGTACCTTGTTGGCCAGCCGTCCTTCGTAGCCGTAGCGGTAGCGGGCCAATGCAAACTGCGTCAGCACGCCCAACTGCCTGAGCGGTTTGGTGATGACGCCATGGGCGTTGAGGTCGATGATCGCCTTGATCGAGGTCGGGCTTTCATAGGTGACGATGGCGACCACGGCGGCGTTGGCGCCCTCGATGAGCGACACCATCGCGTCCGTCGGCGCCTCGCCGACCTGCACGAACACCGTGTCGATGTCGGCCGGGATCGAGGCCGGCGGCGGCCACGCCGCCCTGACTTCACAGCCAAGTCGCCTGAGGTGATCGACGAGGGCGGCGCCATCCTCGTCCTTCGGGTGCATGACGAGGATCTTCGCCTGCCGGAGATCGTTAAGGATGCGTTTGAGCGTCGCCGTCATCTAAAGCCACGGCTCTTCGAAATGGGTCGCAGCAAGATAGGGGTCTGGCCGGATCGCGACCTGCGACTGCCAGGCGATGTCGAACTGCCCGGTTGCGTTGGCGATGCCGATGCGTGGCGTCGACCAGACGTGGCGGTTTTCCTGGTCGAACATCATCCTGCCCTCCGGCGACGCATAGTCGACCTCAAGCGCCGCCTGGCCGAGGCGGAACGTGTCGAGGGTTCCGGCCTTTTCCAGCGCGCGGGCGAACAGGTGAACCTGCGTATACGCCGTCTGCGACCACATGGTCGCCGTCGTGCGGTCGCCGAAGCGGCGAGCGAGCTCACCGACGAAGCGCTGGTTCTCGCCGCTGTCGACGCTCGCCAGATAGGGGGCGGCCAGCACATGTCCGGTGCAGTGCTCGGCGCCGATCACGCGAATCTCGCCTTCGGCGAGTGTCAGGCTGGCGATCGGCCGCCGTGTCCGGTCGATGCCGGCTTCGGCATAGAGCCTGTAGAGGATCTGTGCGCTGCGCCCGATGACGGTCGAGAAGACGGCGTTCGGCGCGGCCCTCTCGATGTCGGCCATCAGCCGGCGCATGCGGCGTTCATCGGCGTCGAGCGGCACATATTGTTCCTCGACGATGGTGCCGCCCTTGCATTCCAGGAGGTCCCGCATCACCCGGTTGGATTCATGCGGATAGATGTAGTCGGACCCGGCCATGAAGACGCGCGGTCCGTAACGCTGCAGGATGAAGTCGGCCAGTGCGAAGGTGTTCTGGTTGAGCGTGGCGCCGGTGTAGAGGACGTTTTCCGAATATTCGAAGCCCTCGTAGATCGACGGGTACCAGAGCAGGCCGTTGTAGCGCTCGACGATCGGCAGCACCGCCTTGCGGCTGCCCGACATCGAGCAGCCGAAGATGACGTTGACGTCGTCCTCGGTCAAAAGCTTGCGGGCCAGCGAGCGGAAGGCCTCGGGGTCGCTGCCAGGGTCGTAGGCGATCGGCTCGATCTGCCGCCCCAGCACGCCGCCGCCGGCATTGATCTCCTCGATGGCGAGCGCGGTTCCATAGAAATGCTCGCTTTCGGTGACCGAGGTGATGCCGCTGCGCGAAAACAGGATGCCGACGCGCCATGTCCCGGCTGGTTCTCTCACGGCAATCCTCCCTGGGCTTTTCCGGCAAAGGCCTATTGCACGCGAGGCGTCATGGCAATCGCCATCGGCGCTGGAGCCCGGCCGCGGCACGAGTGCCAGCATGCCGCGACGATGCTGGCCGCAACTTTCGGGGCAAGGAAAGCGAAGAGCAGGAGGCGGCTTACTTCAGATGTATTGGTGCCGTTGAGCATGGTGACATCGGTGAGGCCACGGTTGGCTTCATCCATATGTTGGCCTAGGTACAAATGGGCTCGACGCAAAAGGTCGATCAAAGCGCCATCGGGTTCTCGGCTGATGTTGGGGCCGTCTGTAAGCACGATGCGTGTTCGATCCCGCGCCGCATCATACCGATTGGACATTCGATGGAAGTCACTTCAGCTCCATCGCCAGGCGGAAGAGTCCGTTCGAGCAGCAGTTCCGATAACGAGCGGCGATCCAGTTCGATGGTCAATGACCCCGGCTTGAGGGTGATCCTGCGAACGATCCATTGGAGCAGAGATCGCTTCGGGTCCGCAGTGCCCGATGCCCAGCACGACCGCATCTCGTCGGCTCACCGCATCGCCGACTGGATTTCACCAGCGTCGGCTCATTGCCGAATCCAATCAGACAGTTCGGCATGATCACCGAATTAACCACATTCGAAGAAGGCGAAGGGCGGCTGGGTTTGTCACCGATCCGTCTCGCGTAACATGTTACTGTTGGAATTGGGGGCATCCGCAGCACGTCCGGCGCAAAGGCAAGGAAGAGACAGGATGCCGACCTTAAGCAATGGCAGTGAACTCATCGTATGGAACGAACCCGAGGATCCCAATCCGACCCCTGACTCGGTCCTTTTCAGCATAACGGAAACTGACGGCGACGTAATCGGACCGATAGGCGCAAAGCCGGATTTCCCTTTCGGTGGGATCGAACTAGCTTCGGTCGATGTCTTCGATGGCTTCTTCACCATCACCAGCTTCACCCACGAGGGCAGGACCGAAACCTGGACGACAGTGGAAACGCAGGTCTTCGACAACGAAGGCAATTTTCTCCGCACCGTGTCCGACCAGGCGGCCTTCCAGTCGGTCCAGATCGCCTCGATCAGCGCCGACAGCCCCGACGACCTCACGGTGACATGGATCGGGGCGAACGAATATTTCGGCGGCGAAAACACCCAATACGGTCAGCACCAGATCATCTTGAAAGGGGGCGTGCTTCAGTCCGACACCTTCGTTAATCACGCGCCCACCGTCGCCGACCTGGACGTGTCGATTTCGCAGGCGCAATCTCTCGACGACGTCAAGTTCAGCGCGACAGATGCCGACTACGATCTCTTGAACTTTATCGTCTTGGACGGGCCGGACAGCGGCACCCTGGAGCAGGAGACGAGTTTCGACGGTAACTACTACCCGTTTCACCAGGGTCATTATGGCACTACCCTGCACTATCATGCGGATTTTCTGAGCGGAAACCTGTTCGATTACACACCGGAGGCAGGGTTCATCGGCACCGACAGCTTTACGGTTTACGCTACGGACGGCCAGGGCAACAGCAATGTGGCGACGATTACGATCACAGTCACTCCGCCGGCCGAATCCATTACCCTAACCGACGCCAAAAACATCGCGAGCTACGCAAGCCATGATCATGCCGTGCTCGTCGCCGCGCTGGGCGGGGGCGACCGCATCAGCGGCACCCCGTTCAACGATACGCTCGACGGCGGTGCCGGCCACGACCAGCTGTTCGGCGGCGCGGGCGCGGACGACATCATTGGAGGCGCGGGCACCGATTGGCTGAAGGGCGGCGCTGGCGATGACGAGATCAGCGGTGGTGAGGGCGCAGACGGCGTCCGCGGTGACACTGGCGACGACGTCCTCGACGGCGACGCCGGCTCCGACGACATGCGAGGTGGTGCTGGCGACGACATCCTCAATGGCGGCGCCGGCCGCGACCGGCTGGCCGGCGAGGGGGGCAGGGATGTCTTCGTGTTCGACGCACTTGGGCCGGCGAACTACGACAGGATAGAAGACTTCAATGCGCTCGATGATGTGTTCTGGCTGGACAGCTCCGCATTCGTCGGGCTGTCGGCCGGCTCGCTTTCCGCTGCGGTTTTCGTCGTCGGCAAGCACGCCATCGATGACAACGACCACATCATTTACGACAAGGAGACCGGCGATCTGCTGTTCGATGTGGACGGGGCAGGAGGAGCGGCGACTGTCAAGTTTGCCGCCCTGGACCCGAGCACATTCCTCACAGTGGACGACTTCTTCGTGTTATAGGCGCGCATGGTGGGGCGCAGCTACATAGACCGGGCGTGATCGCGCCCATGCGCAGGATTTCCTCCCCGATTGCGCAGTAAGGGGCGTCAGGGCTCATCCGAGCCCTTCATGACCCGACTGGCTGGTGTCTGCAACGGTGAGGCATGATTTCGACAAACGCGGCTATCTTTTCATCCGCATTGAAAAACCTTGCATTTGACGGATGCAGTGGTGCCACGCGGCAATCCATCGTCGTGAGCCAGCCGATGCTATTGTGCTAGTTTCGCCGCACTGCGGGTGGCTATATCATCCAAGACAGCATGAAGAAGCGTTCCGACTTCCTGTTCGGCCAGCCCGGGTGCAATTCCTGATTCGAATAATTGAACGAGAATTGCCTTGGCGGTGTTGCGCCAGAAGGCGTTCGCGTCCTCTCCGTTCTTAGATTCCAGGACCCGGGCGATCCCTTCGACCAATTTCCGCCGCCGATGCAGCGGAAATACGCTTATGTTTGAATCGCACATCGATCACCTCACCCTTCAGTCGCTCGAATAAGCATTGGCGGGTTAGAAAATTTGGTTAACAGCGCTCTTTTTGACGGTGGTCAGCAATGGAGCAAAGCGTCCGCTGGGCTCGATGGTCGGTGCCGCGAATAGCGGCTGGACGCAGCGGCATGGCGAGTTCGAGTCCCTGTTGAAGTATTACGGCCTAGGCCTGACGGCGCAGGAGTCCGGCATGCGTGCGAGCATGCGGCTCAGCTGGCGGCCGATCGACGCCTGAGGTTACCGGATCGGCGTCTCGCCGCGAAACAGCGGCTGGTGCGCCCGCATCAAGGCGGTAATCCGGTCGGCGACTTTTCGTACCGGCGGCGAGTGACGTTCCTCGTGATGGGTGACGATCCATTGGTCGGTTTCGAGTTCGGGGATAGGCTGAGCGACGCGAACCAGCCGCGGATCGCTGTCACCGACGAAGCACGGAAAGATCGAAAGGCCGGCGCCGGCGGCCACCAGTTCGCGCACCGAATGGGTGTTGTTGCCGCGCACGGCGATGCGGTCGCCGTGATGGGCTCGCAGCCAGCGCGCCGAGGCAATGTTTGCCGCTTCGCCGGTGACGCCGACGAACAAGCCGGCGGCGATGCCGTTGATCAGGTGGCGTCCGGAATAAATGGCGTAGGCGACCTTGCCGCTCTGACGGCCGGCCAGCCATTGCTCGGTCGGGCGCTCGCTGCGGATGCCGATGTCGGCGGCACGGCGGCCGATGTCGACGCGGTCGGTGGTGGTGACGAGCTCCACCCTTATGCCGTCATCGACCGTCCAGATCTCGCCGATATGGGCGGAAACGAAGGCTGAGGTCCATGGCCCGGCCGAGACGCGGACAATGCGGTCGGGCAGGTTTCCCTCGCGCCAGCGGGTCAGCGACTGCATTGCTGCCTCGACGTCTTCGGCGCGCCGCAGCAGTTCTTCACCGACCGGGGTCAGCCGGTAGCCTGTCTGCTGATGCACGAACAGCGGTTCGCCGATCTGCTTTTCCAGCGCGGTGACGCGTCGTCCAAGGGTGGCTGCGCTGAGGCGCGTGGTTCCCGTCGCTGCGCTCAAGCCACCCAGCCGCGCAACGTCGAGAAACAGCCTCAGGTCGTTCCAGTCGATATCCATTTTGCAGAAATGAAAAACTCCTTGCGACCGTGGCTGTAGCGCGAAGCGGGCATCACGCGCAAGTATCCAGGCATTGCAGGTGTTGGAAAATCCTGCCTGCAGCGACAGTGGCAAGCGCCTCGGCTGGCCAGGAAGCCAGCGCAATCCTTGCGAAACGCGCATGCGCTACGCGCAGATGCTTTGCGCTTTCGACCAACCCCAGCGCGCGGGCATTCTGCGCGCCAAAGGAGACGATCATGTTCGATAAACTTCGACACCGTTTCGCCCGCTGGCTTGCCTATCGCCAGACGCTTGCGAGCTTGAGGAAGGCCCCCGACAGCACACTGGCGGATGCTGGCATTTCTCGCGAAGAGATCCGCGAGCATGCCCGCCACGCCAGCCTGCGTCGTTGAGATAAATGCGTCAGATGTTTTCCGGCGTGACTATTTCAAAAGGTATAGACCGCTGAAGGGTCGCGACCGGTGCTTGCGGTCCAATCACGTCAATCATCGTCTGCACAAGGAGGGCCGAGGTCGCCTCGAGTGGATGACAAAGCGCTGCTGTGATTAATCCCTCGGACAAGCCTTTTCTCGTCTCGGGTCCAATGTCACGGCAAACCAGCTTGATTCCCGCCCGCCTTTCGGCAGGAACCTCTCGCAGCGCACGGAGCACCCCGGTTATTCCACCACCGACGATCAGAATTCCCACAAGGTCATCAGTCGTCTTCAGGAGCTCGGCTACCATACGATAAGCTTCACTCGATTCCTCACGAGTAGGGCGACTTTCTTCCACTGCGAGCCGCGGAGCGTGTTCACGCAAATACGAACGGAAGCTGGCGTCTGAAACGTCTTGGCATTGATACCGGTGATTGCCTATGAAAACCGCAATGCGCCCTGGACCTTGGGTGGTTTGCGCAACCAAGAATGCCGCTGTGCGTCCCAGCTTCCAGTTGTCCGTGCCCACGTACGCTGCCCGTTCCGGCGCGGATTGGTCAGTAATATAAGCAACAACGGGCTTCCCCATTTCCTTCAGTGAACGGATGGCCTGACCTATGATTGGGTGATCTGCGGCAACCACTGCGACTGCGTCGCAAGAGTCGCCAAGCGCGATGAGGCGGCTAGAGATAGTCTCCGGCGTCAGTAGATCGACAAACTCGACGACAGCCTCGACCACCTCGTCGCGACGAGCGCGACAGGCTGCGATGATTTTCTTTCCGAACAGTTGGTAGAGTTCACGGGTAGATTGCTGCAGCAGGAAACCAAATCGGTGATGGGGCGATAGTTTCTTGGCCCGGTCGTCGATCGCTCCGATCCCATAGAACCCGATTTCTTCGGCTGCGCTTTGTACTCGTTGCACGGTTTTTGGGCGAACGGAGACAGTGCCGCTGAGGATTCTGTTCACGGTGGCCACTGATACGCCAGCGGCTTGAGCGAGGTCGCGAATCGTCGGTCGCCTCATAGAACCGTCCCTCTACTGTATCATCATGAGTGAGACATTATGATACAAATGCAATCTCAATACTATTTTTGTGTTCCGACGATATCAAGCCTCCGATATGAATCGCCTCCGTTGAGGCCAATCGGGTGAAGGCAGACCGGAATTGGTCGGCCAGGAGGCGCTGTTCAGATGGATGACCTTCAGTATGGAACGCGCGACAAACGCGGAAACTGGGTCCCGCACCGCCGCGCCGAGCCGGTGCCGATCTGGCATCGCCCGTTCAACGCCAAGAAGGTACTGGCCTGGATTCCCGAGTTTCTTTGGCCCTGGAATGCGTTCCACATGGCCACGGCAATCATCTGGGTCAACTTGCTCATTCCGAGCTGGGACAGCCTGGCAACCTTTTCGCTGCTCAACTACCTTTGGCTTTACGGCCTGAACGCAGGGGGCATTTTTCTCTTCTACGGGTTCTTTGAGCTGCGCTATTATTTCCAGCGCAAGCAAGATAAGCGCTTCAAGTATAATCCGAAATTCCCCTCCGACGCGCCGTCCGACGTCTTCTGGTTTCAGAGCCAGAACATTGACAATTTCACCCGCTCGTTTTTCATCACCATACCGCTGTGGACCCTGGTCGAAATCGTGATGCTGTGGGCCTACGCCAACAGCTGGGCGGTCTGGCTGCCCTGGACGACGAATTGGCTTTACCTATCGTTCCTCGTCATCATCGCACCGGCCGTGCATGAGATCTATTTCTTCTTCCTGCACCGCGCCATCCATTGGCCGCCGCTCTACAAATGGGTGCACTCGGTTCACCACAATTCGATCAACCCCAGCCCGTGGTCGTCGCTGTCCATGCATCCGGTGGAAGGGTTCCTCTACCATGCCGAAGCCTGGCTGCACCTGCTGATCCCATCCAACCCGGTCTGCGCGTACTTCACTCTGCATGGGGCCGGCTTCGGAGCGGTGAATGGCCATCTTGGGTTTGAGACCTTCGAACTCACCGACAAGGTCAAGCTCGATAGCCATTCCTACGTCCACTACCTGCACCACAAGTATTTCGAGGTGAACTACGGCGGTGACGGTCTGGTCCCTCTCGATAAGCTTTTCGGCACTTGGCACGACGGAAGCAAGGAGGCCGACGAGGCTATGAAGGCGCGCTTTCGCAAAAAGAAAGAAAAGCTCCGCGCCAAGCAGGATGCCCCCGACGGCAGGGCCTCTGACATGCCGGCAGAGTAATCAACAGCCGCTGTTTCGCTTGTGTACCCGGAGGAGGGTGAGCGGATCAGCCATGTTTTTTCAAACCCGCGGGGCGGGTCAACCTGGGAGGAAGACCATGAAACTCTTCAAGACGCTGGTGTCGGCAACGGTGCTTACCGCATTCAGCACCGGCGTGACGCTTGCTGCCGACATCTTCGTAATCGGCGGCAAGCCTGACGATCCATTCTGGTCGATCGTCAAGCGCGGTGCCGAAGACGCCGGGAAGGTCGTTGAAGCTCAAGGTGGCAAAGTCACCTGGCTCGGGCCGCAGAACTACGACAATCTGGGTGTGGACGCGGCCGAACTGATCCGCCAGGCCATCGACCAGAAGGCCGACGCCATTGTCGGTCCGGACTGGGTGCCGGAAGCCATGGATCCGGCGTTCAAGGCGGTTGTGGACGCTGGCATCCCGCTTGTCATCTACAATGCCGGCGGTTTGCAGGCGGCCGATCGCCTCGGCGCCATGAACTATGTCGGCTCGGACGATTACAAAGGTGGCGTGGCCGGCGGCGAGTATCTCGCGAAAGCCGGCAACAAGAAAGGCGTCTGCATCAACACACTGCCGGGTGCGGCCAATATCGAGGCCTACTGTGGTGGCTTCAAGGAGGGGATGAAGAATGGCGGCGGCGAGGCCGATGTGCTGCCGTTGCCAGCCACCTCATTCGGCTCGGCAACAGCAGTAGCGCAGGCGGTGAAGGCCTATCTGCTGCAGCATCAAGACGTAACCGCTGTGTTCACCATCGGCAATGTCGACGCCAATTCGGCGATGAACGGCCTCACCCAGGCCGGCAAGGCCGGGCAGGTTCAGCTGTGCGGCATCAACTTTGACGAAACCATCCTGAACAACATCAGAGATGGAAAGCAGGCATGCGCGATCGACCAGCAGGGCTACTGGCAAGGCTATCTCGCCGTCTCGATCTTGAATGGCAAGGTAAACTACGGGTTGACCGTGCCGACGCGCGAGATCCTCACCGGTCCTGGTATCATCGACAAGAACACTGTCGAGCTGACCATTGCCGGCGTGAAGGCCGGCGCGCGCTAGGTGTCCTTACGGCCGCCAGCCTTGTGAGGCGGGCGGCCAGTTCATTCTACTTCCATAGCGACCGCCATCTTGGCGCTCGATAACTCGCGGATTACCCATGACGGCACATCCCATGACATCCACCCCAACGCCGATGGCAAACCGCGGCCGTTCTGGACTGGCCCTAGGTCGTCTGGCGCGGCGGCCCGAGACGGGCTCGTTCCTGGGCATGGTCGCAGTCTTTCTGTTCTTCGCCATATTCGGAGGCAGTGGCTTTTTGTCAGCAGCCGGTACGGCCAGTTGGCTGAGCATCGCCTCCGAGATCGGCATCATCGCTCTGCCGATAGGGCTGCTGATGATCGCTGGTGAGCTGGACATCTCGGTCGGCGCCGTGATTCCCGCGGCCTCTCTAACGGCCGCGATCGTATCCGGCTACTATGGCCTGCCTGATTGGCTCGGCATCACGGCCGCGCTTGGGCTCGGTCTCGCCATCGGTTTGATCAACGGCGTGTTCGTCACGCGAACCACGATCCCGTCCCTGATAATCACAATAGGAACGATGTTCGGCACAATGGGCCTGACGCTGGGCCTTACGGTGATGATCGCCGGCAGCACCGGTGTCTCGCTGGTACCCGACGAACTCACGAAGACGCTTCTCGGCCAATATCTCGGGGGCATGTTCCAAGTGACGATTCTCTGGTGGCTCGTCTACATCGCCGCCCTTCTCTGGCTCCTCCACATCTCGCCCGTGGGCAACTGGATCTATGCACTCGGGGGCGACAAGGAGAGCGCGCGCAACGCGGGCATCCCCACCAAGCGGCTTACCATCGGTCTATTCATGCTTTCGGGGTTTTCCGCCGCGTTCGTCGGAGTCAGCCAGGTGATGGTCTACCAGAGCGCTCAGGTTCTGGCTGGGCAGTCCTTCATCTTCAATTCGATCATGTGCGTGGTCATCGGGGGCGTTCTGCTTACCGGCGGATTTGGCTCGGTCGTAGGTATCGTGTTCGGCACGATCACCTTCTCCATCGTAAACCAGGGCATCTACTTCACGAGTATCGATCCCAACATGGGAAGCGTCATCATCGGCGCGCTTCTCCTGATCGCCGTGCTCACCAACGACACCTTTCGGCAGCTGGCGCTCAGCTACTCATCGAAGAAGGCTTGAGGGACCGCCATGATAGAGACAATCAAATCCTTGTTGCGCCGCCCGGAGGCCGGCTCGATCCTCAGCCTGATCGGGGTGGTGCTGTTCTTCGTATTTTTCGGTGGCGTGGACCTGGGCACACTCCTTGGCGCGGCGAGCTGGGTGAATTTTGCCGCCAATCTCGGCATTGTCGCCATTCCGGTCGGTCTGCTGATGATCTCGGGTGAACTCGACATCTCCATCGGCGCATTGATCCCCGCGGGCTCTATGACCACCGCCATCCTTAGCGGCTACTATGACCTGCCCATCGCGGTGGGCATGGCCGGCGCCCTGGCGATCGGTGTGGCGGTCGGCCTTGTCAATGGTTTGCTGACGATCCGCACCTCGGTGCCTTCGTTGATCATTACGCTCGCCGCCCTGGTAGCGATGCAGGGCTTGGTACTGAGTGGGTCCGTGTTGTTGACTGGCAACGCTAGCGTTGCCGTCACCGCTCCCGAATGGGCCAAATTCCTGTTCGGACAGCTTATCGGCGGAAGCCATCAGGTCATCATCGTCTGGTGGGTAGTGTTCGCTGTCCTCATTGGCTTCGTGCTGCACAAGACCCGCTATGGCAACTGGCTGTTTGCAATGGGCGGCGATCGCGTCAGCGCCCGCAATGCAGGCATTCCGACAAACCGCATGACCATCGCACTGTTCGTGCTGTCCGCCGTCAGCGCCACATTCGTTGGCATGTGCCAGGCGATCCTGTTCAACTCGGCCCAGGTTTCCGGCGGAATGAACTTCATCTTCAACGCGATCGTGTCCGTGGTGGTCGGCGGCGTGCTGCTCACGGGAGGGTTCGGCTCGGTCATCGGCATCTTCGTCGGTACCATCACGTTCGCCATTGTCAGCCAGGGCATCTACTTCACCCAGATCGATCGGAACTGGTCGAACCTGATCATCGGCGTGATGCTTTTGGCGGCGGTGCTGATGAATCAGTCATTCCGGGAGCTGGCTCTGTCTTACTGGCGAGGTTCAAAACAAAGCGTGCCGAGGGCGCCCATACAGCCTTGAGCAATGCGCCTGCAGTTGCGGTCAGCGACGGCTTGGAAGAACGAAAGGTGCGACAATTATGAGCGAAAAACCTGCCATTCTCGAACTGAAAAATGTCAACAAGTCTTTCGGCCCGATCGACGTGCTGCATAACATCTCGCTGCAAATTCGCCAGGGTGAGGTCTTGTGTCTCCTCGGCGACAACGGCGCCGGGAAGTCCACTCTCATCAAGGTATTGTCAGGCGTCCACAAGCCGACCAGCGGCGAGATCCTGATGGACGGAAAGGCGGTCAGCTTTGGCCGGCCAGGCGCTGCGCAGGAGCGGGGCATTGCCACCGTGCACCAGTTTGGCGGCACGTTCCCGCTGATGAGCATCGGCCGCTCCTTCTTCGTTGGGTTGGAGCCGACAAAGGGTTGGGGTCCGTTCAAGATCTACGACCGCAAGCGCGCCAACGAGATCGCGGTGAAAGCGGTGCGGGATTTCGGCATCACGCGTATCGACGACGGTGACCGGCTTGTTGGTGGCCTGTCAGGCGGGGAACGCCAGTCTTTGGCCATTGCCCGCGCCGTGCATTTCGGCGCTCGCGTTCTGATCCTCGATGAGCCGACGGCAGCGCTCGGCGTCAAGCAGGCAGCTCACGTGCTGCGCATCGTCAATGAAGCCAAGCGGCGCGGTCTCGCGGTCGTCTTCATCACTCACCAGGTGATGCACGCGATGGCGGTGGGAGACCATTTCGCCGTCCTCATTCGCGGTGCGATCGCCGCCGATTTCCGCAAGCGCGAGAAAACCCGCGAGGAGATCACCGACCTGATGGCCGGCGGAGAAACCATGGCGGACCTCGAGGTGGAAATCGAGCATGAATTGCATGCATGATCACAATGAGAATGCGCCGCCTCTCGAGCTGGATGGGCGGGCGGCTCGATCGTTCTCCTCGGGAAACCTCTGCCTTCGACCGGCCCTGATGACCCTTGGCGCCACCAGCCACTTCACATCGAACAAAGCAGAAGAAATATGACAATACGGATTGCGGTGATCGGTGCCGGTGTGATGGGCGCCGACCACGCCAGGATAGTGGCGGAAGACCTTCCCGGAGCAAGCCTTCAGCTGGTGTGCGACATGGATGAGGCGCGCGCCCGCACTGTTGCCGACACCTTTGGTGCGCTCGACATCTCCACCGATCCAGAAGGTGTTGCCGCGCGGAAGGACGTGGACGCAATCATCGTGGCGAGCCCCGATGCCACACATGCGCCGCTGTCGAAGGCCTGTATTGCCGCCGGCAAGCGTGTGTTGTGCGAAAAGCCCCTCTCCCAAGCGTCGGCTGACTGTATCGCGGTGATGGAGGCCGAACAGAAGTCGGGCGCGAAATTCGTCCAGCTTGGTTTCATGCGGCGCTACGATCGCTCCTACGAAGAGATGAAGCGGGCGCTCGCAGACGGCCGCCTTGGCCAGCCCCTGATGATGCACAATTTTCACCGCAATGTCGAAACGCCGGCTGCAGATTTCACCGGCGCTATGGCTATCACCAATTCGGCTCCACACGAGTTCGATGTCGTGCGCTATGTGCTCTCGACGGAATATGCGTCGATCTCGGCCTTCCAGCCGAAGCGCTCAGATGCCCGCGTCGCGCCTGTCTTCATGGTGCTGGAGACGGTCGATGGCCAACTCGTCAACATCGAGATCAACAACAATGCCGCCTATGGTTACGATGTCCGTGCCGAACTGATCGGCGAGCGGGGGACCGTTGCGATCAACAATGTCGCCTACACTCGCATCGATTCTGCGTTTGCACAGAGCACGAGCTACGACGCCGACTGGCGGACCCGCTATGCCGATGCCTACCGTCGGCAGAACCGCGACTTCCTACGCTTCGCCATGACTGGTGAGTTCCCGGCAACCGCTGCGAATTGCTGGGACGGTTATTGCGCCGCCGTCGTTGCCGAGGCGGGCGTGAAGGCGTTGCACGAGGGCCGCCGCGTACCCGTAGAAATGATCGCAAAGCCGGAGTTTTACGCGTGAAGCTGGGTTTCGTTTCAGACAGCCTCGGCAACCTGCCCTTCGAAACGATGCTGGATCATGCGAAGCGCATGGGTGTCTCCGGCGTCGAGGTAAACACCTGTGGCTGGTCCACCGCGCCGCATTTTCGGCTTTCGTCCATGCTGGGCAACAGGGAAGGCCAGAAGCGCTTCGTTGGCGCGTTCGAGGAGCGCGGGCTAGAAATCGTCAGCCTCAACGCAAACGGCAATCCGCTACACCCGACCGACCCGGCCCAGGGCGAAGGGCTGAAAACCACTATTCGCGTCGCGGGCGAAATGGGCATCCGGACGGTCTGCACCATGAGCGGCCTCCCGGCCGGCAACGCTGCAGATACCATGCCCAACTGGGTCGTCTCGTCGTGGCCTCCGGAAACACAGGCCATATTGAAATACCAGTGGGAAGAGAAGCTGATTCCCTTCTGGACCGAGATCGTGGCGTTGGCTGAAGAGAACGGCGTGGAGCGCATCGCGCTTGAACTCCACGGCAACCAGTGTGTCTTCAACGTGCCCTCGCTTCTGAAGTTGCGACAGGCGGTCGGACCGGTCGTGGGGGCGAATCTGGACCCTTCGCATCTGTTCTGGATGGGTGCCGACCCGCTGGCGGCGGCCCAATCGTTGGGCGAGGCGGTTTATCACGTTCATGCCAAGGACACGATGCTCAACGCACCAGTGCAGGCGACGACTTCTCTGCTCGAGAATGGCAACCTGATGGATCTTCCGGCCCGGTCATGGAGCTACATCACGCTTGGCTTCGGCCATGGCGAGGAGTGGTGGCGGCAATTCTGCTATCGCCTCAAGATGGCCGGCTATGACGGCTGGCTTTCCATCGAGCATGAGGACGTGCTCCTGAACTCCCTGGAAGGACTCGAAAAGTCCGTGGCGCTGCTGCAGGGGGTCATGCCGTCCGCCCCCGCCGACTACAAACCGCAAGCCATCTGAAGGAAGGTTCCATGCCTTGGATCGACGCCTGTGCCGCCGACGACATCGAAGCCGAGGAAGCCAAGCGCTTCGATCATGGCGGTCGCACCTTTGCGATCTTTCGAAATGATGCGGACGAATATTTCTGCACCGACGGGCTTTGCACGCACGAGAGTATTCACCTCGCTGACGGTCTCGTAATGGGGAATACAGTGGAGTGTCCTAAACACGCATCCGTCTTCGATTTCACGACTGGGGACGTAGAGACCCCGCCCGCTTGCGAGAATCTCAAGACGTACAAGACGAAGGTCGAAAATGGCCGCATCATGATCGAGATCTGAGCCATATGGACCAGCCGTTCCAGCTTGCAGCCTGCGCCGAGATGCTCTGGCGCGACCGCCCGATTACTTGGCGCGCCGAAATGAATTGGCCATTCATCGCCAAAGCGCTGTTTGACATACAAGGCTGCCTGATCCCCTGTGGAGGCTGATTATGGGCATGTATCACAACCGTCCTCATGTCGAGGACATCCGCAAGATGAAGAAGAGCGGACAGAAAATCTCCATGCTCTTCGTCAGCACCCCGGATGAGGCGGCTGCCGCAGCCGCCGCCGGCATCCATATGCTCTCCATCGAAGGTCGATATTTCGATCCGGAAATGCGCCAGGCAGCCGGCGATTGTTTCGTACAAGTCGGTTTGCCATATGGCAGCTATGGGAGTTTCGCGGGCCGCCCGCTCGCAACAGCGGAGGACTATCTGCGTGCAGCGTTCCACTTTGCCGGCATAGGCGGCGACGCCTTTTATTGTGCGGCGTCATACGACATCCAGAAGACGTTGTGCGATAACTACATTCCTGTCGTTGGCCATATCGGCCTGGTGCCGTCTTATATCACCTGGACGGGTTGGCGCGCAGTCGGCAAGACCGCCGACGAAGCAGTGCGCATTTGGCGACACACCCAAAAGCTGGAGCAAATAGGAGTCTTCGGCGCGGAGCTGGAAGTCGTCCCAGATCGCGTCGCGAAATTCCTCACCGAAAACTCCTCGCTTGTCATGCTAGGTATGGGCGCTGGCAAATATGCCGATGCGCAGTACCTCTTCACAGAAGATGTTTGCGGTTACGGCAAGAACCATAAGCCGCGACACGGAAAAGTTTATCGAAACCTTGGCCCTGAGCTGGAGAAGATTCAGGACGAGCGCGTCGCTGCCTTTAAGGATTACAAGGCAGACGTCGATTCAGGCAGATATCCCGGTTACGAGCACACGGTTCCGATTGTGGATGCCGAGTTCGATATCTTCATGAAGACAGTTAAAGGGTGAGAACTATGTCTGTGGGCTCATCTTATCCCTCACGGACATGCGGTCGACAGCGCGTATCAGCTGACAACCGACGAGCGCCATCGCTTGACGAGCTCAAAGCGCTGATTGCCAAAAGGGAACTGACACTTCCGGCGAAGTCGGAGGCTGTCGCCCGGGTGATATTTGCGGAGCCGGATTACGTGGCTTTCGAAAATGCCGCCGCAATCGCGCGCCGCTGCCATGTATCACCCGCGACCGTGTCCCGACTTGCATCGCGTCTCGGGTTTGGGTCGTTTGAGGAAATGCAGAGCTGCTTCCGAAATCATATACTGCATCGATTCAAGCTTCAGGAAGCACACGTGAAGGCGAACTGCTGAGAAGGACCATGGCATAACACGGGCAACATGTGGCGCTTGCCTGCTGCGGAACCATACGGAATGATACGGGAATGTTCCTCGATATGTGCCAACAAAAAGGACAATGAAATCAATAATTTGAACACGTCCTCCGGGCCTGCCAAAAACTTTCAATATCAATGGTTTATGGCCAACTTCGCGCCGAAGTGGGCCAATCGAGCTTCGCTATCCCTACAGCGCCCAGTTTGATTGTTCTCGCACGAATGCGATCCATGCCGGGAAGCCCAGTCATCGTCCGACGCCATCCCGGACGGGGTTGACCGACTTCTAACTCACTGCGATGCGCAGGCCGGTGTCATCGAAAAGATGCAGATGGCTGGTATCGAACTTCAGATCCACCGTGTCGCCTGAAGCCACCGGGCATTGTCCGGCGACAACCGCCAGCATGGTCTGGCCGCCGGTTGTCTTGGTGTGGACGATTGTCTCGGAGCCGAGGGCTTCCACCAGCGCGACACGGGCCGCAACGTCTCCCTTGCCGGCATCGGCGAGGCTGATGTGATGTGGCCGCAGCCCGAGCGTCACGTCGCCATTGGCCGCGCTGACGTTCCCGTCGATCTCGAATCCAGCTGAACCGTCCAGCGTGAGGCTTGACCGGCCAGTGCCTCCGGGTGCCACCTTTACAGGCAGGAAGTTCATACGCGGTGCACCGATGAAACCGGCGACGAACAGATTGGCCGGATGATTGTAGAGGTCGAGCGGCGTGCCGATCTGTTCGATGCGACCGGCGCGCAGCACGACGATGCGGTCGGCAAGCGTCATCGCCTCGATCTGGTCGTGCGTGACATAGACCATCGTCGCCGACAGCCGCTCGTGCAGCGCGGCCAGTTCGGCGCGTGTCGAGATGCGCAGCTCGGCGTCGAGATTGGACAAAGGCTCGTCAAGCAGAAAAGCGGTTGGATTGCGCACGATGGCGCGGCCGATCGCGACGCGCTGGCGCTGGCCGCCGGAGAGCTGGCCGGGGCGCCGGTCGAGATACGGCGCGATTTCCAGCATCCGCGCGGCTTCGGCGATGCGCGCATCGATTTCGGCGCGCGCCATACGGGCGTTCTCCAGTCCGAAGGCCAGGTTCTGGCGCACGCTCATGTGCGGGTAAAGCGCGTAGGATTGAAAAACCATCGCCAATCCCCTGTCGGCGGCCGGAACGGTGGTCACGTCCTTGCCGTCGATCGCGATGGCGCCGCCTGTAGGCCGGTCAAGCCCGGCGATGAGCCGCAGCAGCGTGGACTTGCCGCAGCCGGAGGGGCCGACGAAGACGATCAGCTCGCCGTCAAGGATGTCGAGATTTATGTCGTGCAGCACGCCGACCTTGCCGAATGCCCTCGATACGCCGGTGAGTGTGATCTGGCTCATGGTAGCCTCTATTTCAGACCGGAGCCGGCAATGCCGGTGGTGATGAAGCGCTGAAGGAAAATGAACACCAGCACGACCGGGATCATGGTGACGACGGTCATGGCCAGGATGTAATGCCACTGCACGTTGAGTTGGCCGGCATAGGTGTTGAGACCAACCTGCAGCGTATAGACCTCCTTGCGCGACAAGACGATCAGTGGCCAGAGGAAGTCGTTCCAGCGCCAGACCACGGAAAAGATCGCCAGTACCGCCAGCGCGGGGGCGGTCAGCGGCAGGATGATGCGCCAGTAGATCTGCCATTCCGACGCCTTGTCCATGCGCGCTGCCTCGATCAGCTCGTCGGGGATCGTCAGCATGTACTGGCGTAGCATGAAGACGCCCGTGGGCGTCGCCACTGTGGGCAGGATCACGCCCCATAGCGAATTGAACAGTCCCATTGCCGAGACGACGGAATAGAGCGGCACCAGAATGACGGAAAGCGGCACCATCAGCGTCGCGACGATGAGCATCATCACAGCCGAGCGTCCCCGAAAATTGTACTTCGACAGTGCGAACGCGGCCATCGAATTGGTCAGGAGCGTAATCAGGGTCGCGACCACGGTGACGAAGACCGAGTTGCGCAGATAGAGGAAGAAGTCAAAGGCGAGGAAAGGCTGGACATAATTGTCGAGCGCGAAGGCGATGCTGCGCTTGGGCGTACGGTTCTTGATGTTGACGCGTATGATCTCGCCCGGATTGGCGGGATCGACCATCTGCGCGACGGTGCCGAGGCGGCGCACCTCGGCGAGCACGCGCACGCTGCCGTCGTCATTGCGCACTTCGAAGAGCTGCAGCGGCTCCTCGTAGCCTTCCACGACAGCTTCGGCGGTGACATAGGGCAAAACAGTCGGCGGGAACTCCGCCAGCGCCGCGGGCGTCTTGAACGACGAGTTGACCAGCCAGAGCGCCGGGCCGAACATGACAAGCAGCCCGCCGATCAGCCAGAACCAGGTGAAAACGTCGGTCCAGTGCCAGCCGGAGCCGCCGCGCCGGCGTAACAGAAATTCCGCAACCCTGCTCATCGCATCTTGCCCCGCTGCTCGTTGCGCCTTGCGATGCCTAGCTGGATCAAGGTCAGCACGACCAGCACCGCTCCCATGAGGATCGAGGCCGCGGAGGCGAGCCCCGGATTGCGCAGCAGCGAGGCGAAGCCGACCTCGTAGATGTACTGCGTGAGGAACAGCGTGCTGGTGCCGGGACCGCCGCCGGTCAGCACATAGACCTCGTCGAATATCTGCACGGCGCGGATGAGTGTCAGCACCAGCACGACCAGGAGGTTGGGTGCCAGCAAGGGCAGCGTTATGCGCCAGAAGACGCGCATGGGCCGCGTGCCGTCCATCTCGGCGGCCTCATAGAGGTCTTTCGGAATGGCCTGAAGGCCGGCGAGAAGGATCAGCGCATAGAAGCCGACATGGGCCCAGACCGACACCATGATCGTCGCCGTGAAGGCCCAGTTGCGCTCCACCAGCCAGTTGACCGGGGTTCCCCCCGCCTCGAACACCATCAGGTTGAGCAGTCCCTGCCGCTGCAGGATCCAGCGCCAGATGAGACCGACCACGACCGGCGACAAAAGCACCGGGAAGAAGAACACGGCGCGCCAGAAACTGCGCGCACGCAACTCACGGTTGAGCACGAGCGCGGTGACAAGCGCCACGGCGACCATCATCGCCACTTGCAGCACTACGAAGGCCAGGGTGTTCCAAACCGCGATCCAGAACAGGTCCTCGGTGCAGCTCTTCGGATCGAGATAGCTGCCGCAACTGAACAGCCGGCCATACTGATCGGCGCCGACGAAGGTGCGGTCGCCGAGGAACAGCGCCCCGCCACCGGTCATCGAATAGAGGATGTTGATAACCAGCGGAAACAGCACGAAAATGCCGAACACCAGCATGTTCGGCGCCAGGAAGAACACGGCCATGCCATTGCTGCCGGTGCGCCGTTGCAACATGCGCAGTGGCGCATCGAAAACATTCGCAAGCCAGCCGACCGGCGCCAGGATCATGGTGCCGGCGCGGGTTGCTATACCGTTTCGGACGTCTGCCATGACACTGCCGCGACGCTACTTCGATGCCTCGGCCACCTGTGCCTTGATGTCCTCGTCGATGCGGACGAAAGCCTCGTCGAGCTCCAACTCGCCCGCCATGACCTGACTGATGCGGGTCACCAGCGCGCCATAAACCGGAGTTCCCCATTTCCATGCCGGCAGGGCGGCGGCATTCGGCGCGATCTTGCCCGATGCCTTCAGGAAGGCTTCGAGCGACGCCTTGACGTTCTCGTCATCGGTCTTGTAATCGATCTTGCCGGCGAGAACGCCCTTGTGCGCGGGCAGGAACAGGGTGCGCTCGGTGAATTCGCGCATGATGTCCTCGCGGCCCAGGAAGTCCATCACCTTGCCGACTTCAGCGGCGTTCTTCGTGTATTTGACGGCGACCAATGCGGCGCCGCCCGGCATGCCGGTGCAGGCGGCGGGGCCGCACGGCGAGCCGGTCGCCACCCAGTCGAAGTTCTTGCCGATCTTGCCGGCGAGGTTGGCAACCTGCCAACTGCCCGAATAATAGTAGGCAATCTGCCCATTGATGAAGTCGTCGGCCCCGGCGCGATAGGTGGTGCCCGACGCCGACACCCAGATTTCCTTGTTCATGCGGCCGTCGGCAACCCAATTGACCAGCTTTTCGGCGAAGGCTTTCGTGCCGGCGTCGATCGGCGCCGGCAGTCGATCGCCGCCGATGTAATTGGCGCCATAAGAAATGTTCGCCGCCGAGATACGATGGCCGCTGCGGTCGATGGCAAAGGCAGCATTGAGCTGCTGGCTCTGCTGCACCTTGCCGGCAGCATCGACCCATTCGTCCCAGGTTGCGGTGTCGGCCGGGATCGGCACGCCGGCCTGTTCGAAAAGCGTCTTGTTGACGAAGCCGCCGGTCAGCGTGATCTGGGTCATGAAGCCTGGAATGACCTTGGAACCGTCAGGGCGCATCCAGTCGAACTGGTCGCCGAAATTCGTCTGCCAGTATGCTGGATCGGCAACCACAGGCGTCAGGTCGAGCCAATGATCGGCGAGTTCCTTGATGTTGGTGACGCGGGCGATATCAGGGCCCCGTCCTGCCTCGAGTTCGACCGGAAGCTGCTCCTGAACAACCTTGTAGGCGACATTGTCGAGAATGACGTTGATGTCCGGATTGTCTTTCATGAAGCGGTTGAGCAGGTCCTGTATGACCTCGCCCTCGACGCCGTCCGAGTACCACATCACGCGAACGTCGCCTGCAAACGCGGTCGACGACAGAAGGCCCGCCGAAAGGCCCAGGATTATCGAATTCATTCTCATGGTTCTCTCCTCCGCTTTTGCGGTCTTCACCGCTTGATTGTCGCTGTCCGAACTGCTTGTCGGGCTCCTTTTGATCCGATCCTCACCTGGTTGCGATGGCGTCGGCTGTGAAGAACGTGGCTTCGCCCGTGACCTGCCAGTCGGCCGGATCGACGACACGGTCCTCAGCCTCCATGCGGCCATCCGGATGGAACAGCACGTCGCCGTATTCCGGGTCATTGACATGCAGAAGGTCGTTTTTTCCATGGCCGAGGGCGAGCTGAGAAAACTGCGCCTCGAATTCCTCCAGCGACCCATATTGCCGGCGCCGGCCCAAGCGGATGATCCATGCGGCTTGGTGGCCCGGCACGCGCAGCTCGTTTCCAGCTGTCGGCCCGCGGCCGACCAGCTCGAAGGCGCTGTCGGCCTTCAGCATCGCGAACCCATCGCCGCCGCGCGCCGAAGCGATATTTTTCTTGACCCACGCTTCATCGAACGCGCTCTGTGGGAACCAGGCATGGGTAAAGTCGGGTTGCTCGGCAGCGCAGCTGAACAGCACAACGGCCAGGTCGCGGTATTGATGCACGCGCGGCAGAGATCCGGAGCCGCCCCAGTAGGACGGCCGGCCATAGCCCGAATGAATTGTCTCGCCCGGATGGTTGATCCATATCTGCGCGTCGGGATTGCCGCCGAGGCGCAGGTGCAGCACCGTTTCCTGATAACCCCATTCGTTCCAGCGATAGGCTGCTGCGCTTCCCATGGCGAAATCGCGGGTCTTGTAGTGGTAGAGCTTGGCGATCCGGTTCTGGCCCTGCGCGAAGCACCATTCCTGCGCGTCGTCGCCCGCCATGCAAGCGATGCCGGTCAGCTCTTGCGGGACGTCGAGCCCATGGTCGCGCAGGCAGAGCGCAAGCTGCGGCAGGGCATGGAAGCGCATGCCGTAGAAACCTTTGCCCCACAGCATGCGTGCAATGCCGGAAAGTTCCAGCGAACGGGCGGCGCGCAGCGTGTGTTCGTAGGAGCGGCCCTGCGCGCCGGTAAGCATGCCCTGCTGAGCCGAGCGGGCGACGATCTCGAGCAGGCGGTTGATCGCAGCCCCGGCACGCCGGCTGACGTCAGCGTCTGGCCCAAGCGCGTACAGGATGGTCAACCCCTTGAGATCGATCGGGAAATAAGGGGCGGAGTTGAATTCCGCCATTTCCCATGCCTCGAAATGATCGAGCCAAGCGCGCACGCGCGCAAGGCCCACGGTCGACTGCTCCGCGCCGGTGCGCCCCGAGCGGACAAAGCGGGCATCGGGCAAGAGATGGCCGCCGAGATAAGCGGCGGTGTGAAACAGAAGCGCATGGTTTTCGGAGAAGTACCACTGCACGTCATTGCCCGGCTCATCCATCCAATAGCGATAATTGAGGATCGCCTTGTCAATGCGGTGACGCAGATCGACCGCAATCCTGTCGCCATAGGCACCACGGCACCAGAGAAGTGGAACCAGGATGAAATCGGCGCAGTCGTGGCAATCTTCGATCGCCGGCAGTGCAGCAGCAATGATGGCGTCGGTTTCAGGGCTGCCGCGGCCCGTCGCCAGCCGCGCCAGCGCCCGCACGGTATCGGCCTCGGCGAAATTGGAGACCTGTTCCAGGGCTTCGACGATCCTGTCGGCAAGGATGGCAGGGGCGCGGCCCTGACGCGCCGCATGACAGATTTCGACGCCGAAGACCCGCCGGGCAACAAAGCCTGACGATGAGAGCGATACGGCAAAATGCCGGAAGTCGGCGGGAAGGTCTTCCGTTGCGGCAATCGTGATGCGTCTTGCCCCCGCTTCGATGCGGCGGCGAAAGACCACGGGCGCCTCGATCGACATGAAGTCGCCCTCGATCACGATCGCTACATCCATCGCAACCGGCAGCGCGACATCCGTCACCAGCGCCACTTCGCCGCCGGAATAAAATGGATGCTCGAAATGCATTGCATCGAGAGCGGCTTCCATGGCCGCCGCGACGTCGCCTTTGACGGTCGTGGGCAAGACTTGTTCGGCAGCTGGGCCTCGGAGATAGTCGAGTTGGAAGAAGTAGCGTGCGTCACGCTCGGCGAGATCGTCGAACCAGATGCTGATCTCGTTGGCGCCGGCGACGAGATCGACCTCGAAATCCTGGGAAGCCTCGAGATTGCGCCCGTAGGGCGCCATCCAGCCGGCCTCTACCCCGTTGACGAACAAGACGGCGCCGCCGCAGGTGCGCAGCCGCAGCCGCGCCCGGCCGTCCGAGACTGCGTCGAGCACGGCACTTGCCCAGGTGGCGACCACGGTCGGGCGGAACCAGAAGCCCGACAGGTCGACGCGCGGCGAACCGAACGGAAGCCAAACACGGTCCGGCTCGAACACGCCCTGCGGCGTGGGCCGTTTCCCGCGGCGTTCGGCGGCAAACTCGGTTCGGCAGGGATATTCGTGCGGGATGAAATTCTTGTGCTTGGTCAGGAAGAAGAAGGGATCCATCTCCCCTTGCATCGGCTGATCTGCAACATCGTAGCGCTGCTCAGACGTCGTGCCGACGAGCCAATAAACGACGGAGCCGCCGAGCGCGAGCGGCCGGCGCAGCGCAAGATCATGCGTAATCGGTTCCACGGTGTTCATCGCAGCGTCTCAACGGGCACGGGCGACACGTCGTTATAGGCCTGGTTCTCGCCCGTCATGCCCCAGACGAAGGCGTAGGGCCCGGTTCCGCTGCCCATATGGATCGACCAGGCCGGCGAGATGACACAGTCGCCATTGGCCACGATCAGATGGCGGGTATTGTCCGGCCGTCCCATCAGATGGATCACCCGGTCTTCCGCCGCGAGATCGAAATAGAGATAGGCTTCCATGCGCCGCTCATGCAGGTGAGGGGGCATGGTGTTCCAGACGCTGCCGGCAGCAAGATCCGTGATGCCCATCAGCAGCAGACAGGATGGCGCGACTTCGGGATGAATGTACATGCGCAGTGTGCGCTTGTTGGCGCGTCGCTCCTCGCCGAGTTCAAGCGGCTTCGCCTCGGATTTCGTGATCACCCGATGCTTGATGTCTGCGCCGGCCGGAACCGAGTTCATATAGAACCAGGCGGGGTGCGCTGCGCTGTCGCTTTCGAGCGTCACTTGTTTAGCGCCGCGCCCGACATAGAGCACATCGCGGTTGGCGAGCGCGAAGCGCTGCTGGTCGACGCTTACCGTTCCTGCGCCGCCGAGATTGGCGATGCCCATCTCGCGCGCGGTGAACAGATGAGGCGTGCCGACGTCCGCGCCATCGCCGAAACTCAGCGGCTCTCCGGTTGGGCAGGCGCCGCCGACGATCATCCGGTCGACATGGGTGTAAGCGAAGGCGATACGGCCGGGCTCGAACAGCTGCTCCACCAGAAACTCGGCGCGCAGCCGCTCCGTCCCGTAGCCATCGATGTCGCCAGGACCGGCGCCGAAGAGAACGCGCATCGTCATGCCGCTGCCTCGTCAGCTTCGGCATGGATCATCCCCTCGGTGAGGCAGAGGATCGCCAGGGCCTGGCCATAGCCGGTAGGCTGGATCGGGATGTCGCGGTAGAATTGGAGATCATGGCCCATGCGGGTGCCATAGGAAACGTTTCCGAGCACGCCGTTCTCGTCGATGCTGGCCAGCACCGCGTCGAGTGCGCGCCGGCCCGCCGGACCGCACGCCTTGGGCCCGACGCCCAGGCGCGCAGCTTTCATGAGACCATAGCCGATGCCGGCGGTGGCCGACATCTCCTCATAGGAGGTCGGGTCATCGAGCAAAGTGTGCCATGCTCCCGATGGCGCCTGCAGGCGCAGCAGCGCTTCGATCTGCGCTTCCAGCACGCCGAGCAGATAGGCTTCGACTGGCTTGCCGACACCACCATTTTCGATCAGGTCGAGGATGCCGACCGTGATCCAGGCGTTGCCGCGGGCCCAGAGAGCGCCGGCAAAATTATGTCGGCCGGCAAATGTCCAGCCATGGAACCACAAGCCGGTTTTCGGGTCGGCGAGATAGCGCGCATGGACGAGGAACTGGCGAACAGCCTCGTCGATGCAAGCTTGCCGGCCGGCCGCGCGGCCGTGGAAAGCGAGGAACAGGCCGGCCATGAACAACGTGTCGTCCCACAATTCGTCGTCGTTGATCTTGTCTGAGACATTGTGCTGGAACCCGCCCTCGGGCGTGCGAGGCATGTCGCGAAGCAGCCTTTCGGCCCATTGGCAGAGAGGCGTTTCCCAGCGCGGATCGCGTGTCTCGCCCCAGAGCAATGCCAGCGCCATCATCGGAGCGGTGGTGTTGATGTTCATCGGCGGCAGGCCCGCCCTTAAATGGCGCTCGTACCAGTCGTCGATTGTCTTTAGGAGTTTCGGGTCGCGATTGTGCCGCCAGAGGCAAACGAGGCCGTAGAGCCCCACACCCTGCGGCCATTCCCAGGAATCGAAGCTGATGTAGTCGCCGGCCGTGCCGTCGAGGTTGGGCTCGTCGAAACGGCCGTCATGGCGCAGGCCGGTCATGCCGTGCACGAGCAGGTCCAGCTTTGAGCGCATATCTCTCATGGACGACGCCACTACTCCTCCCAGGCTTGCGCGATGTCGGGCAAATGGGTGCCACAGACATTTTTATTGCGCAATCTGAAAATTTTTTGCAGCATGAAGGTCTGGTGAGGAAACAGCCGATGGTCGTCAAGGTCGAAAGCGGGAAGCGCGGCACGCCCAGCCGGCGCGTGCGGCTCGAAGACGTCGCCGCGCGCTGTGGCGTTTCCGTCAGCACGGCGTCGCGGGCGCTTGCCGGCGGCAAGGGCGTGCGCGGTGACCTCCGGTCGACGATCATCGAAACTGCCAGGAAGTTGAATTATGCGATCCCCACTTCGATCGCCGGCCGCAAGGTGATCCTCGCCGCAAGCAACGCTGCCATGATCGACTATGGCCGCAACCAGTTCACCTTCTATGTGCTCGACGGACTGAACGAGCGTGCAAAAACTCTCGGTGTCGAGCTGGTGCCGCGCTCGATCGCCGACGCCGATGATCAGATCGCGCTGCTCGATGATGCCAGGCAAGACAAGAGCGTCGTCGGCTGCCTGTTTCTGACGCTTGACGACGAGGCGGTGCTGACGCTGACCGGCGGTTTCGGCAAGCCGATCGTGCTGATAAACGGCGACGACCCGGCGATGCACCATTCGAGCTTGACGCCATGCAACCGCTCGGCGGCGCATCTCGCGACGCAGCACCTGCTCGGCCTCGGCCACCGGCGCATCCTGTTCCTGATGCGGCGCGGGCGGCGCACGATCGAGCGTCGCTTCGAAGGCTGGCAGGATGCACTGCGAGAGCGCGGCCTGGCGGCCGGCGACCTGGCTGTGGAAGTGGCGGATTGGCTGCCGGACCTTGCGGCCGAAGCGATTGCGCGGCGCATCGAGGCGCGTGGCCTCGACTTCACAGCTGTGCTCGCCGCGGGCGACAGCCTTGCTATCGGCGCGATGATGGCGATCCGGAAGTCGGGTTACGAGGTGCCGGCCGACGTGTCGATCATGGGCATGGATGACCTTCCGCAGGCGGCTTTCCAAAACCCGCCCCTCACGACGATGCATATCCCGATGCGCGAGATCGGCGCGGCGTCGCTCGACCTCCTGCTCGCCGATCTCGGCGGGGACCTACCGCCGCGCCGTATCGAATTCGCCTGCCATATCGTGCAACGCCAGTCGACCGGCCCGGTTCGCGCCTGAGACGTAAGGTTCACGCCGCTGTCCGGGCCAGGCCATCACTACATCGATGGGGTCACGTTCGAACCGTCTTCGAAGCGTCCGTAACCTCCGCCGAAGAAAAGCAGAGGTTCGCCGTCTCGCAAGGTCGCGGCGGTTACGCGGGCAACGACGATCAAATGGTCGCCGCCCTCATGCCCGGAGATCCGCACGCATTCGAACCGCGACAGGCAGCCACCCAACAGCGGCACGCCGGCATCGTTCAACTCGTGCGGGAGGCCGTCGAAAGCTTGACCGACGCGAGCGAAGCGCTGGCTCAGCTCGATCTGCTCCGCGCCCAGAACATGAACCGCGAAATGCTCGCAACCTGCGAAGGCGGCAAAGCGCCTCGAATGCCGGCCGATCGACCAGAGCACGATCGGCGGGTCGAGGGACACCGATGCAAAGCTGTTCGCGGTGATGCCGACGGGGCCATCATGCGTCATCGTGGTGACGACGGTGATACCGGTCGCAAACCGGCCGAGCGCGTCGCGGAACTCGCGCTTGCGGTCGGGGCCGGGCACGAAGCTTTTCATCGGTTGCTGCTCGGGATCGAGGAAGTGGTACATCAGGCGCCCTCCTGGCCAAGGGCCGCGGTCGAAGCTTCAATCTCGTTGAGGCGCATTCGCAGCATCATCATCGCCGCTCCCCGGTTCCGAGCGGAGTCGGCGGGGTGGTTTCCGGCACCCGGCCATAGGCATGCGGCAGCGAGCAGGTGTTGATGTTCGGCAGCACGCGCTTGCCGAAGGACATGGCCTCGTCGAGATGCGGATAGCCGGAGAAGATGAAGGCGCGGATGCCCATTTTCCGGTATTCCTCGATCTCGCACATGACCTGGTCGGTCGAGCCGACGATCGCGGCGCCGCAACCGGAGCGTGCGCGGCCCACGCCGGTCCACAGATGCGGCTCGACATAGCCTTGTGCGTCGGCGCCGGCGCGGTTCTTCGCCTGGTGCGCGACGCCCAAGGATGTCGCGTCCAGTGCGCGGGCGCGGATAATTCTGCCCTGCTCGTCGTCGAGTTTCGAAACCAGCTCCTCGGCATATTCGCGGGCTTCGGCTTCGGTGTCGCGCACAATCACGTGGACGCGCAGGCCATAATCCAATGTGCGGCCATGGGCGGCTGCACGCTCGTGAACGTCACGCATGCGGTGCGCCAACACGTCCTTCGCCTCCGGCCACATCAGATACACGTCACACTGTGCGCCGCAGAGTTCGAGCGCGTCGGGCGAATAGCCGCCGAAATAGAGCAGCGGCCCGCCATTCTGTTGGTAGGGCTTTGCGGGGTCGGCGGTTACTTTCCTGAATTGGTAGACCTCGCCCTGATGGTCGATTTCATCGCGCGTCCAGGCCTGACGCAGGATCTCGATGACCTCGCGCGAACGCCGATAGCGGAAGCGGCTGTCGGCGACTTCGCCGGGAAAGTCGGAAGAGATGACGTTTATAGTCAATCTGCCCTTCAGCATGTGGTCGAGCGTTGCGAGCGTGCGCGCCAGCATGATCGGTTGCATTTCGCCGCAACGCACCGCCGCGAGAAGGTTGATCGTCGAGGTTATCGGAGCGCAGCCCGCCACGAAGGACAGAGTATCCTGGCCAACCTGGTAGGACGACGGACAAAGGATATTGCGAAAGCCTAGTCCTTCGGCTGTCTTGACGATGTCGGAGCAGTGCTCCCAACTCGACCGCAGCGCGCCATCCGGTACGCCGAGATAGCGGAAATCATCGGAACACAAAGCGGAAAACCACGACACTTCAGCAGCATCGAGATCTGCGGACGTCACCGGAACGACCGTCAATGTCGGCACTCCCTCGTTGTCAGAGACTTGATTTCCCTGTTGCATATCATTGTTGTTTGTGTAGATCAATAGTGTATCAATTTTGCGTTGGAGACAATGTGACCACGTCCAGAAACGCCTACGCGCTTCCGATGCATCAAAAGGTCAGCGAAATGCTCATCCGCGAGATCGCGGCCGGGCGGATGATCGAGGGCGAGAAGCTTCCGCCGGAGCGCGACATGGCTGCGGGCCTCGGAATAGCGGTCGGTACATTGCGCAAGGCGCTCGGCGATCTCGAGCGCAAGGGCTTGCTCAGCCGCATCCAGGGTTCCGGCAACTACGTGCGTTCGCAACCCGAAGTGGCCAGTGTCTATTCGATGTTCCGGCTGGAACTCCTGGAGGGAGGCGGGCTGCCGACGGCGCGCGTTCTGTCAGTCGATCGGCTGGCGAAACCGGTGGACCTGCCGGTGTTCGGGTCGAGCAGCGAGGCCCATAGAATAAGGCGGCTGCGGAGCCTCGGCGGCAAGCCGGCGGCGCTGGAGGAGATCTGGCTTGACGGTTCCCGGGCGGAGACGGTTGCTATCGAAGAGCTGTCGGATTCGCTCTATCTCTACTACCGCAAGGCGCTCGGCATCTGGATCTTGCGTGCAGAGGACCGCGTCGGGGTCGACCAGGTGCCCGGATGGGCGCCGCCTGAGTTCGGCCTGGCGCCGGGCGCCGCCGCCGGTTTCATCGAGCGGACCGGCTGGATGCAGGACGGCGCCAGCGCGGAGTTTTCCAGGACCTGGTTTGATCATGGCGTCGCACGCTACGTCGCGCGGCTGCGATAGGGAACGGCTATGGCGAAGCACATTTCCTACGGCATCATCGGCTGCGGAATGATGGGGCAGGAGCATCTTCGCAATATCGCGCTGCTGCCCGATGTCGGCGTCGCGGCGATCTTCGAGCCCGACGCGACAATGCGCGCACGCGCGGCAGGCCTTGCCCCGCAAGCGTCGATCGCCGGCTCGGTCGCGGAGGTGGCGGCCGATCCGCGCGTCGATTGCTTGCTCATCGCCAGTCCGAACTATGTGCATTTCGCGCAGCTTAGGGAAATCGCTGCTATCCGGGCGCTGCCCATCCTGGTCGAGAAGCCGCTTTTCACCGATCCGGTCGACGCAGCCGCGGTGAAGGCGTTCGCCGCGACCTGTACCGCACCAGTCTGGGTCGCGATGGAATACCGCTATATGCCGCCGGTCGCTCGATTCATCGAGCAGGCGCAGGACGCCACCGGCGGCATCCGGATGCTGACAATCCGCGAACATCGCTACCCGTTCCTGAACAAGGTGGCCCACTGGAACCGCTTCAACCGTCGATCGGGAGGCACGTTCGTCGAAAAATGCTGCCATTTCTTCGATCTCATGCGGCTGATTCTGAAATCGGAACCGGTAAGGATCATGGCGTCGGCCGGACAGGAAGTGAACCATCTCAACGAAAATTATGATGGCGAGACACCCGATATCTGGGATTGCGGCTACGTCCTGGTCGATTTCGCCAGCGGCGCGCGCGCCATGCTGGAACTATGCATGTATGCAGAGGGCAGCCGCTATCAGGAGGAGATCAGCGCCGTCGGTGCGCGAGGTAAAATCGAATGCCTGGTGCCGGGTCCCGGCCGCTTCTGGCCAGCTCATCTCGGCGCGGCGCCGACGCCGCAGTTGATCGTCAGCCCGCGCTTTCCGCAGGGACCGTACACCGTCGAGATCCCGGTCGACCCACAATTGTTGACGGCCGGCGATCACAACGGCTCGACTTTCTATCAGCATCAGCGGTTCTGCGCCGCCCTGCGGGGCGAAGGGCGGGTTGAGGTGACGCTGGATGATGGCTGGAAAGCTGTCGCCATGGGTATGGCCGCACAATTGTCGGCAAACCAGGGCGCGGCCATTTCCAACCCGCTCGATGCCTGCGAGAGCGCCCAGTGTGGCTGATGGTAGCTCACGTGACCGCTTGATCTTACTGACCAAGTGGCAGCGGAGACGGCTAAATCGCAAGATCCACGGCGTGAGCCGCCTAAAGCGCGTCGCGTTTGACCGGCCTCATGCGACGCGCTTTAGGTTGTTGTTTTTATGCATGTCGTTGTCGCAAAACCGCTGCACACTTTTGCGCGACATGCATTAGTGGGATCAGTCAACCTTGCCTCCGATTGCCGCTATGGTTCGGACCAGCCTGTCCGCGACACAGGTCGATGCTCCAGCCGCCATGAGCATCTGCGGCAAGATCAACCATTCCAGCGTCCAGGCTGCACCAGAGCGCTCTTGCTCATGGATCAGCGCATGATGCATTCCCGACAATTGGACTGCGTTGTAGCGGGCAAGCGTCACCAGCATCTCGGCGTCGATGGGATTGCGCTTGTGCGCCATGGCGGACGATGAACCGCCGCCCGCCCGTTGCAGCTCGTCGCCTGCCTGCGCCATCAGCGCGATGTCCTGCCCGAACTTGCCGAGGCCGCCCGTCACAAGCGACAGCCAGTTGGCCAGCTCGGCGATGCGGTCGCGCTGGCTGTGCCATTGCGGCGCGTCGCCGAGGCTTAGCCGCCGGGCCAGCGCGGCACGGATGGCGGCGCCCTTGTTTGCGAACTTCTCGAGTGTCCCGACGGCGCCGCCGAACTGGACGACGAGAACCGATCCTCGCACCGATTGAAGCCGCTCGTGGTGGCGCTCGAGCGGTTCGCGCCAGCTTGTGACGCGGTCGGCTACGGAAATCGGAATCGCTGCCTGCATTCGGGTTCGGGCCATCAGCGGGCGATCGCCAAACCGATGGCCGAGATCGGCGAAGGCGACCACCAGAGCCGAAAGCCGTGCTTCCAACAGGTCGATACAGGCGCGAATTCTCAGGATCATGGCCGTGTCGATCACGTCCTGGCTGGTCGCACCGAAATGCACATGCTCCGAATGCGGCTCTCCCACAGCATGCCTGATCTGCCGCACGAGCTCCGGCACCATGACGCCGTCGCGCGCCGTTCCGTCCCTCAGGGCCGGGATTTCCGGCCGGAAGTTGTCGAGGACGCGTCCGATTGCGCTTGCTGCAGCCGCCGGGACGATGCCGAGTGCAGCTTCTGCGTCGGCGAGCGCTTTCTCGAATTGCAGCATCGTCGCAAGTTCGGCTTCGACGCCGAGCAGCGTCGCCATCTTCTCATCGCCGAGAAGCCCGGACAGGAGGGGATTGTCGAATGCTGCGATCATATGTCGAAGAAGACCGTCTCGTTGATGCCCTGGAGATGAATGTCGAACTTATAGATGTCGCCATCGCGCGGCGCGACCAGCGTTAACACGCGCTCTCTTTGCTCAATGCGCATCAGGACAGGATCCTCGGCGTTGGCCGTTTCCTCGTCGCTGAAATACATGCGGGTGTGAAGGCCAATGTTGATCCCACGCGCGACGATCCAGACCGTCAAATGCGGCGCCATCTTGCGGCCGTCAGAAAAGGGCACGCGACCGGGTTTGATGGTTTCGAACATGCATTCGCCCGTCGTCATGTCGGTGGGCAGCCGGCCCCAGCCGGTAAAATTCGGGTCGGCGGAGCCGCGCAGATCCGAGGGTGAATTGTAGATGCCGGCGGCGTCCGCCTGCCAGATCTCGACAAGCGCGTCGTTCAGCGGCGAGCCGGCGCCGTCGATCACACGGATGTTGACCCTGATGCGTTCGCCCCTGGTCTTGTCGTTGACCATCGCGGTGCCAAGGTCGCAATCATAAACGCCCGCGACACCGGCAAAGTTGGGCGTCAGCCCGATATGGAGGTAGGGTCCCGCGGTCTGCGAGGCGCTTTCCTTCAGCCGGCTGAGAGCCTGGACCATCAGTTGCCCTCGATGCGGTTTTCGAACAGCGTCGAGCGGCGGCCGCGCAGTACAATGTCGAATTTGTATGCCCGCGCATCCATCGGTATCGCTGCCGCCATGTCGAGTGCGGCGGTGAGGCCTTCAATAGCGCGGCGGTCGTTGATGGTCCGCACGATCGGGCACCTCCAGATCATCGGGTCGCCCTCGAAATACATCTGGGTGATCAAGCGCTGCGCGAAGCCGTGCCCGAAGATCGAGAAATGGATGTGAGCTGGACGCCAGTCGTTGGGTCCGTTGGGCCAGGGATATGGCCCCGGCTGGATAGTGCGGAAACAATAGGAGCCATCCTCGCCGGTGATGGTGCGGCCGCAGCCGCCGAAGTTCGGATCGAGTGGCGCGAGATAAGTCTCCTTCTTGTGTCGATAGCGTCCGCCGGCGTTGGCCTGCCATACCTCCAGCAACGCACCGGCGACGCCAATGCCGCGCTCGTCGAGCAGGTGGCCATAGACGAGGATGCGCGGCCCGATCGCGCTTTCGCCCGGCCCGGCAAAATTGTGTATGAGGTCATTGTCCAGTTCACCGAGGATGTTGTGGCCGAAGACCGGCCCCGTAAGCTCCGACAGGGTGTTGTCGAGGGAAAGAAGCGGCCGTTGCGGCGAGCGCAGCACGGAAGTCTTGTAGGCTGGCGTCAAGGCCGGCGGATGCCAGTTGCGGTCGCGCTGAAAGAAGGCGCCGATTTCCGGCGTGCGGTTGGCGGGAAAGCGCGACTTGGTCATGATTAGCCGGCTTGAGCGTCGATTTCGTCGAACGTCTTCCTGGCGATCTTCATCGCATGATTTGCCGCCGGTACCCCGGCATAGATTGCCACATGCAGCAGCGCCTCGCGTATGTCGTCGCGCGTCGCCCCGGTATTGACGCTGGCGCGGATATGCATCGCAACCTCTTCATCCTGCTTCAGCGCGGCGAGCAGCGCGATGGTGATCATGGAACGCTCGCGCCTGGTGATGTTAGGCCGCGACCAGACGTGGCTCCATGCAGCCTCCGTGATCAGTTCCTGGAAAGGAATGTCGAATTCGGTCTTGGCCGCCTCTGCGCGGTCGACATGGGCGTCACCCAGCACCGAACGGCGCGTCGCCATCCCTTCGAAATATCGGTCGCCGTGTCGTGGCTTGCTCATTTGCGCTCGCTTCGCATGTCGTTCAGGAAGCCACGGATCAGCCCGGTCAGCCTTTCCGGCTGCTCGACGCATGGGATGTGGCCCGCACCGGCGATGACCTCGAACCGTGCGGCGGGGATTGAGCGGGCCAGCGATTCCACCAGTTCAGGCGGCGTCGATCCGTCCTGATCACCGACGATGCAGAGTGTCGGCACTTTGATCGCGGCGCTCGTCGCAGTGAAATCGGCGTCGCGCATAGCCGCGCAGGCAGCAGCGTAGCCGGCCGGATCCTGGCGCGTCAGCATCGTTTTATAACCCGCCAGATCCTCGCCGCGATTCTTATGAAAATCCGGTGTGAACCATTTTCGCATCACGTCGTCGGCAAAGCTCGCGATGCCCTCCGACAGGGCCGCGTTGATGCGCCCGTTCCACATCTCGGCCGTGCCGATTTTCGCTGCCGTATCGCAAAGGATCAACCCCTCGATCAAATCCGGCCGCGTCTTGTAAAGGCATTGCGCAATGACGCCGCCGATCGAAAGCCCGCAGATCACCGCGCGCTTTACGCTGAGATGGTCGAGCAGCCCTGCAAGGTCTGTCGCATGGGTTTCGATTGTTTGCGGCGCGCCACCCAGTTCGCTCAGGCCGTGTCCGCGCTTGTCGAACGCAAGTGATGTACAGTCTTCGGTGAGCTTTCGCTCGACCTCGTTCCAGATGCGCATATCGGTGCCGAGCGAGTTCGCGAAGACGACCGTCGGCCTGCCGGCTGTGGGACGATGCCGGTAGTGGATCGTCGCGCCATTAATGCGAGCAAAGTTCATATCCGTCATAGCTTTGGCATTCCTTTGGGCCGCATCAGCCGTTTTTGTGCGGCAATGCGGAATGGTGCGTTCGGCGCACCATATCCTGCATACGCGCCGCGCCGTTCAACGAACTCGATAATAAACCCTTCTCCGAATGTCGGCGCATAGAGCTGGAAGAATTCGCCGTTGTCGTCGCGGTCATAAAGGATGTTGGCTGAGCGTAACCGATCGGCGACCTCCGGATCCAAACCGAAGCGCGCTTCTACGTCGTCGTAGTAGTTCATCGATATCTGAAGCGGTTCGAAGCCGTTGGCCTGCAGCTTCGCCGCCGTCGCAAAGATGTCATCCGTCGCGAGTGCCAGATGCTGGACGCCGGAACCAAAGGTTTCGGCGATGAAATGGCCGGCCAGGGTGCGGTGACTCTCGGCGCCGTTCAGCGTCAGGCGGAAGCGCCTGTCCAGACCTTCGATCACTTGACTGCGCACGAGGCCAGCCGGATCGACGATGTCGACCATCGGGGTCTTGGTCGTCCTGAAGATCGAGACATAGAACAGCAGCCAACTCGGCATCTCCTCCTGTGCCATCGTCTGCCCGACATGGTCGATACGGGTGAGGCCGACGCCATTGCCGGAACTTGCCGGCATCACCGGCGTGAACTCTATGTCCCAGACCTTCGCCAGGTCGGTCTTGGCATCGAGGAAGTAGATCAGTCCGCCGCCGACGCCGCGGATCGCCGGGATCGACAACTCGCCGGGCCCGACCCGCTGGTGAAAGATCTCGGCGCCCAGCGCCTCGGCGCGCGCCACCGTGGCGGCGGCGTCCTCGACCTTCAGGCCCATCGCGTATGCCGACGTGCCATGGACAACAAAGGAAGAATGGGCAAAGCCCTGCAGCTCGGTATTGATGACAATGTTGATCTCGCCCTGGCGGAAGAGCGTGACGTCCTTCGAGACGTGCCGGCCGGCCTCGACAAAGCCGAGCATGCGCAACAGCGAGCCAAGCTGTCCGGCGTCCTGGCGATCGGCCGCGAACTCGATGAACTCGACCCCTCCAACCCCGATGCGGTCGGGCATTGGCGGGATGGCCATGTCAAGTGCCGGTTCTTCACGCCGCACCTGATCCATCAACCAGACGAGCGAACGCCGTCCGTCGACGGAGATCGCCTTTGCCGACCCGCCACGGAACTGGTCGTTGAAAATCTCGAGCGACAGGTAGCCGTCATAACCGGTTGCGGCGACCGCCTGCATGAACTGTCGCACCGGCAGATCGCCTTCGCCTGGCATGTTGCGGAAGTGCCGGCTCCAATAGAGCAAGTCCATTTCGATCAGCGGCGCGTCGGCGAGTTGGACAATGAAGATCTTGTCCGCGGGTATCGAGCGGATCGAGCCGAGCTCAATCCTGCGGGCCAGCGTGTGGAAGGAATCGAGAACCAGCCCGACGTTCGGATGGTCAGTCCTGCGCACGATTTCCCACGCATCGCGATGATCGTTGACGTGACGCCCCCAGGCCAACGCCTCGTAGCCGACGCGCAGACCGCGCTTGGCGGCGCGCTCGCCAAGCTCGTGAAAGTCCATGGCCGCCCGGTCGATCCCGCCCAGCGAGACCGGCGACACCGACGAGCATACCAGCATCAGGTCGGTGCCGAGTTCCTGCATGACGTCGAACTTGCGCTCGGCACGATCAAACGCGCGGTTGCGCTGCGGCTCCGGCAACCCCTCAAAATCCCTGAACGGCTGGAAGAGCGTTATGGTCAGGCCTGTGTCACCAGCCATTCGGCCGACGTCGCGCGGTGAGCCGTCAAAGGCGAGGAAATCGTTTTCGAAGATTTCGACACCGTCGAAGCCCGCGGCGGAAATTGCCGCGAATTTCTCCGCCAGGTCACCGGCGATCGACACCGTCGCGATCGAAGTCTTCAAACGCGCCTCCTCCCTGGTTTGTTATGAACGAACCAGTTCGTACATAAACTAAGGCAACGCTGTCAGCATCGCAAGTTTCGGCGCGCTCAACGTTCTGCGGGAGCTTCGTCCTTGGCGACAAAACGCAACAGCATCTCGACGCTGTTGCGTTTGAGCCGTTCGAGTTGTGCCGGCGCGCCGAAGTCGCGTCCGAAGATCATCGAAAAGGTGGTGCGATTGGAAACGTTGAAGAAGCACAGCGCGCTTACTTGCCAATGGAGTTCGATCGCGTCGAGTCCCGGCCGGAAGACCCCCTCTTCGACACCGCGTGAATAGATGCGAGAGATGTGGTCGATCGCAGTCACGTTCAGTTCGCGGATCGCATCCGATTGTTCGAGGTATTGGCCGTGATGGATGTTCTCGATCATTACCATGCGGATGAATTCCTCGTGTCGGTGATGGTGGTCGAACGTGAACTCCACCAAGCGTGTCAGTGCCGCCACGGGGGGCAGGCCTTCGATGTCAAGTTGAGCCTCGCCCTCGCGCACCTGGCGATACGCGTTCTCGAGCGCGCGCAGGTAGAGACCTTCCTTGTCGCCGAAGTAGTAGTAGATCATGCGCTTGCTGAAGCGTGTGCGCGCTGCAATCTCGTCTATGCGCGCGCCCGACAAGCCGTTCAGGGCAAACTCCTTGGAGGCGATCTCCAGGATGTTGCGGCGCGTACCGTCAGGGTCCTGGATACGCGTCGTGCTCGCGTCCGGCTTCGGCTTTCGTTCTTTCTTGATAACGGCCATGCAGTTTGAGTTCCCGCCCCGGCGCAGCCGGCATTTGACTAAACTAACCAGTTAGTACATCATTCGCAAATCACGACGGCTCATTTACCGGCGCGTTTGGCGTGAACACAAGGGCGCGATCCAGGGGCGATCCAGGAATTGCCGCATTTGGGCTGGGAGGCGGCCCGCACAGGGAGGAATTTCGGGAGATGGGCGACAGCCTTGTCGACCTCCTTTGCCGTCTTGCGGACGAGCACAAGGGCGCCGCCGGCGGCGACAGCGAAAAGGTCGTGATTGGCCTCGTCGGACGCGGTATTCAGTCCTCGCGCACTCCCGGCATGCACGAGCGTGAAGCCCGGCGCCTCGGCATCGGCTATTCGTATCTTTTGCTCGATTTCGACCGGCTCGGATTTCCGGACGCGGCGATCGGCGACGTGATCGCGGCGGCGGAAATTGCCGGCTTTCACGGCCTCAACGTCACTCATCCGTTTAAACAGGCTGTCATTCCCGTCCTGGATGCGCTGTCGCCGGAAGCGCGCGCGATAGGCGCGGTGAATACGGTCGTCTTTGCCGGCGGGCGCAAGGAAGGCCACAACACCGACAGCTGGGGTTTCGCGGAGAGTTTTCGCGAAGCGATGACAGGCGCATCGATGGGCTGTGTCGCAATGTTCGGCGCCGGCGGAGCGGGCGCCGCAGTCGCACACGCGCTGATGCAAATGGGCGTTGGCCGGCTGTTCGTCCTCGACAGCCAACCCGGTCGCGCCTCGGAACTTGCGTCGCGCATGGGCGCCTTGTTCGGCGGCCGCGTCGAGACGTGGCCGGACCCGGCCGCAGCCGTGTTCATGGCCAACGGCATCGTCAACACGACGCCGATGGGCATGGCGAAATACCCCGGAACACCGTTCGACACGGCTCTCCTGAGAGCCGAAAAATGGGTCGCCGACATAATCTACTTTCCGACCGAAACAGAGTTGTTGGTCGCGGCCCGTGCGATCGGCTGCAGAACGCTGCCGGGCATCGGCATGGCGATCTATCAGGCCGTCCGCGCGTTCGAACTCTTCACCGGGCGCAAGGCCGACCGCCGCGCCATGGCAGATCATTTCGAGGCCGCCGCATGAAGGCAATGACGCCTATAATTGTATGAAGACCATAGGGAGGAAATCGACATGAAAGCTGAAATGAACCGACGCCTGTTTATGGTCGCCGCCGGCGCACTCGCCGCCGGGGCCGCCGTTCCCGCCTTCGCGCAGGACAAGCCGAAGCTGCGTTTCTCGGCCGTGTTCTCGGAACAGGACATCCGGGCCGAGATGATGAAGATGTTCGCCGAAGCCATCAAGGACGACTTTGCCTTCGAGGGTTATTACGGCGGCAACCTGTTCAAGCAGGGCACCGAACTTGTCGCCATCCAGCGCGGCAACCTCGAGATGGGCAATGTGGCCCCGCAGGACATCTCCAAGCAGATTCCGGCGTGGTCTATCGTCACCGCCGGCTACCTGTTCCGTGACGCCGCGCACGTGAAGGCGTTCTTTGCCAGCGATGCCGGTGCGGAGCTGAAGCGGATGACCGAGGACCAACTCGGCGTGAGGGTGCTCGGCCCTACCTATTTCGGCCTGCGCCAGGTCGGTCTGAAGCCGGACAAGGAAATCAAGACTCCCGCCGACATGTCAGGCATCAAGCTGCGTATGCCGGGTGGCGACGCCTGGCAATTCCTCGGCCAGGCGCTCGGTGCGAACCCGACGCCAATGGCCTACGCCGAGGTCTATACCGGCCTGCAGACAGGCGCAATCGACGGGCAGGACAACCCGTTGCCCAACGTCGAGAACATGAAGTTCTACGAGGTCATGTCGCAGATCGTACTTACCTCGCATCTTGTGGGTTTCGACCTTCTCAGCATCTCGAAAAAATTGTGGGACGAGATGGGGGCCGAGAAGCAGGCAAAGGTCCAGGCCGCGGCGGACAAGGCGATCGACTTCTCGACAGAGAAACACCTGAAGCGCGAGAAGGAACTCGTTGAAACGTTCAAGGGCAAGGGCCTGAAGATCTACGAGCCCGATGTCGCAGCATTCCGCAAGCATGTGCAGGAGCAATATCTTGCCTCCGACCTGGCCAAGGAATGGCCTGCCGGGATGGTCGACAAGATCAACGCGCTTTGACGCGACGAGCTCGCCGGCCGGTCCGCTTGCGACCGGCTGGCCGGTTTGGCCAGGCAGGGAGGCATCATGAACCCGGGATTGAGAAAGGTCGGCGGCTGGCTCTACCGGCGCGCCGAGAACGCCATCGCCATCGCAATCGGCGCCATGTTCGCCGCGTTTCTGCTGCAGGTTGCTTTTCGCTACCTTCTCAACTGGCCGACCGGCTGGAGCAACGAGCTCACCGTCGTACTCTGGATCTGGGTTGTGCTGTTCGGCGCAGCGTTCGTCGTTCGTGAAGAGGAGGAAATCCGTTTTGATCTCCTCTACGCCACAGTCGGTCCGGACATCAGGCGGGTAATGACGCTCGCCTTCGCAATCGCTCTCGTCGCGCTCTATGGCTGGTCCTTTCCGGCCGTCTTCAGCTACGTGACCTTCATGAAGGTCGAGAGCACCGCCTACCTCAAGATACGCTTCGACTGGCTGTTCTCGATCTATCTCGTCTTCGTGGTCGCCGTGATCGCCCGCTACCTATGGCTGGCGTGGCGTGCTCTGCGCGGCGAAGCACCGGCGGAATTCGACCCCACGAAAGCGAGCTCCGGCGTATGAATCTCGCGAGTCCCTTTTCGCTGTCAGTCGTTGCGATCACAGCGCTGGCCCTGCTTGGCCTGCCGATCGGTCACTCGATGATCGCCGGGTCGATCCTCTATCTCTGGCTGGAAGGGCTCGACATGGGCACCTCCGCCGAGCAGCTCCTCAACGGGCTCTACACAAGCTACATTCTGCTTGCCGTACCGATGTTCATTCTCGCCGCGGAGTTGATGAACGCCGGGACGATGACCGACCGGCTGCTGCAATTCTGCAACGCCGTCGTCGGCCGTTTCCGCGGCGGCCTGGCGCAAGTCAACGTGCTGCAGTCGATCATCTTCGCCGGCATGTCCGGCTCGGCCATCGCCGACGCTGCGGGCACCGGCAAGATGATGCAGCAACTCATGACCAGGGATGGCAAGTACCCGGCGAGCTATGCCGCTGCGCTGACAGCCGTCACCTCCGTCATCGGCCCGATCATTCCTCCGTCGATTCCGCTGGTCATCTATGCGCTGATCTCGGATGCATCCATCGGCTACCTCTTCATTGCCGGTATCGTGCCGGGCCTTCTTCTCGCCCTGACGCAGATGATCATCGTCGCCATCGACGCGCGCCGGAAGAACTTTCCGGTCGAGAAGCCGGTGCCGCTCAGGGAACTTCCGGGGATCACCTTGCGCGCATTTCCGGCGCTGATGCTGCCGGTCGTTCTGCTGGTCGGCATAAGGGGCGGCGTGATGACCCCGACCGAGGCCGCGGCGGTCGCCGCCGGCTACGCGCTGCTCATCTCGGTCGCGATCTATCGCAGCGTGACGCCGGGCCAGCTCTACCATGCGCTTCTCAACAGCGCCCGCACCACCGCCTCGATCGGCATGCTCATCGCCGGCGCCCTGGTGTTCAACTACGTTGTTACGGTTGAGAACATTCCGCAATCCCTGTCGGTGATCCTGAAGTCCTGGGATCTTTCGCCGATGGGTTTCCTGATCCTGGTCAACATCCTGCTGCTGATCCTGGGCTGCGTGCTGGAAGGCACGACTATCCTGCTGGTCATCGTGCCGGTGCTGATTCCGACGGCGCAGGCGCTCGGTGTCGACATGGTGCATTTCGGCGTAATGGTCGTCGTCAACATCATGCTCGGGCTCGTCACCCCGCCCTACGGGTTGCTGCTGTTCATCATGACCCGCATCGCGGAGGTGCCGCTGCGCGACCTGGTGCACGACGTAATGCCGTTTCTCTACGCCATGATTGCCGCCCTGATGCTGATCACCTTCTTCCCATCGCTGGTGTTGTGGCTGCCGCGCATGCTGGGCTATCAAGGATAGGACCATGACCAAGCCAATCTTCGTCCTCAACGGCCCAAATCTCAACCGGCTCGGCATGCGCGAGCCGGAGATCTATGGCAGGACGACACTCGCAGAAATCGAGGCGATGTGCCGTGACGCCGCCGGCGACCATCCGATCCGTTTTCACCAGTCGAACATCGAGGGCGAAATCGTCAACTGGGTGCATGAGGCGATCGACGACGGCGCGGGCATTCTGATCAATCCCGCGGGTTTGAGCTTCATTTCGATCCCGGTGCTCGATGCGCTCAAAATGTTTCCGGGCCCGATCGTCGAACTGCATATCTCGAACATCCATCGCCGCGAGGAGATCTATCATCGGTCGCTGGTGTCGAAAGTCGCCACCGGCGTGATCGCAGGGCTTGGCGCCGAGGGCTATCCGCTCGCGATCCGCTGGCTCATCGACCGGGTCGACCGATAGAGTATCGCCATGCCTGAACCCTGCATCATCGCTGTTGCGATCACCGGCTCGCTGCCGCGCAAGGAAGACAATCCTGCGGTGCCGATCAGCGTGGCCGAACAGATCGAGTCGACCCAGGAATCCTTTGAAGCAGGTGCGTCGCTGGTGCACATCCACGTGCGCAACGACGATCAGAGTTCATCGTCTGAACCAACGCGCTTCGCTGCCGTTCAGGAGGGGGTGCGTAGGCACTGCCCCGGCATGATCGTCCAGTTTTCGACCGGCGGGCGCGGTCGTGATCCTGCCGCGCGTGGCTCGGCACTTTATCTGAAGCCGGACATGGCCTCGCTCTCGACCGGTTCGGTCAACTTCCCATCCATCGTCTACGAGAACCATCCCGCCCTGATCGCTGATCTCGCAACCGCGATGAAGGCAAATGGCGTGCTGCCGGAGATCGAGATCTTCGACCTGTCGCACCTTCACACTGCCAGGCGGCTGGCCGACGGTGGACTTATCGGTGAGCGCCCGCACATCCAGTTTGTCATGGGCGTGCAAAACGCATTGCCTGCGGAGGAGAGATTGCTCGATGTGCTCCTCAGGGAAGCGAAACTCCTGTTTCCAAAATCCACCTGGACGGCGGCCGGAATAGGCCGCAACCAGACGATCGTCATGGAATGGGCGTTGGCGCGCGGAGCAGACGCAGTGCGCACCGGACTTGAGGATAATATCAGGATCACCAGGGAACGCCTGGCGCGCAGCAACGCCGAGCTTGTCGAACTCGCGGCGGCCTCAGTCGAGAAGTTCGGGCGGCGTGTGGCCACCGTCACCGAGGCGCGCCAAACGCTTGGTCTGGCGCTAGCATCGTAATTCCTGGCCGCAACTTCGCGCCGCGCTGTCGGACCTGTTGCGCCTTGGCCAGCGTCCTGGCACTGGCGCTGAGAACGATTTCTTGACTAGCACTCAGCCCTGGTAACGACTTCGTGCCCACAGAGATTGCCAAGGAACACAGTCGTTGCGATCCATGGAGCGTACTCGTGGGGCTGAAGGAGCACGACCGGAGCAGGGCGCGCACAATCTTATCGGCGTACTCGGCCTTCGCGAGGTGACGGGGAGAGGAGGGTTTCGGGCATCGTGTGATCGTGCAAGGCCTCACGGCTCGCCCAGCACATCGGCAGCCCAGGCCCGCTCAAACCTGGCTTCAGCCTCGTGCTGGACGTTTCGAACGCTGGCGATATCAGCGGCTTCGTATTCGCAGATCATGCGCAGCCGGTCGGATGACCAGTAACTACGGATCCAACGGACATCGTAGAGGTCGAGGCACGGCGCCATCCGCGCCTCTACCGCGTCGAGTTCTTGCTGGGTGAACGGGACTTCAAACGTCCGCTCGACGATTATGCGAGGCATGGTGCTCTCCTGTTCGATGGCTCGTTCAAGTCTGAGGGCCCGGCGTGGGTGCCGCCGTTGGAACGCTGCGCGCCGGTTCGGCAGGATGGCGCAAAACTGCTCGCGCCCTCGCGCTGAAATCCTCAAGCTCGATCGACGCTCGGCAATCGTCGTCGATTTCCGGCGCCGAAGAACTGTTGGCGGCCGCGCTGAGCAGGGCCTTGGCAATGGCGATCTCGCAGCGCCGGCGGATTTTTGAGGCGACTGTCAGTGCCTCGCTGGCGTGGAGCCGGGCTTGCTCCATTAGGCCGGCACGACAATAAAAACTCGCGGCGCTGTTGAGAGTGTAAGCCAGGTAAGACTTGTCGTCGGCGGCACGAAGCCGCGCCAAGGCGCTCTCCAGCGCCTCGTCGGCTGCATCATCCGCCGTCACGAGGGCAGCAAGCGCCTGCAGGGCATCGACGAAAGGCGTCTCCTCCCCAATCCGTGAGGCAACCGACCGTAGCTCCTCACAGCGGGCGTGCATGTCGGCATATCGTCCCATTTCGAAATGAAGCGTCGCCAGCCAGGTCAGGCATTTGTACTCGCGCCAGCGGTCTTCGCTTCGGCGCGCCAAGGCAAGAGAGCGAGCAAGATGAACGGCGGCTTGACCCTGCCGACCGTCCCATCGCTCCAGCAGCCCGCTGGCCCAATGCAGTTCGCACAACTCTGTACCAAGCGACCGCGCGATATCGCCGGCCTCCGCGATCAATTCGCGCGCGCGCGCAATTTCTGTCTCCAGCTCAAGCAGGCAGCGAGCCGTGTTGGCGAGCTGATGCGCCTGGATTTTGCGGTCAGCGTTGCGCCCTATCTCGGCCGCACGAAGCGTGCTTGCCTCGGCCTGCTCTATTTGCCCGGCCTGCTGATGGAGAATGGAAAGCAGATAGTGCCCTGTCGCCGCGGCAGCCTGCAGCCCTTGTTCCTCCGCTCCGGTGGTCGCGTCGGCGATCGCCTCTTCAATGGGGGGAAGTGACCGCAATCCGGGACCAGTCGCCGCAAGAACGCGGATCTTGAGCAGCGCAATCCGGGAAACCAGCTTCTCCGGCGCTTCCGGCAGCCACGCGACATACCGCAGCCCTCGCTCGGCCAGGCCGGCGGCCTCGGCATTGGCGAATAGCCGAAGGGCCCGCTCGCCGGCGACGATGCAAGCTCGTGCGGCCATCTCGTCATCCTCGGCGAGCACGGCGTGATGAACGAGATCGGCTGCGGCGTCACCGCCGCGCTCCGCCGCCGGTCGAAGCGCGCGCGCGATATGTCGATGCAACAACTTGCGCCTGGGATGGGACAAGCTGCGGTAGGTCACTTGCCGGACGAGGTCGTGGGTGAAGTCATAGGCGTCGCCGCCTGCCGGCCGCACCAGCCCGCGCCGCTCAAGCTCCCCCAGTGCCATCAGCAGCCCGGCAGCATCAAATGGCGCCAAGCGCGCGAGATCCTGCGGCGTGAAGGTGCGGCCATGCGCTGCAGCCCAGACCAGCGTTTCGCGCACCGGGTCGGTCAGCCCAGCCAGTTGTCCTTCTATCAGGGCTTTCACGGTACGGCCGGGGCCGGGATCCCCGCGCAGGTGAGCGCGGGCAAGTTCGAGCGCAAACAGCGGATTGCCATCGCTCGCGGCGATGATTTGAGCTGCGTCCAGAGCCGGGTCGAGCCACCGGACCAGCTCTGCCGTGTGGTCGGCGCTCAACGTATCGAGCTCGATCTCTGTCAGTCGGCCATCGCGGGTGAGCGAGCGCAGCACCCGCGCTACCGCGATATTGTCTTCGACTTCTCCAGAACGCGCTGCGCAGGCGATGACAAGACCGGGGGCTGCCTCGGTCCGGCGAGCAACATAGTGAAGCAGCGACGCGGACGCGTCGTCGATCCACTGGACGTCGTCGAGGGCAATACCCACCGGCGCGTCGGCGGCGAGCCCGTGAAGCACGTCGACAATGGCGTCGAACAGCTGAGTGCGATCCCCGACCCCGGCTTCGCCGCCTCCAAGCTCGGGGAGCAGTGGGCCGAGAAGCGAAGGCAATCCATGGCGCGGTCGCTGCCGCTGGACCGAGCAAAGGAGATCGATCCAGATGCCATAGGATCGTGCCGTCTCGGCTTCGAAGGCGCGCGCGCTGAAGGCGCGCCCGCCGGCAGCGGCCATCCCTTCGCTGAAATAGGCTAGCATGTGGCTCTTGCCGATGCCGGGTTCTCCAGTCACGAGGATGACATCCGGGCCGCTGTCGGCTGCCATCCCGACGAGGCGATCGATGCTTGTGCGCTCGGCGTCGCGCCCAACCATCGGCCCGGAAGCCGCAGGCCGCGGAGCGTCGTCCAGGGTTCCCCTGGCTGCACTGGAAGGTGCGGCTCGGGCGCCTGCGATCGGGCTCGGTCGCAGCGCCTGCCTCGCCGCCTTCAGTTCCTCGCCTGGCGGCGCGCCAAGCTCGGCTTCGAATATGCGATGCGCCCGCTCGTAATGAACGAGCGCGTCGTTGGTCCGGCCCATCTTTCCAAGCAGCCGGATCACCGCAGCATGACCGGCTTCGGATAACGGGTCGGCCGAAACAAATGCGTAGGCATAGGGCAGGGCATCCGTCGGGACGTCTTCCAGTCGCGCGATAAGCGCGGCGAGAAACCTGAACCGGAGCTGGCTCATCGCCTCCCGCTCCGCTATGCACCATTCCTGGTAGCGGTAGCAGAGCGGCAGATCGAGCCCGTCGAGGAACTCGCCTCCAAACAGCGCCACAGTCTCGGTCAGCACCTCGGTGGTCGCGGCGGCGACGCTGCTAGCGGCAAGCGAGCGCACGACCGTATGGTCGACCAGCGCATCGCCAAGCTTGATGCCGACCCGCTCACGATCCGCCACGAGCCGAGCCCTGCTGCCGTCGCCGAGCAGCGCGCGGATCTTGCTGAGGCTCCAGCGCAACTCGGCTCGCGGATCGTCCGGTCCGTCCCAGAACAGATCGCAGAGCCGTTCACGCCGGTGCACCTGACCGGTGGCAATGAGATAGCCAAGAAGCGCGCGCGTTTTGCGGGAGGCGGGCAATGCAAGGGCCTTCCCGTCGGCGCCGACAAGCTGGAGCTCGCCGAGCAGACGTACCCGGAGCGGGATAGGGCGTTGCATTCCTGGCCTGCCTGCGCTGCCTCGAGATAATTCGATGCCGGTTTCCACGGGCGCTCCCACGATTGTCGGCAAGTTTAGCCGTGAACACGGTCTTGCGAAACAGCCTTCAGGAGCCAGCCGATGACAACGACGACGGCGACGAAACCATTCAATGGAGCCCAATCTGGGAAGGCGTCCTGAGATCAACGGCAGTCCCTGCGAGATGATTGTCGCCGCGCTCACAAGAAAACCATTGCAGCTGAAGTGTAGTGGGAACGTGCATTGGGAGTAGAGGAAACCGCCATGCAAGCAAAAATTGCCGTCGTTCAGAAGCCGCCGGTCTTTCTCGATCGCGAGGCGACCATCGCCAGAGCCGTCGAGGCGATCGACGAAGCCGCCGATGCCGGCGCCACCCTGGTGATCTTCCCTGAAGCCTGGATACCCGGATATCCGACGTGGGTCTGGCGGCTGAAGCCCGGCACGGATATGGCGTTGTCAAGCGAGCTTCACGCCAGGCTGCGCAGCAACGCCGTCGACATCGAGCGAGATGATCTTGCGCCTCTGCAGCAGGCCGCCAGCCAACGTGCGGTGACGATTGTCGTCGGCCTGAACGAGATCGACAGTCGTTTCTCGGGCACAACGCTGTTCAACACCGTGGTCGTGATTGGACCGGATGGCACGCTCCAAAACCGACATCGCAAGTTGATGCCGACCAACCCCGAGCGCATGGTCTGGGGGACGGGCGACGCGAGCGGCCTCAGAGTTGTCGACACGCCGGTCGGCCGCCTGGGGTGCCTGATCTGCTGGGAAAGCTATATGCCGCTTGCGCGCTACGCTCTCTACGCCCAGAACATCGACATTCTCGTCAATCCGACGTGGGACAATGGTGAACTCTGCCTAGCCACATTGCGCCACATCGCCCGCGAGGGCGGATGCTGGGTCATCGGCACCGCGACGGCAATGCAGGGCAGCGATCTGCCGGCCGACTTTCCCGATCGCGACCGACTGTTCAAGGCCGAAGAGTGGATCAACGACGGCGACGCCGTCGTCGTCAAGCCGGGCGGCGCAATCGCGGCCGGACCGCTGAACCGCGACAAGGGAATCCTTTTCGCCGAAATTGATCCGGAAGCGGTCGGCCGCGCCCGGCGGTCGCTCGACGTCGCCGGGCACTATTCCCGGCCGGATATTTTCTCGCTGTCGATCAGCCGCAAACCGCTTGCACCCGTTGTGTTCACCGACTGAGCCGAGACAGGCTGACGACCGCGCCGGCGCTGGACGGGGAGCCGGAATGTCGTGGAGCGTCGGCCGTGACGCCGGCCGGTTAGCCGGGCGGTTGACGCTTCGCTCGTCTCCCTACCTGGCTCAACGCGGTCGCCGCAGCATCGGGACTTGCGTCGGCGATGAACCGATCTGGATCGCGCCGAGCGGTTCGAAGCCGTGGCGCCGGTAGAACGGAATGTTGCGCGGGTTCGAGGATTCCAGATAGGCGGGCGCGTGATCGCGATCGCACTGCGCGAGCGCGTACGCCATCAAGGCGTTGCCGTGACCTTCGCCCCGATGCGCCGGGTCGACGCCGATCACGGGCAAGTACCAATGCGGTTCGGCCGGATGGTACTTCGCCATCTGCTCGAATATAGCGGCGACTTCAGGGGCAAGGGAGGGCGAAACCGTGCTCTCGACAAGCGCACCAAGCGCTTCCTCGTCGGGATGCACATCGGGCGACAGCCACAGCGCCGTCCCGGTATAGCCATCGGTGCAAAAGCCGCTTCCGTTTGAGAATGCCCTGGCTCCGAAGGCGCGGACCAGTCGCGGCATGGCGGCAAGGTACTGGTGTGCATGCGGCCAGGTCCATCGCGCCATGGGATCCGCTGCAAACGCCAGAACGATTGTTCCGATCGCCGGATCTTCATCGGCCGCGGCCATAACTCTCACTGTCGGCGATTTCATGCTGCCCTCCATGCGACGCAGGTGGTCCGACGAGGCGCCCGCGCCCTCAAACGGGCGCCGCAACAAGCGGGTAGGAGTCCGTGATCAGGCAGTCCATCGGAAACCCGCTCCACATCTGGCTACCATGTTTCGCCTCCGGCGTTAAGTTTATCTCCTGACGCAACAAGTTGTTTCGAGAAACGGAAAGGCAACCCCGAGCAAGCAGACAGGAGCGATGATCAAACACAAGACCTGAACCCGCGAGGAATGGCTCGGAGCGGGGCTCGCACTGCTCGAGCCGGAGAAATGCCGCGATGGGGCACAGATCCGCTTCCTGGAGATAGTGCGCGTCCGCCCCCCGCCGGGCCGTTAGCCTGATGGCATTTTCTCGAACGTCGTCAGCCCGGTTTCCATCTTGTCCCAGGTGAGGGCCCGGATACCGTAGGTCACCACGGTCGGATTGAACCGGCCTGGATCGTCAAGGCTTGCGGCATGGACCGTGATCACGTCCGGCATGGCGGCGTATGTCAAGTGTGTCGGCGTTCCGCAGACCGGGCAGAAGGAATGGATTTTCTCATTCCCGTTGTCTGCCGCGACACGCCAGTCCGTCGTCACGCCGGTGATCGTCACGTCCGCCCGCGACGCAAACGTCAGGTAAGATCCGTGACCGGTGCCGCTTCTTTGCTGGCAATCGCGGCATTGGCAGTGGTTCTCGAAGATCGGGGCGGCCTTTGCCTCGTAGCGGACCGCGCCGCACGCGCATCCGCCGGTGTAGAGAGTATTCATCTGCTCGGCTCCATAATCCGGGTCAGGCAGCCCGTTCGGACGCGCGCGGTTTGGCGAAGACATCGATCGCCTGGCCGGTTTCGAGGAAGGATTTCAGGCTGGAGAGGACGATCGGCCAACCCTTCTTGATGCCGTTGGCCATGCCGCTGCCGGCTTCGAGCTCGTCATGGCTGACGGTCAGCCGGACCATGGCCTCGTATTCCTCGAGCTCGAAGCTTACCCGGCTGTAGCTCGCCGGATCGGACGCCTGCGAAGCGTTTGCCCAGGTGATGACGAGACGGGTCGGCGACACCTCGACGACCTTGCCGACGAGCTCGACGGTCCGTTCATCATTGGCGCGGATATGCTGCCAGCTCGAACCGGGCTTCCAGTCGGAGACGTTCTCGTGGCCCCAGTAGCGCCGTGCGAGGTCCGGCTTGGTTATCGCCTCGAACACCTTTCCCGGTGTCGAGACGATATAGGTCGTGTAGATAAAGCTGATCGTTTCCCTGGTCATTGCTACGCTCCTTTTGTTTCGCGAGCATAGGTAGATGGGGAAACCGGACCCGTGTGAGTGACAATCTTGTCGCGAATTGCATCTGATATGAAAAAAGGTTGACGCATGACGCGCTGGCAGCTTGCTCATGGACGGCATCTCGATCTTGGCGCGAAATCGTTGCTGATGGGGATTTTGAACGTCACGCCGGACAGTTTTTCCGACGGCGGAGACTTCGACCGGCCGGAGCGGGCGCTGCAGCAGGCGCGGCGCCTGATCGGCGAGGGCGCGGCGATCATCGATGTCGGCGGCGAATCCACCCGGCCCGGCGCCGGCGCCGTTTCGGCGCGCGAGGAACAAGCGCGCATCCTGCCGATCATCGAGGCGCTGTCGTCCGAAGGTGGCAGCCTGGTTTCGGTCGACACCTACAGGGCCGAGACGGCGCGGCTGGCGGTCGCCGCGGGCGCGCATATCGTCAACGACGTGCATGGCCTGCAGCGCGAACCCGACATCGCGCAGGTTGCGGCGGAAACCGGCGCCGGCCTGGTCATCATGCACACCGGGCGCGGCCGCGAAAAACTGGCGGATGTGATCGCCGACCAGTTCCTGTTCCTGAACAGATCGCTGGCGATCGCGCGCGACGCCGGCATCCCGGACGAGCGGATCGTGCTCGACCCCGGCTTTGCTTTCGCCAAGGACGGCGAAGAAAACCTCGAGCTCATGGCTCGCTTCGGTGAATTGCGCGCGCTCGGTTTTCCATTGCTCGTCGGCACGTCACGCAAGCGCCTTGCCCGTGGCCTGGTCGGCGAAAGTGACGAGGGGCGAGACGTCGGCACAGCGGCAACAAGCGTCATCCTGCGGCTGAAGGGCGCTTCGATCTTTCGCGTCCACAACGTTGCCGTCAATCGCGACGCACTGGCCTTCGCCGACGCGGTGCGCCAGCGCGAAACCGGGGAAGAGATCAGGCGGGCTCGGTGACGACGCCGATCCGCCGGTAGACGAATTGTTCGTCGTTCGAAGGAACTGCCGCAGCACGCTGGGCTTCGTCGATCAGCATGGCCATGCGCGCATGGATCGGCGATTTCGCGCAAGCCGGGTCCGTCGCGGCGGCGTCGCCGGCGATCGCCATCGCCTGGCAGCGGCAGCCGCCCCAGTCGATCTCACGCCGTTCGCAGCTGCGACAGGGCTGCTGCATCCAGTCGGTGCCGCGAAAGGCGTTGAATGCCGGCGAATCGGTCCAGATTTCGGCCAGGCTGCGCGGTCCGAAACGCTCAAAGCTGAGCGACGGGATGGTCTGTGCGGCATGGCATGGCAGCACGGTGCCGTCTGGCGCCACCATGAACGCGTCGCGCGCCCAGCCGCCCATGCACGGCTTGGGATAGATAGCGAAATAATCCGGTGGGACGAAATCGATGTTCATGATGCCGGCGAGCCGTTCGCGCGCCGCCGCGACGATCTCCGCCTGACTTTCGACCGCAGCACGCTCGGGCATCAGTTGATCGCGATTGGTCAGCGCCCAGCCGGCATACTGCACATTGGCGATCTCGAGCCGCTCCGCGCCCAGCGAAAGCGCCAGGTCGATGAATTCCGGCACTTCCTCGATGTTGTGGCGATGGATCGGCGCGTTGATGGTCAGCGGCAGGCCGGCCGCGCGGGCGCGGCGTGCCGTCTCCAGCTTCTTTTCGTGGCCGCCTTTGTGGTTGCCGATGCGGTCGGTGGTCGCCGGCCGTGCGCCTTGAAAGCTCAGCTGCAGATGATCGAGCCCGGCTTCGGCAAATGCCTCGATGCGGCCTTCGGCAATGCCGACGCCGGCGGTGATCAGATTGGTGTAGACGCCGCGCGCCGAAAGCCCGGCGATCAATTGCTCGAGGTCGCGTCGCAGCGTCGGTTCACCGCCCGACAGATGCACCTGGAGAACGCCGAGATCGGCGGCCTGCGAGAACAGGTCGAGCCAGGTCTGGGTGTCGAGTTCGCGATTGGCCTTCAGCAATTCGAGGGGATTGGAGCAATACGGGCATTGCAGCGGGCAGCGATGCGTCAGTTCCGCCAGCATGCCGATCGGAGGGAGAAGGGGCTCGCTCATAGTTTTACCAGCAGCTTGTCAGACCATTCTTGCAGGAAGGCGACGACGTCGGCCGCCACGGCCTGCTGTTCGGCGTCATAATCCGCGGCAAGCTCGGCGATGATGTGGCAGACCGTGGACCGTCCATCGCAGCGGCGCAATATATCGAGGCTGATGTCGTTAGGCCAAAACACCTTTTCCGGCGAAAGCACGGCGAACGCCTGCCGCACGGGATCGTACTGTATGCGCACGTGCTTCGGCAGCGACGGCACCGATCGTGACGAAACCAAAGCTCTTTCGCGCAGCGCCATCATCGGGCTGGCTCCGGACGGAAGGCGCCGGGCGGGATGTTTCCGGGCTCGCCATAGGCGTGTTGAAGCGCGTCGAGCATGGCCCACAGTATATCGCATTTGAACACCAGCGCATCGATCGCCTGCTGCTGGTGTTCCGCCGTGTCGGCATGGCTGAGCACGTAGGCGAGGGCGAAGTCGGCGTCGCGCGAGGCCTGTTCAGGCCGTCGGCTGAAATAGGCCAGCGTGTCCTCGGTAATGTAATCGTATTTGGCCAGCATCGCCGGGACCCGTTCGCCGATGATGAGTGGCGAGAACATCTCGGTCAGCGACGAGGCGACCGCCTCGAACAGCGTCCGGTTCGTGCAAAAGGCGAGGTAGGCGCCGACCGCGAAACGTGTCGCCGGCAGTGCCAGCCTTTCGCTCTTCACGTCATCGGCATCGAGGCCGAGCGAGGTCGCCAGATGCAGCCAGCGCGCTATACCGCCGCTCCAGCCGTCCTCGCCATCATGGTCCTCGATGCGTTTGCGCCAGGCGGCGCGAAACGCCGGATCCTCAGCATGTGCCAGGATCATGGCATCCTTGCGCGGGATGACGGCCTGGTAGCAATAGCGGTTCAGCGCCCATGCCTGCATCTCGGTCCTCGACAGCGCACCGCTGGTCATCCTGTGATGGAAAGGGTGGCGGTTGTGATAGCGCTCGGCACCGATTTGCCGCAGCACGGCTTCGAACTCGCTGGAGGACAGGCCGTTCCTGGCCGCGTCGTGGAAATCGCTCAAAATTCCATCTCCATGCCGTCGCGGGCGACTTCCCAGCCAGCCGCTTTGACCACTGCGTGTTCGGCGGAATTCTCGTCCAGAACCGGATTGGTGTTGTTGATGTGGACGAATACACGGCGGCCGATCCTCAATTCGGCCAAGCCGGCGATCGACCCATCGTCTCCCGACATTGCCAGATGCCCCATGCGCGCCCCGGTCTTTTGGCCGACGCCGGCGGCAATCATCTCGTCGTCGGTGTAGACCGTGCCATCGAACAGGACACAGGCGGCATCGGCCAGGCGCGTGCGCAGGGCCGCATCGATGCGCGCGCAACCCGGGATGTAGAAGACGGAGCCGCGGCTGCCGGCAGCGCCGATACGGACGCCGATCGTGTCGCCGGCGTCGGAACTGAAATTGGCTTCCGGCCGGCTTCTTTCCTCGAGATAGAGGGCTATCTTGCCGGGCACGGGAAAACTCTCGACAGTCACGCCGGTGTCTTGGCCGTCTGCGTCGCAGATCGTCAGTTCTTGCGCCGGCGGCAAGATGCGTCGCGGCACGAGCGCCGGATCGAGGACATTGAAGATCGAATTCGCCTCCAGCGTCGCCAGCACCTGTGTCGTTGCGTAGATGGCGAAGGGCTGCCGCTCACGCAGACTGAGCAGGCCGGCGACATGATCGACATCGGCATTGGTCAGCACCACAGCGCGGATGGGCGTCGAACGCAACGGCGCATCAGGCGCCGGCTGCAATTCAGGCGTTTGCGCAATCTGCTGGCGAATATCGGGCGAGGCGTTGAAGAGAACCCAGCCGGCCCCATCCACTGAGGCGGCGATGCTTGATTGGGTTCGCGAATGCACGCCAGCCATCCCGGTGCGAGCCGCGCGGCTCAGGCGATAGTTGCAGTTCCACTGCGGAAAGCCGCCGCCTGCCGCCGAGCCGATGATCTTCAAGCGCATTGCCATGCCCGCTCTGCGGCTTGTTCAACCAACAGCAAATCTTCGACCGCGAATGGCTTCGCGCCCGCATTGAACGCGTCAAAGCCTTTCACCAAGACCTCGCGCGGCAAGACAGTGCGTGTCCCCGTTGCCGGGGACACGCACCTCTGCGGCCTACTTCTTGGGAGTAATTTCAGCAGGCAGATACCGCGAAATCTCGAAGCCCGCAGCAACCTGGCACATGGTCGGTTTCGTCCAGCTCTTCTTCATGGCATATCTCCTCTTCTACCAGCCCGAAGGGGCCGATCCTTTTCTCAGTCAACCATTGCTGGGCACCATTGCAATGGCTCGTCCATCAGCTCTCAAAATGGACAAATGAAACGGCAGGTTCTGAAAAGTCGAAAAACAAGAAAATAACAATGCTCATGCTCAATTGCTAATCACATAAGGCTTCCTTTCCTCCAGCGGAAGGTTGGCACGCTCCCATCCATCGGCGCCGGGCGGATACCAGATCACCGAACTGTGGCCCCATTCGATGGCCCGTTTCGCGGCATTCCACGACATCCAGCAATTCGTCATGCAATAGAACAGAATGGCACGCGACTTGTCGGGACCGGCTGCGGCCGCGAGGCCCTGGCGAAAATAGTTGGCCGTCTCCTCGGAGATAGCGCCGTAACCGACATTGGCCAGCCAGGTGCTGCCTGGGATGTCCTTTCTGACCTTGGCTCTCCAAATCGTTCCTGCCGGCAAATTAGCCGGCTTCGGCGTGTTCGGCATGACGTCGAAGAACACCGCCTTCTTCTCCCGCCACAGCGCCTCCGCCTCCGCCGTCGTCACCACCCTCGCGCCCTGCAGCGTCTGCGTCACCGGCGCCCGATATTCGTCCATCCGGTAGCCGCTGGGCTCGGCGATATCGCCAGCCCACATCGGTTCGGTCAGACCCAGAAGGCCCGCGGCGACCAGCAAAATCGTCTCCTTTCCCTTCATCCCCTTCATACGTTTCTCGTCATTGCGTGATCGGATTATCGTGTTCGTCGATCAGCGGCACATCGTAGTCCAGCAGGATCCTGGTGATCTCCGCCTGGTTTTCCCTGATCACCCGGTTGAGCGTCCGCTTCCATTCCTGGTCGGATGGACGCACGCCCATGGTGATGCGGTATGACATGCGCGAGCCGGTTTTCTCCTTCACCAGCGGAACGATCGTGAGATCGGCGCCGAGTTGCTTGGCATAGTAGCCTGCCATCGGTCCCCACATGACCGCCGCATCGATCTTGCCGGCGAGCATGTCCTTGATCATGACTTCCCCCATGGAAGGGGTGAGGCGGGTATCCACCGCCAGCGGATAGATTTTTGCCGTTCGCATGAGTTTGTTGGCGGCCATGTTGGCAGTCGGCGGTGTGCTTTCGACGACGCCGATCCTCTTGCCCGCGAGTTTCGGATCCTCGATTGTCTCGACGCCTTCCATGCCGTTGCCCTTCGGGTGCACCAGCACATAGGACGAGCGATAATAGGCGTTGGTGTTCTGCACCAGTTCATCGCCCTGGGCATAGCCCATGATGATGTCGCATCGGTTGGCCGCCAGTGTGTTGCGCACGAAGCCGGTGACAAGAGGAAACCATGTATAGGCGACGGACTTTCGGCCGGTTTTCGCGGCAACCAGGTCGGCCAGCCGGTTTTCGAAGCCTTCGCCGCTCTTGTCGGTGAAGGGCATGTTCGAAGGATCGGCGCAGACGCGCAGAATGTCTGGGTCGACCAGTTCGCCCGCGGCACCAAGGCCGGCGTCCTGCGCCTGAGCGTTCGCAGACAGCAAGGCGAGTGCGCCGAGCATCGGCAGGACAAAACACAGCTTCAACGCGTCACGGCCAATCATATCATCCACCCATACAGGATGCTTCGGCATCCTTCGCTGCCTGTGCCTTGTCAGCTTTCTTTGGCGGCCTGCCGCGGGGCGCCGCGCCGTCGGCGCGGGCACGCAGATAGACGTAGAGATCGTCCATGTAGCAATAGACGTTCTTGTTGTCGCCAAAGGCAGGCATGACATTTTCCTTGCCGCCGCCGACATTCTTGCGGCCCTCGGCGACGATCGAGATGAAGGTGGCGTAATCCATTGTCTTCAGGCTGTTGAGCAGGGCCGGCGCATAGCTCGAGCCGGTGCCGTCCGGTCCGTGACAGACATGGCAATCGGAGTGATACCGGCGGTAACCGCTGAACGTGTACCAGTCGACGGTTCCGTTTTCGATCTTGTAGGTCGGATTTCCCTCCGCGTCGAAATGCTTGCCGCCTTCTTCCGTCACTGCCTTGGCTTTTTCAGCGCTGTCCTGGGCTTGCGCGAGGCTTGAAGTTGCCAGGGGCAGCGCCAGAGCGAGAGCGGAAATTACAATGCGAACGGACATTCAGCTACTTCCTTCATTTCGCCTGCACACGGTCTTGCTGTCGTGAAGCGGCATTGATCGATGTTTGAGTGCGCGGCGGAAGTGGAGAGCCCGGTCCTGGCTTCCCGGTGATCCGGGCTCTCGCTTTTCAAGCCTTGGTCTTCTCACAAGCCCTAGGCGTGCCTCGGGGTTTCCCGTGCCCGTGTATCAGTCCGGGAGACCGAAGACGGTGAGCTGGCCGCCCAGCGTCGTGTAGTCGGCAAGTGCTGCGTAGCCACCGACCGCGCCCAGACCAGCAGTCCCAACGACTGCAGCCTCGTCGCCTTGCGCACGGCCCTGATCGACGGCGCCATGCCAGGCAGCGGCGTTTTCGGGCGAAAGCAGTCCACCTGCCAGGCCGATACCGGCCCATCCGCCGACGCCGGACAGAACGGCGATGTATTGCTTGCCGTCATGCTCGTAGGCGTTGATGTTGCCGATGATGCCGGACGGGGTCTTGAACTTGTAGAGTTCATTGCCGTCATGATCGACTGCCTTGATGTAGCCCTCGAGCGTGCCGTAGAAGACGACGTCGCCGTCGGTCGCCAGCGCGCCCGACCAGACCGAGAACTTCTCGGGCTTGGACCAGACGATCTCGCCCTTGGCAGCATCCCAGGCAATGAAGTTGCCCATGTGGTCGGCTCCAGGGGGAGGATACATCGACACGGTGGCGCCCACGTAAGGCTGACCGGCGGTGTAGCTCACCTTGTAGGGCTCATAGTCCATGCAGACATGGTTTGTCGGCACGTAGAACAGACCGGTCTTCGGCGAATAGGTCGCCGGTTGCTGGTCCTTGGTTCCAAGCGCGGCCGGGCAGATGCCCGTCGAGTTGGTGTCTTCGCCGTTCTGCTGGGTCGAATATTTGGCGACCACCTGCGGACGGCCGTACTGGTCGCTGCTGGGGTCCATGTTGACTTCCGTCGCCCAGTTCACTGCCGGATCGTATTTCTTGGCGACGAGAAGCTCGCCATTGGCGCGATCCATGGTGTAGGCAAAGCCATTGCGGTCGAAATGCACCAGCACATCGCGCTTGGTGCCTTTGATGTCCATGCCGTCGACAAGGATCATCTCGTTGACGCCGTCATAATCCCACTCGTCATGCGGGGTCATCTGGTAGAGCCACTTGGCCATCCCGGTATCGGCATCGCGAGCCATGATCGTCATCGACCAGCGATTGTCGCCCGGCCTCTGGACCGGGTTCCAGGTCGATGGATTGCCGGTGCCGTAGTAGATCAGGTTAAGCTTGGGATCATAGGCGTACCATCCCCAAGTCGTGCCGCCACCGGTCTTCCACTGCTCGCCTTCCCAGGTGTTCGTGCCCGAGTCCGCGCCGACTGGTTTGCCGAGATGGGTAGTCTTTTCGGGATCGATCAGGGTTTCTGCATCGGGTCCCGTCGAATAGGCCCGCCAGGCAAGCTTGCCATCCGAAAGGTTGTAGGCCGAGATGTGGCCGCGAACACCATATTCGGCGCCAGAGATGCCGACGATAACCTTGTCCTTGACGACCACAGGCGCTGACGTGCCGGATTCGCCCTTTCCGCCGTCGATCTGATCGCCGTTCTTGACCGTCCAGACGACTTTGCCGGACTTGGCATCGAGTGCCACGACGGTGGTGTCGGCCTGGTTGAGGATGATCTTGCCGTCACCATAGGCGACGCCACGGTTGACCGTGTCGCAGCACATGATGCCAATAACATTCGGGTCTTGCTTGGGCTCGTATTTCCAGAGGATCTTTCCGTCATCCTTGAGATCGAGAGCATAGACGGTGTTCGGGAACGGCGCGTGGACATACATCACATCGCCGATGACCAGCGGCCCGCCTTCATGGCCGCGCAGCACGCCAGTGGAGAAGGTCCACTTGACCTGCAGGTTCTTCACATTGTCCTTGGTGATCTGGTTGAGCTTGGAAAAGCGGGTGTTGGCGTAGTCACCCGTCTGCATCACCCAGTCCTTGGGATTCTCGGCCATTTTCATCAGTTCTTCATTGGCCGACGTCATGTGGACCGCGCCGAACGACATGAGCGCCGCGGTCGTTAGTAGATAGGCAGTTTTCGCTAATACACGCATCAAAGTCCTCCCAGGGTGCACAATGACGAATCGTCCGTTGAGCCCACCAGGGCTTGCCCAAGCGATTCATGTGGGGGAAGTATTTCCGGCAGCGTGTCACGACCTAAGCCGAATGAGCAGAGGGCACCGTTACTGCCCATCCCACTTGGCCTACGAAAGACTGTCGCCGCTCCCTAATTGACGGTGACGCCCTTGAAGCCGGAAACAGGATGAAGCTATGTCATCCCCAGACGGAAGGCAAGAAAAATCACTTCCATCTATGTTGCACTGCAATATAGAGAAATAGATATGAAAAAACCCGGGCTGAAAGCTATTGATCGACTGTGGATGAAGCGGGATTTATATAAATCGTTAAATTTTGCGTATTTTTTGCGCAAAATGTATTGATTTTTATTTGGGAATATTCGCTGGATCGTATGATTTTAAGTATGCGCGCGTCGCTCCCTCTGGCGATAGTGGAGGAGACCTGAAATCAAGCTCAGCACCAGGATTCGGAGCCGATGTTCGTGCTGTCGGGGAGGCCTTTTGCCGGCCGGGACGGCCCTGCTCCTTTGGTACTATATGGCCCGGATGAGAACTTGACTGGCGTGGCGGCACGAGGCCATCTGGTGCGGTGATCCGTCTCGATCCATCGGGCTCGATCTGTCACGTTCCGGGCCAATCGGAGGTTCCCCATGATCAGATATGTCGGCTTTTCGAGCGTGCCGCTGTTGCTCATTTCGGCCCTGGCCTTCGCCAATCCGGCCGGTGCCGCCTCAGATTATCCGACGGCGACGGTTGTCGACTATGTGCTCGGCTGCATGCAGACGAATGGCCAGACACGTCAGGCGCTGGAGAGCTGTTCCTGCTCGATCGACGTCATCGCCTCGATCCTTCCATTCGAGGATTATGAAAGGGCCGAGACCTTCAAGAGCATGTCCCTGACGACAGGGGAGCGTTCGGGACTGTTCCGCGAAAGCGCGCCGGCAAAAGCCGCAAGCACGCAACTGAAGCGCGCGCAGGCGGAAGCCGACGTGCGCTGCTTTTAGGCCCATGTAAGATCGCCGACAGCAGCTGCTACGGTTTCGAGGCTTCAGAGTCCCGTAGCCTCCAGCGGCCATTGATTGCGAAATACCTTGCCATCCGTATCGATCGCTTCGACCTGGATTTGGCCAGTGCCGTGCGCGGTGAAATCGAACCGGAAATTGGGGTCTTCCGAAATCGATATCCCCCCTTCCATCGACAGGATCAGCCGGTCTGCCTGCGAGACCGACAGTTTCTGAACGAAATGCGCGGGGATGAAATACTGGGTCAAGGGGTTGCGCTGCAGGCCCGAATTGTTCGGGTGGCGGATCATCAGCTGCAATTCCTGCGCCTTTGTCATCGTCTCTTGCGGCGGGAATTGGCGCAGCTTCATCTGCCCCATCGTCGCAATCGCCTCGTCCTGGTTCTTGAGCGCCGGGGCGGAGCATCCGCCTGACGCCTTGACGAAGGTCTGGGCCATGTGAAGCTCGCCGCCCTGCGTCTCTGCTATGGCACGCAGGTAGGAATAGTCGTCGACGCGCACGCGCGTCGACAGATGCGTCACGCCGGCGTCCTTGCCGATCTCGAACGTCGCCGCCACCGGCGCTGGATTGACGTCGATGATCAGGGTGACGGATTTGATGCCGACGGGCGCCTTGGCCGGGTCGATATAGATGTCGACGGGCACGATGGCGGCATCCTGCGCCCGCTTCGGCGCCTCGATCCTGATGACGCCGCTATCGACCAGAATTGCCCGATCGCCGAACACGTCGCCTTTCAGATCCTGCCAGATCCTGTCCGAAGACGCGGTTGTCTGCTGGGCGTTGGCTCCGGAGGCGCCAAACAGCGTGCCGACGGCCAGGACAATCGCGGCAAGGACGGCTGCGAGCGGCAAACCGAACTGCCGGCTCCGGAAAGCGTGGTTCTGCATTCGATGCCTCCACCAATGTCAGAGAGGTGGTGCCCAGGCCGATGTCGAGGATAGACCCTTGACGATGCGTTGGCAAATCGATCCACAGCGCTTGTCGCTGCGACCTATTCCCATTCGAGTTCGGCAAAGGCGGCCGTTGCATTGCGCTCGTTGTAGTCGTCGAACAGATGCCAATTGCCTCGTTCGCTTGCGCCGGCGGTCTTGACGGCGTCGCGGAGCGGCATCCCGTCGGCGATCGCCTTGCGAATATCGCGCGCCAGAATTTCGAAATAGCGGCGCTCTCCCGTCAGCGCCGCCGGCCAGTCGGCCGGCACCGGGCCATGACCCGGCACGACGCGCACGGCGCCGATCGCGGCGAGCGCATCCATCTGGCGGAGCCAGCCGAGCAGCGATCCGTCGAGCGTCGGCAAGGAACCGATGAAAACCAGATCGCCGGCAAACAGCGTGCGGGTCGCGCTGTCGAAGACGGTCAGGTCGTTGTCGGTGTGAGCCGCCTTCCATGCCTGCAATTCGAGCACGCGTCCGCCAAGGTCGAGCTGCAGGCGATCGTCGACCAGCATCGTCGGCGGTATGATCTCGATCCCATTGATGAGCGCGTCGCCGATCTGTTCGCGAAACCTCTGCAGGTAGAACGCGCCGCGCGCCTCGAGGGCGCGCGGCAGATTGCGATGGCCGGCGATGGTGGCACCGATCTGCCGGAACGCCGCGTTGCCGAAGACATGGTCGGGGTGCATGTGGGTGTTGATCAGGTAGCGAACCGGCTTGGCGCTTATCTTGCCGATCGCGGCGATGAGGGCGTTCGCCTCGATCAGGCTGCCGCCGCTGTCGATGACGGCGACGGCGTCGGCGCCGACGACGACGCCCAGGTTGGAGATCGCGCCCTGGTTGGCGGCGCTCATCAATTCATCGACGCCCTGGAACGCGAAGACGCCGTCGGCGACTTTCCTGAGCTTGAATTCAAGGCCGTAGGCTGCTCCGAGAGCGGCCCGCCCGAGGCAACAGGGCAGCATGGCGGCGCTGGCCGCGGTGCAGGCGAAGCCGTTCACAAGCTTGCGTCGTGCCCTGTCGATCGGCATGGCTTCCTCCCGATATGGTTCCGAACTGTAAGGCGATCAGGCCACGCCCGGAAATTTTTGCTGGAACGACCGCAAAAGGTCGCTCATCACCTGTGGATTGCGATAGTGCCGCGGCAGCCTTACGTCGAACATGCCGAGCACATGGGCCGGCCGCTGCGCGAGCACGATGATGCGGTCCGACAGCATCAAGGCCTCGCGCAGATTGTGGGTTACCATCAGCGCGGTCGTGGGCCGCGCCGACCACACGGTCAAAAGCAGGTGCCGAAGCCGCTCGGCGGTCCGTTCGTCGAGTGAGGCAAAGGGTTCGTCCAGGAACAGCACCGCCGGTTCGGTGGCGAAGGCCCTGGCAAGCGCTGCCCTGCGCGCAAGGCCGAGCGAAAGCTCCGCCGGATAGAGCGCGCGCATGCCGGCGAGGCCGAGCGTCTCGAACAGCCCCTCGAGATTTTTCGCCCTCAGGCTTTTCGGCAGCGCCAGCCTGACATTCTGCTCCACCGTCCGCCACGGCAGCAAGACTGGCTCCTGGAATACGGCGGCGATCCGGTCGGAGCCGCCTTCAGGCAGTTGGAACGAGCCAGAAAAGTCCTTGTCCAACCCAAGCAGGATGCGCAGCGTCGTGGTCTTGCCGCAGCCGGACGGCCCCAGCAAGCAGGCGAATTCGCCTTGCCGGACCTCGAAGGAAAGGTCCTGGAGCGCCGTGATCGAGACGCCTTGCGCGGACCTAAAAGTCTTTTCGGCGATGTCGACCCTAAGTGGGACGACGCCGCCAACGGGTTGCATGTCGTTCAACGGGCTGCACCAGAAAGAGTTCGATGACAAGCATCACCGCCACGAAAGCCAGGGTGTAGGCAAGGATGGCGGCGACGTCGAAGAGCTGGAAATAAAGATAGATCTGAAAGCCGACGCCGTTGGAGCGGCCGAGCAGCTCGACCACCAGGACGATCTTCCAGATGAGAGCGATGCCGGATCGTGAGGCGGCGGCAAGATAGGGCTGCAGTTGCGGCAGCAGGACATGGCGGGCGCGGTCGAGAAGACCAAAGCGGTAGACGGCGGCCATTTCGGCGTAACTCGGATCAAGCGCCCTGGCGCCTTCGCGCATCGTCACCACGACATTCGGGATCTTGTTGACGGCAACCGCGCCAATCGCCGCCGCTTCGTTGAGGCCGAACCAGATGTAGGCGAGCACGATGACGACCAGCGCGGGAATGTTGAGGAACAGAACCACCCAGGGAGCGAAGAACCGGTCTGCGCTGCGGTGGCTGCCGAGGAGGACGCCGATGACCGAGCCAACAATCATAGCGACGACATATGCCGCGGCAACCCGGCCGAGCGTCGTGCCGAGATGGTAGAAAAGATCGCCGTTGGCCGCCTCTGCGAGCAGCACCTGCCAGACCTGTCCCGGCCCTGGAAAGGCACGGCTCGGCCAGGCATTTGCCGCAAGACCCCATAGCAGGCCAAGCCCGAGCAGAGAGGCCGCCACCGTCAGCACCGGTGTCAGCGCCGCTGCCAGGCCGGATTGGCTGGACATGCCGGCCGCAGCGCCAGGCGGGCGATCGCCGGTATCAGGTGCGCTCATTGCGGGGGTACCTGCCAGAACGTGCCGGGCGCCATCTCGGGGGCGCGGCCGACCAGCTTTTCGCCGCCGATCTCGGCCAGAACGCGATAGAGTTTTCCCGCGTCGGCCGCATCCTCGGCGACGGGGCGTCTGGGAATGCCCTCGCGATAGCGGTCACGCAGTTTTGCCAGTTCCTCGCCTTGCGCGCGGATAACAGGTGCAAGGCGCAGCCACTCATCGTCGGATCTGGCCAGCAAGTCCTTGGACTGCGCCGAAGCCTTGATGAAGCCCGCGATAGCGTCCGGATGTTCGTTCGCCCATTTGTCATGAAAGACATAGCCGAGCGCCGATACAGCGCCAGAGGCCCCGAGCGCCTTCGCCGCAGCATCGGCGCCGATCAGCCGACGAAAGCCGTTGGCCTCGAGCCGGGCGCAAAAATGCCAGAAATTGAGCACCGCATCGAGCTCGCCCTGCATCGCCTTTTCCGAAATCAGCGGCGGCGCGCCAAAGACGACGTCGCTGGTTGCCGGCAGGTCGAGGCCGTGATCGCGTCTGGCCAGCGCCTGGATCAGCAGCCAGCTTTTATCGAGCGGTCCGCCGGCGACGCCGAGCTTTTTTCCCCTTAGATCGGTGATCATCCGGATCGGCGCTCCCTCCTTCACCATGATCGCCCCGACGGCGGTCGAATAGGGGACCAATGTGAGGTCGACGCCTTCGGATCGCTGGCGTGAGACCCACAGCCAGTCGGAGACGATCATGTCGATCGCGCCGGCCAGCATGGCGACGTTGGTTGCATCCTCGCCGGCGAAATCGAGGACCTCCAGATCGATGCCGTTGGCTGTGTCAAACTTGTGGTGCTTCAGCGTGTCAAGCGCCCAGCTCACCGTGCCGAATTTCAGCACACCGATGCGAACCCTGCCCGTGGCGAAGGAGGGGGTCGTGGCGAAGGAGGGCTTTGGGACAACCGCTGCGGCTGTTCCAAGAGCTGCCAGCCGGAGCGTTCCTCGACGCGAAATCATCATGATGTCTCCTCCCGGGGCCATAACAGGCCGGGCGCCGATCAGATCGCACGGTCTTTGTTCGGGAAAGCGCATTTCCAGCGACTGACCTTGAGGGTCGGGTGTTCCTGCGACCATTTCGCGATTTCGGTGGGCGCCAGCATCATGCATTGGAACAGAGAGCCGCGGCTCTCGAAATAGAGATGTTCGTCTCGGCAATTGCCCGGATTGGCAATCAGGCAAACCGTCAAGATGAGGTCGACCATATCCATTCAGCACCTCTTGCGCGCTTGAAGACGCCCGCTTTGGCGAGATCCGGCCCGATCCGCGAGCCTGGACAAAACTGCCGGAGTCCCGAGGTGCCCATGGAAAACCAGAATGGTTTGAGGCTACGCGCTCGCCCGATGGCCGTCAACAACGGCGAATGGATTGGGTCTACCGGAGCCGACTCGCGCTTCGGGTTGCAGTGCGCCTTGCCCAGTCTTCCAGCTTTTGGTGGTTGGCGAAAGCCGAAGCGGCATCCAATCTCCCCCCTTGCGGGGGAGATGTCCGGCAGGACAGAGGGGGTGGGAAGGATCGCCAACTCTCGATTAAACCATTCCCAACCGAAAACAGCCTGACGGCGTGGCTGTAATTGGCTGACAGGCCGCGGGACAGCACCCCCCTCTGCCCTGCCGGGCATCTCCCCCGCAAGGGGGAGATCGGCAGCTTCGCCGACTGCGCCACGAGCGGCAATTGGTCTGAGGCGATTGCCTTGAATTCGGGGTAACGGTTGACATCCCTCATCTGCCGGGTAGCTTCCAAGATGCAGGCGCTGCAACTCCACAAGGGAGACGTTTTCGCTCTGCATAAAACGATGCATGCCGATGATCAGACAGAGGCATGCGGAAATCGTCCAGGGCACCTTGACGATCAATGAGGAAATGCCATGCGTGCAATCGCATTTTTCGCCGTCGTGTCCGTTGCGACGTTCATGACGAACCAATCGCAGGCACAGGATGCCGCCGCGGGTGAGAAGGTCTTCGCCAAATGCAAGGCCTGCCACGTCGTCGATGAGGACAAGAACAAGATCGGTCCGTCATTGAGCGGCGTTATCGGCCGGACGGCCGGCACGCATCCGGGGTTCAAATATTCTAAATCCATGACCGAGGCGGGCGCATCCGGCGTCAAATGGGACGAAGCCACGCTGACGACCTATCTTCGCGATCCCAAGGCCATGATCAAAGGCACGAAGATGGCGTTTCCCGGTCTCAAGAAGGACGAGGATCTCGCCAACGTCATCGCCTATCTGAAGCAATTCTCCAAGTAACCCGGTTCTTCCGCAGGAAGTAACCCGGTTCTTCCGCCGGAGTAACGCGACTTCGCCGGCCGTTCGTAACTGCGTTCGGCCGGCGCCTGCACTGGTGGCGCTGGTCACGCGGCGTCTTGCAGCCTGCGCATCGCGGAAGGCAGGTCGAGCAAGCCGTCGCAAACCAGGTCGGCGCCAAGCTCTTCAACTGGAATTTGTGTGTAGCCGCCACGCAGCAGAATAGCCGGCATGCCGGCGGCGCGGGCGGCGGCCACGTCTGCGCCGCTGTCTCCGACCATCAGCGCGTCACGAGGCTCGACCTGAAGCTGGTCGAGCGCCAGCAGCAGAGCGTCGGGCGCCGGTTTCAGGCAAGTCACCGCGTCTCCGCCGACGATCGCGCCGAGATGCTCCGTCAGCCCGAAATGCAGCAGGATTTCGCGAGCCGCCAGCTGCGGCTTGTTGGTCACCACGCCCATGGCTATTCCGCTCAAGTGGAAGTGGGTGAGAACCTCCCTGACGCCGGGCACCAGCGTCGTCAGGCCGGTCAGATGTCTGCGGTAGATCGGCGCCATGGCGCGGTTAGCTTCATCGAGCGCGCTGCCGAGCAGCGGCGCGCCGGATGCCGCGAAGGCGCGCTCGACCAGTTTCCTGACGCCGCCGCCGATCATCGCCTTGACCTGCTCCAGGCGCAGCGGCAACAGATCGCGACCGGCCAGCAGCTCGTTGACGGCGGCGGTTATGTCAGGCGCCGAATCGACCAGCGTGCCGTCGAGGTCGAACAGGATCGCTTTCGGCGATCGAAACCGCCTGCCTGCGCCGACGTTCATGCAGCATCCTTCCACTTGATCGAGCAGCCGATCGTAGCGATCTGGTCCAGCGGTCCGTCGCCGGTTCGGGCAATTTGTCTCATCGCCTCGAAAAGGTCGCGTCTCAGTCCAGGCGGTCCAGCGTCGCGCCGCGCCGCGTCCAGCCGGCCGCGATATTGCAGTGTCAATTCGCTGTTGAGCCCAAAGAAATCCGGAGTGCAAACGGCTCCATAGGCACGCGCCACCGTCTGGCGCTCGTCGTGGAGGTAGGGGAAAGTGAAGCCGTTCGTCTTGGCGAAGAGCTTCATGTTGTCGAAGGAATCATCCGGATAGGCGTCGGCATCGTTGGAGTTGATCGTAACAAAGCCGATGCCTTCGGGCTTGAGGTCGTTGGCATCGCGGACGACGCGGGAAATCGCCGCCTTCACGTAAGGGCAGTGGTTGCAGATGAAGGCCACCACCAGCCCGTTCGGGCCGGCGTGGCTGAAGATCGAATGCGATTTGCCGTCGACACCGGGCAAGACGGCATCGATGGCTTGCCAGCCGAAATCGCAGACAGGTGGGATTGCCCCCATGTTGTGCTCCGATGAAATGGTTTACGCGGCTTTCCGGATCGCCCCGTCGGCTGCCTGCCTGATGGCGCCGATATTGGCGCGATAGGCAGCCTCGCTGCCGCCCTTGAAGATGGCCGAGCCGGCGACCAGCACATTGGCGCCGGCCGCGCTGACCAGCGGGGCGGTCTCGGGGGTGACGCCGCCGTCGATCTCGATGTCGATCGGGCGGTTGCCGATCAGCGACTTGACCCGCCTGACCTTGTCGACGACCGCCGGAATGAAAGCCTGGCCGCCGAAGCCCGGATTGACCGTCATCAGAAGCACCAGATCGAGCCGGTCGAGCACATATTCGATGACGCTTTCCGGCGTCGACGGGTTCAGCGACACGCCGGCCTTCTTGCCGAGATTCCTGATCGCCTGCAGCGAACGGTCGAGATGCGGCCCGGCCTCGGCATGCACGGTGATGATGTCGCAACCGGCATCGGCGAAGGCGGCGAGATAGGCGTCGGCCGGCGCAATCATCAGGTGACAGTCGAAGACCTTGTCGGTTCGATCGCGGATCGCCTTGATCACCGGCGGACCGAAGGTGATGTTGGGCACGAAATGACCGTCCATCACGTCGAGATGGATCCAGTCGGCGCCCGCCCGGACGACTGCTTCGACCTCGTCGCCGAGCCGCGAGAAGTCCGCAGAAAGCACCGAGGGCGCAATGATTGTCTTGGTACCCATGGTCGTCGGCTCCCATTCTGTCTTCCGTACCCGGTCGCTGCTCGCCAACCGGCGTCATCTTGTCAGCGCGGCTTCGTCTCCGGTTCGCCTTCGAGCTTGCCTTCCGCAAACACGCGGCTGCCGCGAATGTCGGATTCCTCAATGGTGATAAGGTCGGTCTTCGTCAACACCCGGTCGCGCGACGTGAAAAGCCGGTTGGCCTGGCGAAGCCGCGCCCGGTCGAGCCCATTGCGGACCGAGCGAGCGTTGGAGAAATGCGGCAGCCGCATGCGGATCGGCAGGTACTCTTCGAGCGCCTTGGCCGCCGCCTCGCTGAGACGGTAATTCTGTTCCGCCAGCATGATCTCGGCGATCGATTTGAGCTCGCCGACGCCGTAGTCGGGAAAATCGAGGTGGTGGGCGATGCGCGAGCGCATGCCGGGATTGCTGTTGAAGAAGCGGTCCATCTTGTCCTTGTAGCCGGCAAGGATCACAACCAGATCGTCACGGTTGTTTTCCATGCATTGCAGCAGGATCTCGATCGATTCCTGGCCGTAGTCGCGTTCGTTCTCGGGCTTGTAGAGATAGTAGGCCTCGTCGATGAAAAGTACCCCGCCCATGGCGCGCTTGATCACTTCGCGGGTTTTGGGCGCGGTGTGGCCGACATACTGGCCGACGAGATCGTCTCGCGTCACCGCGACCATGTGGCCTTCGCGGACATAGCCGAGACGATGCAGGATTTCGGCCATCCTCAGCGCCACGGTGGTCTTTCCGGTGCCGGGATTTCCGGTGAAGTTCATGTGCAGGGTCGGCGCGCCCGAGGTCAGGCCGAACTTGCGGCGAAGCCGGTCGACCAGGAGCAGGGCCGCGATCTCGCGAATACGAGTCTTGATCGGCTTCAGGCCAACGAGTTCGCGGTCGAGCTTGCCCAACACCTCATCGATGTTGGACGCCTCGAACTCGGCCTGCAGATCGACCGGCGCGTCCGGCGCGGCAGTGCCCTTTGCTATCGCGTCCAGCATGGTTCGGCTAGCTCCGCTCGCCTTCAGGCCTGTCGGTCGCATAAGGCACGATCGAATAGCCCTGGCTGCGGCCGTCGCGCTCCTGGCGCAGCAGCCGGAACCCGGGTTCGTTGGGCGGCCGGTTGACGATGAACGACATGCGCGGCGCTTCCCAGCCCTTGCTCGAGTCGAAGGCGGTGACCCGGACATACATGTTGGGCATGGCTTTCCGGCAATTGTTGACTTCAAGCAGGATGCCCGCCGGGTCCTTCAGGTCGAACATCGGGTTGCCGTACATCTCCCAATAGGTGTTTCGCGGATGCGGGTCGTCCGTGTACTCGACGCTGACCGCCCAGTGGTTTTTCAGCGCGTATTTGATCTGCGCCGAAATCTGCTCATCGGTCAGGTCAGGCAGGAACGAAAACTGTCCTTGCGTGACCTTGTTTCCCGGATTGGTCATCATGGCGACGGTTCCTTTCGTCTAGAAGCTGGGCGTTGCGGTTGGCACGAAGTCGGCCGTGTCGGTCGATTCGTAGTTGAAGGTGACGTCCTTCCAGGTCTCCAGCGCCGCCTTCAGCGGCGTGCACCATCTGGCCGCCTGCTCGAGGATTTGGGTGCCTTCGCGCAGATAGTCGCGGCCTTCGTTGCGGGCGAGGATCATCGCTTCCAAGGCGACGCGATTGGCCGTCGCGCCGGCCTGGATGCCGTCCGGATGGCCGATCGTGCCGCCGCCGAACTGCAGGATGACGTCCTCGCCGAGATAATGGATCAGCTGGTGCATCTGGCCGGCATGGATGCCGCCCGAGGCGACCGGCATCACCTTGTTGAGCGAGGCCCACTCCTGGTCGAAGAACAGCCCGGTTTCGAGGTTCTGCGGCGTGCGCTCCTCGCGCAGCGTGTCATAGAAACCCTTGATCATCAGCGGGTCGCCTTCCAGCTTGCCGACCACGGTGCCGGCATGGATGTGATCGACGCCGGCCATCCGCATCCATTTGCAGATGACGCGAAAATTCATGCCGTGGTTCTTCTGGCGCGAATAGGTCGAGTTGCCGGCGCGGTGCAGGTGCAGGATCATGTCGTTGCGGCGTGCCCATTTGGCCATCGACTGGATCGCCGTGTAGCCGATGACCAGGTCGATCATGACGATGCAGGAGCCAAGCTGTTTTGCGAATTCGGCGCGCTCGTACATCTCCTCCATCGTGCCGGCGGTGACGTTGAGATAATGGCCCTTGACTTCGCCGGTGGCGGCCGACGCCTTGTTCACGGCCTCCATGCAGTAGAGGAAGCGGTCGCGCCAGTGCATGAACGGCTGCGAGTTGATGTTCTCGTCGTCCTTGACGAAGTCGAGGCCACCCTTCAGCGCCTCGTAGACGACGCGGCCATAGTTGCGGCCTGACAGGCCAAGCTTCGGCTTCGTCGTCGCGCCGAGCAGCGGCCGGCCGAACTTGTCGAGCCGCTCGCGTTCCACCACGATGCCGGTCGCCGGGCCTTGGAAGGTTTTGAGGTAAGCCACCGGAATGCGCATGTCCTCGAGCCGCAAGGCCTTGACTGCCTTGAAGCCGAACACGTTGCCGATGATCGATGCCGTCAGGTTGGCGATCGAGCCCGGCTCGAACAGGTCGAGGTCGTAGGCGATGTAGGCGAAGTACTGCTGCTCGGTCTTGGTGCCGGGACCGGTGTTCGGCACCGGCTCGGATCTGAACGCCTTGGCCCGGTAGAGCTCGCAGGCGGTCAACCTGTCGGTCCACACCACCGTCCATGTCGCGGTGGAGGATTCACCGGCGATGGCGGCGGCCGCCTCCTCGTGGTCGACGCCTGGCTGCGGCGTGATCCGAAACATGGCGATCAGGTCGGTCTCCTTGGGCCGGTAGTCCGGCTCCCAGTAGCCCATCTTCTTGTAGGGAATGACGCCCGACTTGTAGCGTTCCTTGCCTTCCTTGAGCGTGCCAGCTGACGGCATGTCGATCTTGTTCATGACAGGTCTCCTTTTTGCCGCTCAGGCGGCTTTCGCGGTTGCGATTTGCGGATCGAGTTTTCCCGCGGCGTAACGTTTGGCCATCTCGTCCATGGCGATGACCCTGATCTTCGAGGCGTTGCCGGCGGTGCCGAAGCGCTCGAAGCGATCGCGGCAAAGGTCGCGCAGGGCATCCATGGCGGGTTTCAGGAATTTGCGCGGATCGAATTCGCGCGGGTCTTCCGTCGCGACGCGGCGGAACTGCCCGGCCATGGCCATGCGGCAATCGGTGTCGATGTTGACCTTGCGCACGCCGTAGCGGATGCCGCGCTCAATCTCCTCGACCGGAACCCCAAAGGTCTGGGGCATCTCGCCGCCATATCGGTTGATGACGTCCTGCAGTTCCTGCGGCACCGAGGAAGAGCCATGCATGACCAGATGCGTGTTGGGCAGCTTTTCGTGGATCGCCTCGATCACCTGCATGGCGAGGATGCCGCCGTCGGGCTTGCGGCTGAATTTGTAGGCGCCGTGCGAGGTGCCGCAGGCGATCGCCAGCGCGTCGACCTGGGTGGCGGTGACGAAGTCGACCGCCTGATCGGGATCGGTTAAAAGCTGGTCGTGGGAAAGCACACCTTCGGCGCCATGCCCGTCCTCGGCCTCGCCCTGGCCGGTTTCCAGCGAGCCGAGCACGCCGAGCTCGCCTTCGACCGAAGCGCCGACCCAATGCGCCATGCGTGCGACACGTTCGGTGATGGCGACGTTGTAGTCATAGCTCGCCGGCGTCTTGGCGTCCGCCATCAATGAGCCGTCCATCATCACCGAGGTGAAGCCGTGGCGAATCGCCGAAAGGCAGGTGGCTTCGTTGTTGCCGTGGTCCTGATGGATGCAGAGCGGAATGGCCGGATGCATTTCGGTCAACGCCTCCATCATCTTGGCCAGCATGATGTCGTTGGCATAGGAGCGAGCGCCGCGCGATGCCTGGATGATCACCGGCGCGTCGCAGGCCCTGGCCGCCTCCATGATGGCAAGGCCCTGTTCCATGTTGTTGATGTTGAATGCCGGAACGCCGTAGCCATGCTCGGCGGCATGGTCGAGAAGCTGGCGAAGGGTGATGCGGGCCATTTTTGGGGTCCTTCCTAGATGATGAGCTTCAGCGCCGCTGCGGCGACGGCTTCGGGCGTGATGTCGAAATGCCGGTAGAGATCCGGGGCAGGGGCGCTGGCGCCGAAACCGGCCATACCGACGAACACGCCGGTATCGCCGATCCAGCGGTCCCAGCCGAGCCGTGCTGCGGCTTCGACCGCAATGCGCGGCGCCGAGCCGAGGACCGCCTTGCGGGTGTCGGCATCCTGTTCCTCGAACAGCTCCCAGCACGGCATCGAGACGACGGCGGCGGCGATGCCGTGCTCGGTCTCCAGCCGTTCGGCGGCGGCAACGGCGATCTCGACCTCCGAGCCGGTGGCGATCAGCGTCACTGCGCGGTGCTCGGCTGGCTCGCGCAGGACGTAGGCGCCCTGGCTCGACCGGTTCTCGTCGCTATATGCTTGGCGCAGCATCGGCAGGTTCTGCCGCGAGAGCACCAGCACGCTCGGCCGGTTCTTGTTCTTTAGCGCCAGTTCCCAGCACTCCGCCGTCTCGATGATGTCGGCCGGTCGGAAGACGTTGAGGTTGGGCGTCGCCCGTAGCATCGCCAGGTGCTCGATCGGCTGGTGGGTCGGGCCGTCCTCGCCGAGACCGATGGAATCATGCGTCATCACATAGATGACGCGCTGGCCCATCAGTGCCGAGAGTCGCATCGCGCCGCGGGCATAGTCGGCGAAGCACAGGAAGGTGCCGCCGTAAGGCACGAAGCCGCCATGCAGCGCGATGCCGTTCATGGCCGCGGCCATGCCATGCTCGCGGATGCCGTAGTGGATGTAGCGGCCGGCATAGGCACCAGGCGCTATGCGATCCATGCCCTTGGTGATCGTCAGGTTCGAATGCGTCAGATCGGCAGAGCCGCCAACAGTCAACTCGGTTGCGGCGTTGATGGCGCCGAGCGCCATTTCGGAGGCTTTTCGTGTTGCGACCTTGGTCGCCTTTTCGACATGCTCTTTGCGGAAAGCGCCGAGCGCTTCGAAGACCGCGTCGGGCAGGGCGCCGGCGACCGCACTCTCGAAGGCGTCGCGCTGCGGCGAGGCGGCAAGCCGCTGCTCCCAGGCGTGCCGCGCCGCTTGCCCGCGATCGGCACTTTCGCGCCAGGCGAAAAGGATGTCGTCCGGCACCTCGAACGGCGCGCAGGCCCAGCCGATGTTTTCGCGCGTCGCGGCGATCTCGACATCGCCCAGCGGCGCGCCATGCGTCTTTTCCGAGCCACCCAGATTGGGCGCGCCCTTGCCGATCACCGTTCGGCAGGCGATCAGCGACGGCCGGTCCGACTGCTGCGCGGATTCGATTGCCGCAGCGACGGCTTCCGTGTCGTGGCCGTCCACCGACTGGACATGCCATCCGGCGGCTTCGAACCGTGCCGGCTGGTCCATCGATGTCGACAGCGACGTCGGCCCGTCGATCGAGATCGCATTGTCGTCCCAGAAGACGATCAGCCGGGCGAGCTTCAGGTGACCGGCAAGGTCGATCGCCTCATGGCTGATGCCTTCCTGCAGGCAGCCGTCGCCGGCGATCGCGTAGGTGAAATGATCGACGAGATCGGCGCCGTGGCGGGCAGCAAGCATCCGCTCGGCCAGCGCCATGCCGACGGCGGTCGAGATGCCTTGTCCAAGCGGACCGGTCGTCGTCTCGATGCCAAGCGCATGGCCATATTCGGGATGTCCGGCGGTGCGGCTGCCCAGCTGGCGAAACCGCTGCAATTCCTCGATCGGCATGTCTTCAAAGCCGAGCAGGTAATGCAGCGCATATTGCAGCATCGAGCCGTGCCCGGCCGAAAGCACGAAGCGGTCGCGATCGGGCCAGTCGGGCATCGACGGATCGATGTTGATGAAGCGGCTGAACAGCACCGTCGCGACGTCGGCCATGCCCATCGGCATGCCCGGATGACCGGAATTGGCCTTTTGGACGCTATCCATCGCCAGTGCGCGAATGGCGTTCGCCATGTCGCGCTCCGAGACGGCGGCGACGGGCTTCAGGGCTGCTGCTTGGCTGTTCATGGCGTCCTCCTCACGACACACGATTCTTGCGTTCGATCAATTGCAGGATGAGCGGCGTCAGGATCAGCTGCATGGCAAGATCGAGCTTGTTGCCTGGCACCACTATGGAATTCGGCCGCGACATGAAGGAGTCGTGGATCATCGAAAGCAGGTAAGGGAAATCGATGCCGCGGGGGTTGGCGAAGCGGATGACCAGCATCGATTCGTCGGGCGTCGGAATCCAGCGCGCGATGAACGGGTTGGACGTGTCGACGATCGGCACGCGCTGGAAGTTGATGGCGGTCTGCGAGAACTGCGGGACGATGTAGCGGACGTAGTCCGGCATGCGGCGCAGGATGACGTCCATCACCGCCTCGGTGGAATAGCCGCGGGTTGCCCGGTCGCGATGGATCTTCTGGATCCATTCGAGATTTATGACCGGCACCACGCCGATCCTGAGGTCGGCGTGCCTGGCCAGGTCTATCTTGTCGGTGACGACGCAGCCATGCAGGCCCTCGTAGAAGAGCAGGTCGCTCGGCGGGAATTCGCGCCATTCGGTAAATTGTCCCGGCGGCGTGCCGTACTGCTTCTCCTCGTCCTCGTCATGGATGTAGGTGCGGGTCTTTCCGGTTCCGCGGCGGCCATATTCCTCAAACACCTCTTCGAGGATTGCGAGCTCATTGGCCTCGGCATGGAAGTGGGTGAAGTTCGGATTGCCGGCCTTCTCCTGCTCGGCCACCTTGACCTTCATCGTGGCGCGGTCGTAGCGGTGAAAGGCATCGCCCTCGATGAAGGCCGCGTCGATGTTCTCGCGCCGGAAGATCAGCTCGAAGATGCGCTTGACCGAGGTGGTGCCGGCGCCTGACGATCCGGTGATGGTGATGATGGGGTGCTTTGCCGACATGATGTTCAGGCCCTGAACAGGCCGCGGCGGCTGAACAGCGGCGCACGCTCGCCGATCGCGCTGGGCTCGGTGTGGTAGCGGGTGATGCGCGCGACTTCGCGCGCCGATCCGAACACCACGGGCACGCGCTGGTGCAGGCCCTCGGGTTCGATCTCGAGGATGCGGGTGATCGTGTCGGTGGCGGCGCCGCCCGCCTGTTCGATGAGATAGGCGATCGGGTTGGCCTCATAGACAAGGCGCAGCCGTCCCTGGCGGTAACCCTTGCGCTTGTCGCCTGGATACAGGAACACGCCGCCGCGCATCAGTATGCGGTAGCAGTCGGCGACGAGAGAGGCGATCCAGCGCATGTTGAAGTCCTTTCCGCGTGGGCCTTCAGTGCCTTCGAGGCAGTCGTCGATGTAGAGCCGCACCGCCTCGTCCCAATGCCGGTAGTTGGCGGCGTTGATGGCGAACTCCTGGGTACGCTGCGGGATGATCCGGCTCTCGTAGGCCTGGACGAAGGTGCCGAGCCTGGTCGAGAGAACGAAGACATGCGTGCCGCTGCCGAGCGACAGAACCAGCGCCAGCTGCGGCCCGTAGATGAAGAAACCGGCGCCCAGCTGGTTCACGCCCGCCTGCAAAAAAGAGGCGGCCGGATTTTCGTCCGGCGCGCCAGTTGCAGGGAGGAGCGAGAAGATCGTTCCGATCGACACGTTGGTGTCGATGTTGGAAGAGCCGTCGAGCGGGTCGATGGCGATGGCGAGAGGCGCCTGGCTGTCGAGCAGGACCGGCTGCTCCAGTTCCTCGGAGGCGTAGAGCGCGACCGGAGCGTGGCGCATGGCATCGAGGAAGATGTCGTCGGCGAAGATGTCGAGATCCTTCTGGATGTCGCCGTCGGCATTGGCGCTGCGGGTCCCGGCAAAGGCGGTGCCGAGCACCCCCTGATTGATGGTGTTGCGGACCTTGGTGGCGGCCTGCGTCAGCTGACGGACGGTCGCGACGACTGCCGAACGCAGTTCGTCGGGCGGGCCGAGATAGGAATTCAGAAATGCGTCGAGCGTTGCCGCTGGCATCGTAACCTCCCGCTCCAGCCGCAACTCCTCCGGCCGGATTGGGGAATGAGAACAAACTGCCTCGGATAAGTAAAATTCAATAACTTTACTTTCGTACTAAAAAAAATTTAGTATGGGGCATGCGAAACCTCACGCTCAAGCAATTCAAGACCGTTCAGGCCATCATCAGCCATGGGAAAATTGTTAGCGCGGCCAAGGTGTTAGGCTTGTCTCCTCCAGCGGTGACGATCCAGTTGCGGCAGGTCGAGGAGGAGTTCCAGCTGGCCTTGTTCGACCGGACGTCGGACGGCATGCGTCCGACTGCCGCAGGTCTGGCCTTCGTCGAGACGGCGCAGGCGATCGAGGAGCGGCTTCGCCTGCTCGAAGACAAGATGGATGCGATCAAGGGCGTGCGCATCGGCAGTTTACGGCTCGGCGTGGTCTCCACCGCCAAATATTTCGCGCCGCGGCTGATGGCCGGCTTCATGAAGGAGCATCCCGACGTCGACATGCGGCTCGCCATCGGCAACCGCGCCGAAACCATCGACAGGCTGAAGAACCACGACATCGACATCGCGCTGATGGGACGCCCGGCGAAGGAAGTCCCGGTGCGTGCCTCGGTCTTCGGCGATCACCCGCTAGTCATCATCGCGCCGCCCGACCACAAGCTGGCCTCAGTGCGCGAGATATCCAAGGAGCGGATCGCCGAAGAGCATTTCCTCATCCGCGAGCCCGGTTCCGGCACGCGCATCTCGCTGGAAATATTCCTGAGCGACGTGCCCGGCCGCATCGACGATCTCGGCGTCGAGATGGACTCGAACGAAACGATCAAGCAGGCAGTGATGGCCGGGCTCGGCATCGCCTTCATCTCTGCCCACACCATCGCCGCCGAGACCGAGGCCAGCCGGCTGGTCATCCTCGACGTCGTCGGCATGCCGATCCGCCGGCAGTGGTTTTCGGTGATGCGCAGCGATCACGCGATCTCGCCGGCGATGGCGACGTTCCACGATTTCCTGATGCGCAAGGGCGCGATGTACCTGCCGCTGTTCGGCAAGCTCTATCCGCACGAAGGACCGGATATTGGAGGTCGCGCCTGAATCGAGGGCGGAATGCGTCGCTGGCAACCACCTACGTTGGCGCCTAGTTCGATTTGCCGAGAGCTTTCAAGACAAAGCGAATCTGCGTGCGCAGGCCCGCTTCGGTGTCTTCACCGTGTTGAACGCAGTGCTCGATCAGAATCGGGTGGAAGAACGGCGTGAACGCGGCGTTGACCGCACGCGCCGCTTCTGCCGGGTCCTCGACCTTGAGTTCGCCCGCCTCGGTCCCCTCGCGAATGATCGCCTCAAGGATTTTCAACATTCGCTCGACATGCGCCTTGATTACCGCCCGATTCTCGCGCATGGCGGCGACGATCAAGTCGTGCATGCTTCTTTCCTTGATCAATTTTGTCTTGTTGTGCTGGTGAACGGCGGTCAGGAGCCGGTCGAGTTTCTCCAAGGCCGGCGCGTTGGTGCGCGCGATCGCAACGGCGATGTCCGCGACCTCGTTCACGACCAGCCTGCAGATGGACTCGTTGATTGCATCCCTGGAGGAAAAGAAACGGTAGACGTTCGCCCGGCTCATGCCGAGTTCGGAGGCGATGTCGGCTACCGACGTCTTATGGTAGCCGATGCGGCGAAAATGCTCCTCTGCCACCTCCAGGATGCGAGCCCGCACCTCGTCGGGATCCGTTCGCGTTCCGACCGGATGATTCATCGACGTCTCCAGAACTGATGATGGATCTGCCGGGCTCGCCCTGAACGATCACTTGCAAGCGCTAAGGTCGTGCGACTGGCCCTGCGTGTGTTCAGGCAAAGCCAGCGGCGAAATCTTGATCCGCCTGCTCGACAACAGGGCCCTATTCAGCAGCAATTGCCGGGTGCATTTCCAGTTCCTCCGCGGCGCCCTCACGGGCCTCGTCAGCAGTCGGCTTGATGCCGAACCACGCGGCATAGAGCGCGGGAAGGAAGAGCAGGATCAGCACCGTGCCGACCGCCGTGCCGCCGATCAACGTATAGGCCATCGATCCCCAGAAGACGGAGTGCGTGAGCGGGATGAAGGCCAGCACGGCGGCAAGTGCCGTGAGGATCACGGGCCTGGTGCGTTGCACCGTCGCCTCGATCACGGCGTGATAGTCGTCAAGGCCGGCAGCACGGTTCTCCTTGATCTGTTCGGTCAGGATCAGCGTGTTGCGCATCAGGATGCCGGCCAGTCCTATCATCCCCAGAATGGCGTTGAATCCGAAGGGCTGGTTGAAGGTGAGCAGCATCGGCACGACGCCGACGAGGCCAAGCGGCGCCGTCAGCATGACCATGGCCATCGTCGAGAAGGATCGCACCTGCAGCATGATAACGATCAGCATTGCGGCGATCATTGCCGGAAAGACTTTGCGCAGCGCGGTGTTGGCCTTTTCAGCCTCCTCGATCGATCCGCCCAATTCGATGCGATAGCCGGCCGGAAGGGATGCAATCAGCGGCTGAAGGGCTTTCATGATCTCCTTGGAAACCTCTGGAGGCTGACTCGCTTCGTTGATATCCGAGCGGATCGTGATGACAGGCGTGCGATCGCGGCGCTTCAGGATCGGCTCTTCCAGACGGATTTCCGAATGGCCGATCTGGTCGAGCGGAATCGGGCGACCGTCCCGGCTCATCAGTGAGAAATCCGCCAAACGTGTCGGATCCAGCCGCTCGCCGCCGGCGCTGCGTGCGAGGATGGGAACGTTGCGGATGTCCTCACGAACCTGCGTAACGGCGATGCCGGTGAGCAAGAACTGGAGTTGCTGGCCCACCTCCGCCGGCGACAGGCCGATCAGGTTCAGTCGATCTTGATCCGGGACGAAGCGGAGCACGGGTGTGCGATTGCCCCAATCGCGGTTGGCCTGACGCACGTCCGGGACGCCCCGCATGATGTCGAGGGCCTTCTCGGATATGCTGTAGAGTCGCGCGGGATCAGGTCCGGTAATCCGGAACTCGACCGGGAATGGCGTGTAGGGGCCGAACACGAGTTGCGTGACGCGGACATTGGCCTCGGGTGCAAGCCCCTCTGCCACCGCCTCGCGAAGGCGGTGCTTCAACACCTCACGCGCCTCGGCGTCCTGGGTCAGCACGACGATCTTGGCGAAGGCAGGGTCAGGCAGTTCCGGCGCCATTGCGAAAAAGAAGCGGGGTGCGCCCTGACCGACATAGCTCGTGACGATCTTAGCCTCGGCCTGGTCGTCCAGCCAGCCTTCGAGCTTCTCGACCGTAGCGGTCGTCGTCTCGATGCTGGTGCCTTCGGGCAGGCGAACCTCCACCAGCACTTCGGGGCGGTCGGATGTCGGGAAGAACTGCTGTTTGAGAGAGCCCATGCCGACAACGGAAAGCACGAAGGCGATGCCAACGATACCGCTGATTATGAACTTGTGGCGCACGGCGAAGGTGATCAGCCGCCGCAAGCGCCGATAATTGGGTGTGTCATAGATCGCGTGGTGACCGCCTTCGACCGGTTTGATCGCGGGCAGCATCTTGACGCCGAGGTAAGGTGTGAAGACCACCGCGACGATCCAGGAGACGATGAGGGCGAAGCCTACGACCCAAAAGATGTTGCCGGCGTATTCGCCGGCGGTCGAGCGCGCGAAGCCCACCGGCAGGAAGCCGGCGATCGTCACCAGCGTTCCGGACAGCATCGGCGCCGCAGTGTGGCTCCACGCATAGGCCGCCGCCTTGATGCGGTCCATGCCTTCTTCCATCTTCACCACCATCACTTCGATGGCAATGATGGCGTCGTCCACGAGAAGACCGAGCGCCAGGATGAGAGCGCCGAGCGTGATGCGGTCGAAGAACCGGCCGGTCTCCAGCATGATGAGGAACACGACGGCGAGCGTCAGGGGGACGGCAGCCGCCACGACGATGCCGACGCGCCAGCCGAGGCTCAACAGGCTCACCAAGAGCACCACACCGAGCGCCATCGCAAACTTCATCATGAATTCATCGACCGCAGAGGTGATGTTGACGGCCTGGTCAGTCACCTTGTCGAGCGTCATCCCGAGCGGCAGTGTCTGTGCGATGGCTGCTGTCCTGTCCTCCAGCGCCTTGCCGAGCGCGAGACCATCCCAGCCCTCCTGCATGACAGCCGCGAGCATGATGGTGGGCTCACCCTGACGTCGAATGAGGTAGGTAGGAGGATCTTCATAGCCGCGGCGGACCTCGGCGATATCGGAGAGCTTCAGCGTCCGCCCCGCAGCGGCAATCGGCGTGTCGGCGATCGCCTGAACGCTGTCATAAGCGCCGTCGACCCGGATGAAGACCCGCGGCCCTTGGGTGTCGATCGAGCCTGCCGGCGTGAGGGTGTTCTGCCGCTGCAAGGCGGCGACGATGTCCTGTGCCGACACGCCGAGGGTAGCCAGCTTGGCGTAGGAAAATTCGACGAATATCTGTTCGGGACGTTCACCAAGGATGTTGATCTTCTTGACGCCGGGCACGTGCAGGAGGTCCTGGCGGATCGCCTCGGCCTGCCTCGCCAGCTCACGCATCGGCATACCCTTGGCCTTCAGCGCATAAAGGGCGAAGCTCACATCCGAATATTCGTCGTTGACGAAGGGGCCGAAGACGCCAGACGGCAGGTTGCGGGCTTCATCCCCGAGCTTCTTGCGGGCCTGATAAAACTCCTCCTGCACGACAGAAGGCGGTGTGCTGTCCTTCAGCGTGACCGTCATATACGCGTAACCCGGCCGTGTGGTCGTCTCGACCCGGTCGTACCAGGTCATCTCCTGAAGCCGCTTCTCCAACGGTTCGGCGACGAGGTCCTGCATCTCGCGCGCCGTTGCGCCCGGCCATGCCGTCGTGACCGTCAGGGTCTTGATGGTGAAGTTGGGGTCCTCCGCCCGCCCGAGCATGACGAAAGCGTAGGCGCCGGCGGCCACCAGCAGGAGGATAAAGAACAGCGTGACGGCGCGTTCGCGAACGGCGATCGCGGAAAGATTGAGGTTCATATCAGTTGCCCCCGCTTTCGGGCGCAGTCCTGACGCGAGCGCCCTCCTGCAGGAGATGGGCGCCGAGCGAAACGATCGGATCGCTGGAGTTCAGTCCGGAGACCACAGCGGTTTCGCTGGTCACACGAACAAGCTTGACGGGCCGAAACTTTACGGTCGAGGTGGCGTTGTCCAGGACCCAAACGCCAGTCTTCTCGCCGTCATCGAGCACGGCTCCCAGCGGCACCTGGACTTCGCGCTGGCGCGCCTGGCCCGCAAGCCGAATGGTTACCGTCGCACCAAGCGGTGCTGCCGCGGCCTCACCGTCGAGCACATAACGGGCCTCATAGGTACGGGTTTGGGCATCGGCAGAGTTCGATAATTGCCGCAGATGTGCCGTATAACGACGCCCATCGCCGCCATACACGTTGGCCTCGGCCGCCGACCCAATCGCCGGCCGGATCGTTTCGGGAAGCGCGACCACCGCTTCGCGGGAGCCGGCCTTGGCGATCCGGACCACTGTCTGGCCGGCGGAGACGACCTGCCCCGGCTCGCCAAGCGTTTCGACCACCGTTCCATCCGCGTCGGCCAGCAGGACCGCGTAGATCGCTTCGTTCTTGGCGACCCGTGCGTCGGCTTCGGCGGCGGCGAGTTGCGCCTCGGCCGTATCCACCGCGGCCTTCGCCTGCTCGTAGCGCTGTCGGGGGACCCATCCATCCCTAAGCAAACTGGCGTATCGCCGTTCGTCCGGTTCCGTCTGAACGACTGTTGCACGCGCTGCGGCAACGGCGTTGCGCTTCGCCGTGAGCGCGAGGCGAAGGTCGGTGTCGTCGATGCGCATCAGTGGCTGACCAGCCTTGACCTCCTGACCCACATCCACGAGCCGCTCCACGATCTTGCCGGGGACGCGAAAGCCGAGATCGCTCTGCACCCTCGCCCCGACAATACCGGTAAAGCCGCGTTCGGATCCGGTCACCGGCGCTGCCGTCACCAGTCTGACGATCGGCGGTTCCTGCCTCGGGTCGCCTACGGCGGAGGCTCCCTGCGTAGGAATGGCAAGTGTGGCAAATGCCGCCGCTCCTGACATCGCGATCAGCACGCCCCCCAGCACAACAGCGGGTCTCTTTTTCACGTTCGTCGCCTCCCAAAAAAAAGATTGCGTTTGACCTTTACATCGGCCCGACGGACGCGAGCCCAGCAGCACGCAGGCTGCCGTCTGCAAGGCGGGTCGGTGCATTGGCATCGGCGCGCATGCCGGTCTCGGACGACACCGTCACCTCGTCGCCGGACCGCGAGAACGCGTAGAGCGGGCCGCGGTGGCCCGGCATCGAAAAGGCGACGGAGTCGCCGTCGGCGAGGCCCATGACGACGCGCTGCGGATCGCCGCCGATCTTTGGCGCGAAGGTGGCAGTAACCTCCAGGCGGTCGCCCTCGACCGGGACGTAATAGACGACCATGTCGAGGTGTCCCTCGTGCAGGCTGCCGGCTTCGATCGGGCGTCCTATGGTGGTTTCCTCGGCAAACGCCGGGGCGGCAAGAAACAGCGCGGCCAAAACTGAGGCGCTCAGGGTTTTGCGGATCATCTCGTATCTCCTTCTTTTTGGATTGCGTTCGAGCTCTATAACTGAGTTAGATTACGAATGCAATCTAAAAAATGAAAATTTATGATGCATGTGAGTCGCATGGCGCATCGCGCAGACAGAATGGAGGGCTGCCGGATTGACGCGCTCGGTTCGGATGCCGCCAGGCAGGGCGCCGACGTGAGGCATCATTCGAGGCCGGGGGATCAGGGAATATCCTGGGATGCTCGGTAGCTAGGTTGGCGAGGGCAGGGCAAGAGCCCAGCTGCAAGGCCATTCTCTCGACAATGGCCGGCGCGGTGCTCCTCTCGCGACCATCAGCGACGAGCGGCTGTCGAAGCGGTTCCCGCAAGCGGCCGCCGAGCGCGCGCTGATGGGGTCGGCATGGCCACGGGCTAGCGTACCCGCGGTTACGCAACGCAGCGGGGCGCTGACTGCGCTCCTGCTAGCCTACAATTGGTTCGGCGACAGCTTCTTCGAGGCCAGTTGCCGCCTGGGTGGCAAGACCGCGGGCCGCTGCTTGTGAATCGTAGAATTCCTCAAGTGCATAGACCTTGCCCCATCGCAGGGTGAACACGTGCAGACCGCTGTTGACGTAGGAGGCGTCGCCGTTGAGCAGCGTCGCGGTGCCGTCCCACTGGGCAAATACGGTGGTATGCCACGGCCAGCCCTTCACCCAGACGTGGTTGACCGTGAGATGGAGATTGGGCAGGACGCGGCTGAGGCGCTCAAACCAGCGGCGCACGGCATCCTTGTCGTGGCGCTCACCACCAAGCGCGTGGGCGCCGGAAACGCGGTGATGGACATGCGGCACGAGTGCTTTCACCGCCTCATCCCAGCGATGGTTGTTGACGTGGTCGAAGCTCTGCCGGATCGATTTCTCGACGATATAACTGTATAGCATTTGACCTCTCCTCCAATTTGGATTGCGTTCGTACTCTATACCTGCTATAGATGTCGAACACAAGCTAAATAAGGAGGTCGACATGCGTGTGAGTCGCATTCAGGCGGCGGAAAACCGCGAAACCGTGATCAATGTGGCAAGCCGGCTTTTTCGGGAGCGCGGCTTTGACGGCATCGGCCTCAAGGACCTGATGCAGGCTGCCGGGCTGACCCAGGGCGCGTTCTATAAGCAGTTCGCCTCCAAGGACGATCTGGCTGTGCAGGCGTCGAGGCGGGCGATGGAGAGCGCCACGCTGCGGTGGTCGGCCGCGACTGCGGCAAAATCCGAGGATCCGCTTGGCGCGGTGATCGCATTCTACCTCAGTATGGACCATCGCGGAGAAAAGATGGACGGCTGCCCGATTGTCGCGCTCGGCTCGGATGCCGCCAGACAGGGCAGCGAGGTGAAAGCGTCGTTCGAAGCCGGGATCAAGGAGCATCTCGAAATCCTTGGGCGTTTCATTGCCGAGGCCGATGGTGAGGAGCCCGATAGAAAGGCCATGGCCATTCTCTCGACGATGGTCGGTGCGCTGACGCTATCGCGCGTCGTCAACGACCCTGGCCTCGCCCAGGCCTTCCTGGACGCGGCGACCGAACAGGTTCGCGAAGCAGCCGCCGCTTGAACGGCGTGCGCAGCGCTGGCGGCGCAGCCAAATCGATAGGAAAACAGATGCGACGGATTGTTGTTACAGGCATGGGAGCGGTCACGCCCCTTGCTGCCGATGTCGAAGCGTCGTGGTCGCGGCTGCTGGCCGGTCGCTCGGGCATCCGCAGGCTTCCGGACGATGTGGTGGCAGACCTGCCGGCCAAGATCGGCGGGGTGGTTCCCTCGCTGGAAGACGATCCGGACGCTGGTTTCGATCCGAATACCGTCCTGGCTGCGAAGGACCAGCGCAAGGTAGACCGGTTCATCATCTTCGGGCTCGCCGCTGCACAAGAGGCCCTCGCGCAAGCAGGGTGGGCGCCGGTCTCGGAAGCGGATCGCCTGCGCACGGCCACGATCATCGCGTCCGGCATCGGCGGGTTCCCCGCCATAACCGAGGCGGTGCGCACGGTCGACCAGCGCGGCGTCCGCCGCCTGTCGCCGTTTACGGTACCGTCCTTCCTGGTGAACCTCGCGGCGGGCCACATCTCGATCCGCCATGGCTTCAAGGGGCCACTCGGCGCGCCGGTGACGGCGTGCGCGGCCGGCATCCAGGCGATCGGCGATGCGGCCCGCCTCATCCGCGCCAACGAAGCCGATATCGCCGTGTGCGGTGGAACGGAAGCCTGCATGAACATCGTCAGTCTCGGTGGTTTTGCTGCCGCACGCTCTCTTTCGACCGGCTTCAACTGGGCGCCGGCTCAAGCGTCACGGCCTTTCGACGTGTCGCGGGACGGCTTCGTCATGGGCGAAGGGGCCGGCATGCTGGTCATCGAGGCGTTGAGCCACGCGCTGGCGCGCGGCGCGAAACCGCTCGCCGAACTCGTCGGCTACGGCACGACGGCGGATGCGCATCACGTCACCTCCGGTCCCGAGGATGGCGACGGGGCGCGCCGAGCCATGCAGATCGCGATTGCCCAAGCTGGCATTTCGCCGCGTGAGGTTCGCCACCTCAACGCGCACGCGACCTCGACGCCGATCGGTGATCTCGGGGAAATCGCGGCGATCAAAACACTCTTCGGCGCAGGTTCCACCATCGCCGTCAGCGCAACGAAATCGGCGACCGGACACCTGCTCGGAGCCGCCGGCGGGCTTGGAGCCATCTTCGCAATCCTGGCGCTCAGGGATCAGGTGGCGCCGCCAACCCTCAATCTGAGCGCGCCGGATCCAGCCGGCGACGGCATCGACTTCGTCGCAAACCAGGCCCGCCCGATGGCAATGGACCACGCGATATCAAACGGCTTCGGCTTTGGCGGCGTCAACGCCAGCGCGCTATTCCGGCGCTGGACGGACGAGTTGGCCGGTGCGAACGCCAGGGGCGCTCATAACTGACTCCGACCTTTCGTGCTTCTTCCATGCCAATCCAAAATCAGTCCAACCCAAAGAAAGAAATGATTTCCATGAACAAGACCAATCCTGGCGTCGCCCTGGTGACGGGGGCGTCCTCCGGCATCGGGCGCGCGACGGCCATAGCTTTGCAAAGCGCCGGTTTCCGAGTGTTCGGCACCAGCCGTCGCGCAGCCAAGAACTCCGACGGCCTAACCATGCTGGCCTGTGACGTGACCGATGACGCGTCGGTGGCGAAACTGGTCGATGACGTGCTGGCCGAGACCGGGCGCATCGACCTGCTCGTCAACAATGCCGGCATGGGTCTGCTCGGCGGCGCGGAAGAGTCCTCGCTGGCGCAGGCTCAGGCACTGTTCGATGTGAACGTCTTCGGCGTGCTCCGCGTGACCAACGCGATCCTGCCGATAATGCGCCGTCAAGGCAAGGGTAGAATCGTCAATTTGAGTTCGGTGCAGGGGTTCATTCCAGCTCCCTATTTCGCGCTTTATGCGTCGACCAAACATGCCATCGAAGGCTATTCCGAATCGCTCGACCACGAACTGCGCCCGTTCGGGATTCGCGTTGCATTGGTCGAACCCGCCTATACCCGCACGTCCTTCGAAGATAATCTCGCCAAGCCGGATCAGTTGCTTGATATCTATGACGCTGCGCGCGCTGGCATGAACGCAGTCGTGCGGAAAGCAATGGAAAAAGGCGATACACCCGAAGGGGTAGCCAAGACGGTTTTGGCGACTGCGACCGATCGCGTTCCGAAGAGGCGCTATGCGGCGGGAAAAATGGCGCGCCAGGTCAGTCTCCTGCGCCGTTTCGTCCCCGCATCCGCATTCGACAAGAGTCTGCGCAAGCAGAACGGGCTGCCGGCCTGACGACATCGAAGACACCCCGCGAGATCGGAATCATCGGCCCTGGAAACGTCGGCGCCGCATTGGCGCAGGCAACCTGAAGCAATTGCTTTGGAGAACGCCCGGCGGTTGTTGGCGTTAGATAAGCGATATGTTATGTTGCAGTGCGAAAGAGCGGGGCCACGTCCTTTCAAATCCGTAAGCGATCTGTATGTGCGACCCCTGCAGACTGGTCGGTATCACTGAAACTCCCGGGCATGGGGTTCGGGATTCGATGGGGACGAGGGGTATGCTTTACACGCTGGTTATGATGGTCTGCCTGACGGATGTGCCGCAGACCTGTGAACAACGCGAACAGATGGTGGACGGCCTGGCGATGAACCCCGGGACCGCCTTCATGCAGGCGCAGCCGCTGGTAGCCCAGTGGATCGAGACGCATCCCGGTTATTTCGTGCAGCGCTGGCGCGTGTTGCCCGGCCGGGGATCGTGAGATCCGCTGCGAAGATAGAGGTTCTACTTCTTCGCGGCGAGGGTTTCCGAGACGGCCTTGGACAATTGATAAAGCCGCTGCTCGATGATCGTCGGCACTTCGCAGACGTAAGTCAGTGATTGGACGCGTTCATTGAAAATTCGCGTTGCGAATTTCAGCTGCTCGGTTCGCCGTTCGATGTCATCGGGATCCGCATCCGGCTTTGCCCGCAACGCATCGACGGCGGACGCTTCCTTGCGCAAGGCGGCGGCCATTTCGAGCTGCTTGTGGGCGTAACGGGAAATGCCTGAGATCACGTGCGAACGCTCGGCGTCCATGTGATCGAACATGCCTTGCACCAGCATCGCCATTTTCGGCGCAAGCTGCTCGGCCGGCAGCGACGCGGCGAAATCCTTGATCTTCTTTTGGGCTTCGGCGATCGGCATGCGCCGGGCCGCCACCTCCTCGACCAGGCCGGAGACGGCAGGGTCCTTCGAAAAATCCGTCGCCGCTGGCGGAAGCTCCGGTCCATTCCAGATCTGGCCGAGCGAGAGTTGCGGCACCTTGCGCTGTATGCAGGGCCAGTCCGGATCGGTATTCGCCGCCCTGGCGTTCACGCTCGGCGCGAGCATGGCAACCACAGCCAGGCTGCGAACAAGGCTCATTCGTGCCATCAGCCATTTCCTCCGGTGTCTTGTTTGCGGGTCACCAGGCCGCGCGAAGGGTCGTAGGCGATGATGGCGGCGGCAAGGAACAGAACAGTGCAGCCGGCAACGACGCCCAGCGACAGCCACTCAATCTGGCCGTAGAAGGCGAAACGGATCAGTTCGACGGCATAGGTGAACGGATTGGCGAGGCAGATCTTGTGGAGCAGCGGGCTCGCCTCCTGGATGCGCCACAACGGATAGAGCGCCGGAGAGGCGAAATAGCCGGGAAAGATGACGAAGTTCATGATGCCGGCGAAATTTTCGAGCTGCTTGATCATCGACGACAAAAGCATGCCGAGCGCGCAAAGCATCATGCCCGACAGGAACAGCGCCGGCAGCACCATGAGATAGCCGATCGGTGGCGCCTTGACGCCCCAGAACCAGGCAACGATCAGGAACGCATAGACCTGCGCGATCGATACGGAGACCCCGGCGAGCATCTTCGACACCAGCAGGAACCAGCGCGGGAAGGGGCTGACCAGCAGGGTGCGCATGTTGCCCATCTCGCGGTCATAAACCATCGACAGCGAAGACTGCATACCCGAGAACAGCAGGATCATGCCGCACAACCCCGGCGTGATGTAGACCTCGTAGAGCACGTAGGTCTTGTAGGGCGGGATGATCGACACGCCGAGCACCTGCCGGAATCCGGCGGCAAAGATGAAGAGCCAGATGAGCGGCCGAACCAGTGAGGAAATGAAGCGCTCGCGCTGGTGCAGGAAGCGCAGGCATTCCCGCAGGACGACGCCCTTGAGGCAAATGAGATAGTGGCGCAGGCCGAATTTCTCGTACTTCGCCGGAATGATGCCGGCGACTTTGTCGGGCATTGCGGGAGCGCTCATGGCGATAGCTCCGCGGTGCCGGCCGCCTCGATGCGGCTGAGCCTCGAAAAGGCGTCGCGGATCGAGCCGCCGCCGCTCGTCCTGACGACATCGGCCACCTTGCCCTTGGCGACCAGTTCGCCCTGCCGCAGCACGACGACATGGTCGCCGTCGTCAACCTCGTCGATCAGATGCGTCGCCCACAGCACGCCGATGCCCTCGGTTTCGACGAGCTTGCGGATGGTGGCGAGAATGCCGGCGCGCGACTGGATGTCGAGACCGACCGTCGCCTCGTCGAGCAGCAGCAGGGAAGGGCGGTGGAGCAGCGCCCTGGCGATCTCGATGCGCCGCATCTGGCCGCCGGAAAGACTGCGCGCCTTGTCATGCTGCCGACCTGGCATGTCGACGATATCGAGCAGCGCGGCAATGCGCTGCCGGGCCTCGCGTCCGCCGATGCCATGCAGCGCGGCGTGGTAGGAGAGGTTCTGGTGGACGCTGAGATCGAGGTCGAGCGTGCGCGCCTGGAACACGATGCCGACACGCCTCAGCGCTTCGCCCGAGGCGCGGCTGACGTCATGGCCGAAGATGCGGATCGATCCGCGGCGCGTGTCGTAGAGGTGGCTGATCAGCGAGAACAGGGTCGTCTTGCCGGCGCCGTTGAGACCGAGAAGAACGGTGAACGTCGCCGGCGCGATCGAGAACGAGACGTCGTTGAGCGCCGGCTTCGGACCATAGGAATGGCTGACGGCGGCGACGTCGAGCGCCGCCACCTGATCTCCCGGTTCGCTTGTCCTCACATGCTGCACGCCGTCTGACTCCCTTGTCGTCGACAATAGTCTAGCCCAAGTCTAGCCCTCGAGGCGCGATCGCGCAGGGTCCTGCTTTCAAGTGACCTTACTTGATCGTGATCGTGCCCTTCATGCCCTTGTCGGCGAGGTCGGGCACTGACCATGTGTAGATGCCGGGCCTCACGGTGGTGAACTGTACCTGGATGGTGCCGTCGGCGTCGAATTCGAGCCATGCGGGTGCGCCGTTCATGTGCACCTCGAGATCGTTGATGACGATCTGGTTGTTCCACACATTGCGGAACAGGTCGGTGTGGAATTTGTACTCCAGCCCGCCCGCCGCGGTGATCTTCCAGCGATAGCCCTGGCCGGCGATCAGCTCAAAATCCTTCTGGTTGGCGGTGAACTGGTCTTGCTTGCTGCCGAGGATAAGTTCCGGCACGTCCTTGCTGGCCCGGGTCGTCTTCTCGGCCTGCGGACTGGCCTCCGTGCTGGCGGCCTCGCCCGCGGCTGCGTCGGCGTCATCGTCCTGCGCCCAGACCTGGCCCTGCGTGAGTGCCATGCCCACCAGTGCAGCGAGAACGAGTACCCGAAATTCCCGCATGATTTCCTGCCCTTCTGCTGTTTTTCTGTCGGTTTGATTCACCTGGTTTAATCAATGGTGCATTTGGCGCGAGTCACTTGGGCGAGACGACGACGCCCCACGGCAGCGCGCCGACGGTCACCGACTGCACCGGCTCGTCGGTCGCCACGTCGATGAAAGTGATGTCGTTCGACACGCCGTTGGTCGAGATGATGGTCTTCTGGTCCGGGGTGAAAGCGAGCTGCCAGACGCGTTGGCCGACCAGCACGTATTTCTCGACCTCGTATGTCTGCGTGTTGATCACCGCGACGCGGTTGGCCGGTCCGAGCGCCACATAGGCTTTCTTGCCGTCGGCGGTGATGCGCACACCGACCGGCTGGATGGATTCGGGCCTCAGGCCGGCAACCTCGAAGGTGATCTTCTGGACGACTTCGCGTGTTTGATTGTCGATCACCGAAACCGTGCCACCGATCTCGGCACTCACCCAGGCCTGCTTGCCGTCGGGCGTGAACTCGACGAAGCGCGGACGCGTATCCACCAGCACGTTGTCGGTGATCTCGTGGGTCGTCGTATCGATGAAATGCGCCATGTTTGTCGTTTCCGACGTATTGACCATGGTCTTTCCGTCCGGGCTGACGCCCATGCCTTCCGGTTCGACGCCGACCGGAATCTCAGACAGCACCTTCTTGCCCTCGAGGTCGATGACGGTGACGAGATTGTCGTCCTCATTGGCGACATAGAGCGTCTTGCCGTCAGGCGACAGCACGAACAGTTCCGGGTCGGGTCCGGAAGGCAAGGTGTCGACGATCTCCAGGGTTGCCGTGTCGATGACCTCGATCGAATCGTCGTCGCTGGCGCAGAGATAAATGTGCTTGCCGTCATGCGAGATGGTGATGCCGCGCGGACGTTGCCCGACATTGACCGTCTTCACCACCTGCATCGTCGCGGTGTCGACGACGGACATCGTGTTGTCTTTCTCGTTGGAGACATAGGCCATGTAGGCCGAAGCCGGACCGGCCATGAAGCCGGTCGCAACTATGGCGAGTACGCAAGCTCGTCTCTGCACTAAAATTCCTCCCAATCTTTCTACTTAAGCACGCATTTTGTTTCCGGCTCGTCGACCCCGAGCGTATCGAGCTCGGACAGCTGGTGCAAAAATCCCTCCTGCGGCGATGTCGAGACGACCGACCTGGTGTCGCCGAGGAAGATCGGCTGCCGCAACTGCTGGTTCCACTTGCGGAAGGTCAGTTTCTGCCCCTTGAAGGCGGCGATCGAAAAATCGTCGGAGCGGATGAAATCGGCCATCTTGCGCGGGTCGGCGCCCTGCGTGCGGGTCGCCGCCTCGCCGAGGATGCGCACCGCGGTCCACGCCGCCATGTCCTTCGACACCATGCGGCGGCCGCTTGCCTTGGCGAAGCGGTTCTGGATCTGGGTGCCGCCCCATTGCTCGCTGGCCGGATGCCAGGCCAACGGGGTGAGGCCGGCGGTGCCGGCGACCGGCCGCGGAATCCAGGTGCGGAACGGAACGTAGGTACCGAACACCTCGCTTTCGTCGGCGACCAGCAGCACATCGTGCTCCGGCAGGTCCTGGGTGAAGACAGGCATCTGCCGCTGGATCTGGACGATGCCGGAATCGGTCCGTCGTGCCGTGCCGGTATCCTCGAACAGCTTTTCGCCGACGATCTCGCCGCCGAAGCGCGTCGCCGCCCGGCGCAGCGCCTCGGCAAAAAGCTGGTCGCGCTCGTGCGAACCGTAGATCAGCACCCAACGCCGCCATTGCTTCCAGATGAGATATTGCGCCAGCCCGTCGGCCAGCATGCTGCGCGTCGGGATAGTGTGGAAGATGCTGGCGCGGCATTCCTCCTCGCGAAGACTATCGTCGGTGGCGCCGGCATTGAAGATCAAAACACCGTTGTCGCGGGCAAGATCGGCGATCGACAGCAATTGCCTGGCCGAGAGATCCGCGACCACAAAGCGGTTGCCTTTGGCGATCATCTCCTGGAAGGCCGGGACGACATCGGCATCCGGCTTCACCTCGGTCACGTCGAGGCTGAATTTCTGGCCGAGGAAGCTGCCGGTCGTGTTGTTGTCGGCAATCGCCACATTGCCGCCGGCAACCCCTTCATCGCGCGGCGGGACGTCGAGCACCGACAAGGCCAGCTGCGGCGCATAGGCGCGCAAATAGCCTATCTTGATCTCGGTCAGCTTTTTTTCCGGCTTGGCCGTTGCAGTCGGCTGCTTGCCTGTCGCTTCCTGGGCGAGCGCGCCCGGAACGTTGACGGTCAGGGAAAAAAAGCACAAAAAGGCCGCCAGAGTGCCCGGCACCGCGCTCGTCATCGATAAAATTACCCGTTCTTGCGCTAAAGTCCGATTGTTGTCGGAGCGGCGCGAAGTCAAGGTGCCCGTGATGAGCTTAGCTGACCGGCAATTTTTATCAAACCCTGAAAGTGGACCTCTCACGTCTGCTTTAGTGCCATGCCTGCTCGCCCGAACGGCGACCGAGCGGATTTCGGTATTCGGGCCCAAGAACGTCCTTTTCCTCATGCCGGAGAAAGTCCGTCAATGACCAGAATGCTGGCCAGCGTCACCGGCGCCGACGAGGCGGAGATCGCGCTTTCAGGCGGTGCCGACATCGTCGACCTGAAGGATCCGAAGGCGGGAGCGCTGGGCGCGGTGTCCACGCAGACCATCCGCCGGACGATTTCACTGATCGCCGGCCGGACGCCGGTCAGCGCGGTCTGCGGCGACCTGCCGATGGAGCCGGAGACGATCCGCGCCAAGGCCGAAGAGATCGCCGCAACCGGCGTCGATTACGTCAAGATAGGCTTTTTTCCGTCGGCAAATGTCGCGGCTTGCGCGGCAGCGCTCGCGCCGCTTGCCGCGGGAACGAAACTGATCGCCGTGCTTTTCGCCGACCTGGCGCCGGATTTCGAGCTTCTGCCGATGTTTGCCAAACATCGCTTCCACGGCGCTATGGTCGACACGGCGAACAAGGCAAACGGGCGGCTGCTCGACCATCTGCCGCCCGAGCGTATCCCGGGGTTCATCGATCGAGCGAAATCGCTCGGCCTCATGGTTGGGCTGAGCGGATCGCTGGAAGCCCCTGATATTCCGCGCCTGCTGCCCTTCGCTCCCGATTTTCTCGGCTTTCGCGGGGCGCTGTGCGGCCATTCCGGCCGCGTAGGCTCGATCAGCGCCGAGGCGGTTTCACAGATCCGCGAGCTGATCCCGGAAGCATCCCGGGCCGGCGGCGCGTCAAGCGTCGACTACCGCCTGCTGGCGGCGAGGGGCTATTCGCCGGGCACCGACCCGACACTGGGCACCGACAAGATTTTCGTGCGGGACTTTGTCCTGCCGGTCCAGATCGGCGCCTACAGTTTTGAGCACGGCCATACCCAAAAAGTGCGTTTCGACGTGACCGCCGACGTGCTGCAAGTCACCGACCATCCCGAAGACATGCGCCATGTGTTCTCCTACGACATCATCATGGACGGCATTCGCACCATCGTCGCGCGCGGCCACATCCAGCTTAGCGAGGCCCTGGCCGAGCAGGTGGCGACCTACATCCTGGAGAACCCGCGTGTCGTGCGGGTCACGGTAAGGGTGGAAAAACTCGAGCTCGGCCCGGGCGGCGTCGGCGTCGAGATCGAACGCAAGCGCCAATCGGCTGGCCGCGGCGTCGCCACCGGCCCTGCCGGCCGAAAAGACCAAGGCGCTGTTTCCCAGCCGCGAACGGAAAGGCCCGAAGCCGTCAGGCGCGCCGCCGTCAAGCCGTCCGTCGTCAAGCTTGGCGGCAGCACGGTCCATGCGGCGGAACTGGAAAGCTGGATCGCGGCGCTGGCGGGCTCCAAGCTGCCGATCGTCATCGTGCCCGGCGGCGGCCGCTTTGCCGACCAGGTGCGCGAGACGCAGATTTACATGGATTTTTCCGACACCGCCGCCCACGCCATGGCGATCCTCGCCATGGAGCAGTTCGCCCAAATCATCCTCGACCGTGACGAAAGGCTGGCGCCGGCACGGTCGCTGGAAGAAATGCGGCGGGCGCTGGACGCGGGGAAGGTCCCGGTGTGGCTGCCGTCGTCATTGGCGCTGCCGGCGCCGGACATTCCGGCGTCCTGGGACGTTACCTCCGATTCGCTTGCCGCCTGGCTTGCCGCCAAGCTCGGCGCAAATGCGCTGCTTTTGATCAAGCAGACCGGCGCCTTCGTCAGCAGCGACACGATCGACAGCCTGGCCGTCAGAGGCATCGTCGACGCCGGCTTCGCCGCCATGCTGCCCGACGGTGTCGATGTCCATCTCGCCGGACCGAACGATGCCGCGGCGGCCGGGGCGCTGCTCGCGGCGGGCAATCTGCCCGGCATTGCGATCGCGGCTCCGATCCGGTCGGCAAGAAAAGCAGGGTAGGCGATGGCGACGCTGCATACGCCGCGCTGGGCATGGGTTTTGACCGGTTCCGGTCATTTTTTTACGGAGAGTTTTGCACTCATCCACCAGATCGAGCATTGCGATGTCTTCGTGTCGAAAGCCGCCAACGAGGTGCTGCGCATGTACAAGCTCAAGCTCGATTTCCCGGAGACGACGCGCGTGCTGCACGACAAGACGGCGAGCGCGATCCCGGTCGGCGAATTCTATCACGGTGTCTATCATACGGTGGTGGTGGCGCCGGCCAGCTCCAACACCGTCGCCAAATGCGTGCACGGCATCTCCGACACGCTCGCCACCAACGTCTTTGCCCAGGCCGGAAAATGCCGGGTGCCGGCCATCGTCTTTGCCTGCGACACCGCGCCGGAACTCGAAACCATGGCGCCGCATGGGCTGGTCAAGGTCTATCCGCGCAGGATCGACCTGGAGAATACCAACCAGCTGAAGAGTTTTGAGCGAACCCTGGTGGTCGAGTCGCTTGCCGATCTCGAAGCCTCGGTCAGGCGGCGCCACGCCGAACTCGCACGCCATGGCTGAGCGGCTGGTCTTTCTTACCGGCCATCTGGCAAAAGTCCGGCTGGAAAGGCTGCTTGCCGGACTGGGCGAAACCGAATTTGCCTGGGAGATCATCGACATCGGCGTCAAGGTCGCGGCGCTGATGAGCGAAGACATCATCAAGCGGCGGCTCAGCCTGGCCGACGGCACCGACCGCGTCATCCTGCCCGGCCGCTATCGCGGCGACATCGAGCATCTGTCGAAGCGTTTCGGCGTGCCCTTCATACGCGGGCCCGACGAGATCGCCGATCTGCCGGCCTTTCTCGGCCGGGCGGGCGAGCCACCCGACCTTTCGCGTCACGACATGCGCATCTTCGCCGAAATCGTCGATGCGCCGATGCTGTCGGTCGAGGCGCTGGTGGCGAGGGCACGGACGCTGACCGCGGCGGGCGCCGACGTCATCGATCTCGGCTGCCTGCCGGAAACGCCGTTCCCATTGCTGGAAGAGGCGGTGCGCGAGCTGAAGGCACAGGAATTTCTGGTCAGCGTCGATTCGGCCAGCACCGATGAACTGTCGATCGGCGCGCGCGCCGGTGCGGACTATCTTCTCAGCCTCGATGAGAACACGCTGCCCTTGGCCTTCGATTGCAAGGCTGTGCCAGTGCTGATCCCGGCCACCCCCGGCGACCTGGATTCGCTCGGCCGAGCCATCGAAGCGGCGCAAAAGGCCGGCGTCGCCTTCCTCGCCGATCCGGTGCTCGACCCGATCCATTTCGGCTTTGCGGCGTCACTTGCGCGCTTCATCGAGGTGCGGCGGCGCTGGCCCGAGGTCGAACTGCTGATGGGCACCGGCAATCTCACCGAATTGACCGACGCCGACAGTTCCGGCGTTACCGCGGTTCTGGCCGGGCTCTGCTCGGAACTTCAGATCCGAAACGTGCTTGCCGTGCATGTCAGCCCGCATACGCTGCGAACGATAGAGGAGCACGACGTTGCCCGCCGCATCCTGTTTGCCGCGAAGAACGACGGTGCGCTGCCGCGCAGTTACCATCCAGGGCTGCTGCAGGTCCACGACCGCAAGCCGTTCACCGCCTCGACCGGGGATATCGAAGCACTGGCGGCCGAGGTGCGCGACACCAACTTCCGCATCATGACCGCCGAGGACGGCATTCATGTTTTCAACGGCAAGGGGCATGCGGTTGCCACGGATGCGTTCGAACTCTTTGCCGGGCTTGGCGTTGAGGCGGATGGCGCGCACGCGTTCTATCTCGGCGCGGAACTGATGAAGGCCGAGATCGCGTGGCGCCTCGGCAAGCGCTATGTGCAGGACGAGCCGCTCGCATGGGGCGTTGCCGCGCCGGCTCCCGAAACCGACCGCAGCCGTCTTGCGGAAGCGGGCCACACGCTTCGCGCGAAGAAAGAGCGCTAAACCATGCCCTACATTCGCGAATCGATTATCACCACCGTCAACCAAGCCGGCGACGTCCACATCGCACCGATCGGCATCATCGCCGAGAAGGACGGCTGGGTCATCGCGCCGTTCCGGCCGTCGATCACGCTCGACAATCTCGCCGAAGTGCCGTTCGCCATTGCCAATTACACCGATGACGTGCGCATCTTTGCCGGCTGCCTGACTGGCCGCAAGCATTGGCCGACCGTTGCGGTAAACGGGTGTCCGGTGCCGCGGCTCGCAGCGGCGCTCGCGCATTCGGTCCTCGAAGTCGAAAGTGTCGACGACGATGCCATGCGGCCTCGCCATTTCTGCCGCGTGGTGCGGGAGGAAACGCATGCGCCATTCACCGGCTTCAATCGCGCCAAGGCCGCGGTGCTGGAACTGGCCATCCTGGTCAGCCGGCTCGGCATGCTGCCGCGCGACAAGATCGAGGCGGAAATCGCCTACCTTTCGATTGCCATCGAAAAGACCGCGGGCGAGGGCGAAAAAGAAGCCTGGGGCTGGCTGATGCAGCGTGTCGGCGATCACCTGTCGGTCCAGGAGTCCCACGGCGACGAGGTGCGTGGCTGAACCGGATATGCTGAACCTGGGTAAGCGTCCGGGCTGACGTGTTTTAGCATGATACACGGTGGCGGTGATCTCAAACGGCGGAGTGCGCTCGCGTAGGGTAATTCACCACATTTGGCGGCACCTGCAGATGCTTTTTCGTGTTATGATGGGCCTGCAACGCGCGTAATCTCGACCTCAGCAATATGGCAGAGGTCGAAACCTATTGCCTTGGCACAGGAAGCTTTCGCCCCAGCACTTGATCGCCTCCGAAACGCTGGGTGTGCTGCTTTCCCTGACTGACCCGGGGCGAGGAGGTTGTCCATGTCCACGAGTAGTGTTGACCGCCCGCTGCAGCCGGGCGACCGGGCACCGAATGTTGTGCTCGATGCGATCTCACGCGAAGGCAAGATCGCGCTCGATGATTTTCGAGGCCGTAGCCCGTTGTTGATCGGTTTGTTCCGAGGCCTGCACTGTCCGTTCTGCCGGCGCCATGTCGCGGCGATGGCGCAACTCAAGCCGGCCCTGCGTGATAAAGGAGTCGAATGCCTGGCGGTGGTCAATACGCCGGTCGAGCGGGCGCGGCTCTATTTCCGTTACCACCCGGCACCCGATCTTCTCGCCGCATCCGACCCGGAGCGAGCCTCGCACCGTGCTTTCGGCTTGCGCGAGGTCGGGATGGACACGGTCATGGCGATACCGTTCCATCTCCCGGGCGAGTTGCCCGAGCCTATGGACGTCATGGCAATGAATGAATTTCTTAACAAGAAGGAAGGATATGAGATTACGGAAGTCGATCGGCAGGCGATGGCTTCCAGTCAGGCGCAGCTTGTCGGTCAGTTCCTAATCGACCGGGCGGGCATCGTACGCTGGAACTTTACTGAAGTTCTGGAGGATGGCCTCAACACCTTCAGAGCGCTGAATCCCGAGGAATTGATGTCGGCAGCTTCCCAAGTTGCACATTAATAGGCTGCGGAAATGGGCTGCTGAAAACTCGCTCGACGGCCACCGTCCTGTGGTGATTCTTTGGATTTAACAATCATCGAAATGCTCAGCGCAGGAGGCTAAGGTCTGCCCGTGGGCTTCGTAGCGATTTCGATTCAACGGTCTGCGGACCGCCCCGACGCTAGAGTGAGCAAGCCGCATAGGCGGGGCAACGTCCGCTCCTTGCCGCAATCACGTCGTTCCGACAGGCGCGCATACGGCAAGTTTCCACCCTGTTGCGACCTTGCGCGCGGTCCGGTTTTGGACGCGCTGGTACGGGTTGAGATCTTTCAAGCCGGGCCAATTCCAGGGCGGTACCTCATCGATCCGATTGATCGGATGGCCATGATATAGCACCTACACTTGAGATCCCGCCAGCAGCGCCACCGCTGATGCAGGTGCGACGCTGCTGGCTTCGCTGCGGACGGCGTCATCTGCGGGGGCGATCTCGGCGAAATCGACGAAGCGGCGTTGCATGCGTTCGGCCAGCCGCCTGATCTGCCAGCGGCCGGTCCCGGCGCCAACGATCGGCCGATCCGGCTCCATGGACCCGGCAACCAGGGCCGCTGCGTCGTGGATCTTGCGCAATTGCTGCTCGCTGAACCAGCGTGCGATTTCCTGCCATTCCGGCAGGGGCAGCTCGGTGGCGTCGCGGCCGATCATGCGCGCCAGCCGCGCGATCGAGCCGTCGATCGTCTTTTCCTTGCCGTCGGCGGAAGCGTGCCTGTCGTCGTTCTCGTCGAGCACACCCAGGATCCGGTGCGCATCGGCGATCGAGGCGAAATACTCGTTCATCAGCGGTGTCAGCCGGCCGCGGACGGGGGCCGACGAGGCGACACCGAACAGGAACGTCCTGGTGAAGCCGGTATAGACCAGTTCGCCGCTCAGCAGCCGTCCGGCATCGGTGTAGCCGTCATTGGCGACGGCGCCATTTTTGATGGCGATGATGTCGGTGGTGGTCGAGCCCATGTCGACGAACAGGGCATCGCCGGCGAGCTTTGCCACCAACGACGCTGTCGCGTGCCAGTTGGCGGAGGCGACATCGCTGCTCAGCCGCGCTGCCTGCTCGACCCCGACAAAGCCGGACGGTCCGGCATAGATCAAGTTTTCGCCTGGGACCCGCGCTGAAATCTCATCCAGCAGAGCCGCGGCGCCCGCGTCGCCGGACGGAAAAACGTCCGCCAGTTCGCCGGTCATGGTGAATGCGTTGAGGTCGGCGCCGGCATAGATCGGGGCCGTTTCCTCGAATGCCAAGGTCAGGGTTTGGAGCCCCAGCCAAAGCGGCGTGGCGATCGTTACCGCCTCGACGATGCGGCCGTCTTGCGCACGCGTCACCTTCAGATGGGCGCCGCCAATATCGAAGCCGGCAACGATGCTCTTTCTTTTTTCCACACTTCAAGCTTTCATCACAGTTGGTCAGGGGCAGTTGGCCAGCGAGAAAAAGAGCGTTGCGTATCATTCCGGTTCTCGACCTGAAAGGCGGCGAGGTGGTGCGCGCCCAGCAAGGAAAACGCGATCGCTACAGGCCGATCGTCACGCCGCTCAGCCAAAGTTCCGATGCCGTCGCGGTCGCCGGAGGGCTGCGCCGGCTTTATCCTTTTCCGGCCTTCTATATCGCCGATCTTGATGCCATCGAAGGCGGAACGCCAAACAGCGGCGCGCTTGCCCGGCTGAAGGCGATGGTGGAGCCGCCGGAGCTTTGGGTCGATGCCGGCTTCGCCGACGAGAAAACACTTTCGGCAGCACTTGCCGAACCCTGGCTTTGCCCGGTGCTGGGTTCCGAATCGCAGCAGGACGACGCGCTGCTGCGGCGTTTTTGCGATCATCCGGAGCTTATCCTGTCGCTGGATTTCTTCGACGATGGGTTTCGCGGTCCGGCATCATTTCTCGACGAGCCGGAGCTTTGGCCGCAAAAGGTGATCGTCATGACATTGGCCAAGGTCGGCTCCGCCTCCGGTCCCGATTTCACGCGGCTCGAAGCGATCAAGGCGAAGGCTGGAAGCCGCTCCGTCATCGCGGCCGGCGGGGTGCGCAACGCGGCTGACATTCGCGCCCTTTCGTCACTCGGTATCGCCGCGGCGCTGGTTGCGACCTCGCTGCATGACGGCACGCTCACGCCGGGGCACCTCGCAACGCTTGTCACCTGACAAACGCTGGGCACCTGATAGTCGTGTGGCCTCGAACTTCGGCCGCGGAAACAGGGCCTAGTAGAGCGGCGGGCCGTCAAGTCGATGGTCTCGCCGCTCTATCTCTTTGCTGGAGCATCGGATTCCCAAAACCAATCCCACCCTCGGTCAGGCCCGAGGGCAGGCTCTTTGTCCGGTGCTCTAAAGGCCCAGAAGCTTTTTCAGGCGGCGCAACAGACCATCCGGCTCCGCGGAGGGTTTTGCCTGTGCGGGGCTGTCTCTTGTCTAAGCCGCGAACGGATGTTTCACTTGGTCCCGCTTATCCGTGGCTTCGGCGGCCGTCGGCGTTCCCGCGACCGCGCGCTGGATGGCTTCCTTCGTCGCCTCGTAATTGTACTTCTGGATCTTGGCGTCGTCCGCCGCGTCCCAATGGATGAAAACGCCGACGCAGATGAACAGATCGTCCGCCTCGTTGGCAGGAATGATCCCCTCGGCGACGCTGTCCTGCACGGCCTTTGCAACCGCATGCTGGGCCGGGCCGAACATCTGCACCGCCTGCTTGGCGCCCTTGATCGTGACCTTGTTGAACATCACGGTGTTGGGCTTGCACTGAAGATTGGGCGCGATCACCGCCAAAAGGGAGGTAAAACCGTCCTTGTTGTTGGTCAGCGCGTTGCAAAATGCTGTTTCGACCGCGCTCCCCCGTGGGCCGATGAGCAGGTCGACATGCGCCACTTCGTTGCCGTCTCCTACCAGCGATTCACCGACCATTACTTTCGAGATCTTTGCCATGCCAATTCTCCTCCAAGACACAGTTATGGTGTCCAAAGACGCCGCAAACCGAGCGAGCGCTCGATGGACAGCTATCCTTGTTGGCAGCGCCCGGAGATCCGGACCGGTTGGCTGGATAGCCGCGGAAGCCCAGCTTCCGCTCCTGAAAGTCAACCACCAACGTTGCGATTATGCAAGCTGAACGCCAAGGGTGTGGACTAAAAGAGTAGCCACGGTCAGGTCGGCCGAGGTGCCGGGGTTGACGTTGTTCGCTTTCAGCCGGCGGTCGAGCTCCATGAGCAGACGAATGCGCGACGTCTCGTCGTCATTGCCATGCAGTGCCGCTTCAACGGCAAGGGCTTCTTGCCGCGCCTGATTTGCGACTTCAGCGCCATGGTTGCGCACCACATGACTGTCGGGGAAGCCGGCGAGAAACGCCATATAGGCGAACACCGTCGGCCACATGCCGCCTTCGCCGCGTGCCAACGCGGCCTGCAGAGCCGCAAGCCCGGCGCCGAACACGTCGCCGAAACCGGTAACATACTGGCGGGCGATCATGTCGCGGTCGGCCGCCTCCCGCATGGCGTCGAGCAGATGAACTTTTGGCTCCTGCCGCACATCGTTCGCCGCCTCTCCGAGGCCGCCCGGCGCGGCGGCGACGATCGCTTCGAACACCGCCCTAGTATCGTCCATGCTCATCGCGCGCAGCACCGCGTCGAGATTGTCAGGCAGTCGATTGTCGGGCAGTCGATTGTCGTGCAGTTGGGCGCCCGTCATTTCGGCGGCGCATAGCAGGGGTCCTGCCAGAAGGATGATACCGAGATTGGTATTGGTCGCGACCGCCAGGCGTGTCGCGCGGACCGCTTCCAGCATGCGCTGTCCGACCGACAGGCGCGGGTCGGTCAGCGGTCCGGACGAGACCTCCGCACTCGTCATGAACTGGGCAGCGGACATGCCGTGCCCGTCGGCGAACAGATGGACGTTGCCCGGTTTCAGCGCCTCGATCTCCATCCGGCAGGCGTCCTTGTAGGCAGCCCGGAGGCGTTCTCGCGAAAGCGCCATGCCGTCGGTCACGAATTCGCCGGCGCGGTGAGGCGGTAGGGTCGCGCTGCCGCCGCCCCCTCTGGGCGATCAGCCAGGAATTTCAGCAGCGCGTCGGCAATCGCATCGGCGATGTTGACTGCGACGACCGATTGCAGCCCGGACCAGGCGGGCATGCTGTTGACCTCCAGCACGAACAGCTTGCCGTCGGCCGACGGCACGATATCGACGCCGGCGAAATCCGCGCCGATGGCGGCGGCGGCGGCCCGTGCCAGCGCCGCCAGTTCGGTTTCGCCATGCCCGGAAAGCTGCCCTGAAACCAGCTCTGGCACCGCCCCGCGATTGACGTTGGTGATCCAGTCGTCGCCACGACGGCTCATCATCGCCAAAACCTCGCCTGCGCAGACGAAAACGCGAAAATCGCGGTAAGGAGGGCCGGGGCGCGGCACGTAATGCTGGAGATAGTAGACGCCGTCCACCTCGTCCTCGGCGGGGAGGTCGGACAGTGTTTCGATCAGCCGGATGCCGCGGCCCTGGGCGCCGAAAAGCGGTTTTAGCACCAGTGGCGTGAACGGCAGTTCGCGTCTGGCGACCGCTTCGGCCATGGCAAGGCCCTCGACCGCAAATGTCGGCGGTGTCGGCAGGCCGGCATTTTTCAGCAGGAAGGTCGTCATCGACTTGTCGACGCAGCGTTCGATCGCCTGCGCGGAGTTCCACACCGGGATGGAAAGCTTGGCGAATGCGTGCAGCACGCCGAGGCGCCGGGTGACCGCTTCGAACGATCCGGCGGCGATCGAACGGACAAGCACGGCGTCGGGCAGCGCACCGTCGAAGCCGGGGATCGACAGTCCGCTCGGGCTGCCGGTGTCGAACGCGATCGCCGCCAGCGGCACGGTTGCGACCGCGGCGCCGCGACGGTCCAGCCTTGCCGCCAGGCCCTTGGAGCGGGCGTCCGAGACGTCGCTGACGATCAGGATGCGGGGGATCATGTCACGCCTTGGATACCGGTATATCGAAAGCCGGAACGAATGCCCCGGCAGGCGGATGACAGACCAATCCATTGCAGCGCCATGGTCTAGCCGAGGCTCCGTTCGAGCATCTGCAGATCACGCTCGCCGGCGCGAAACGTATCGCCGGTCTCGATCGCCGTGACGATCACTTCAGCCGGGCTGAACAGCAGCGGATCGATGGCATAGAAATCTCCCTTGAACCGCTTGAAGACTTCGGCGAAGGGGTGGCCGTGGTCGCGGGAGGCGCGGCTCGGCAATCGCTCCGCGAGTTCGCTGGCGTCTTTCGCCGAGCCTTTTACGAAGAGCTGGACGCTGCCGCCATAGATGATGGCGTCGTTGGTCCTGCCCATGGCGGTCAGGAAATCCGGATGCGGAGCGGGGATGGGCGCCGTGCCGATGCCGTCGACAACGTTCTCCAGCGGAAATTTGAGATCGTTGGTCTTGTGCAGGGCGACCTCGAGCGCGCGCGCGACGATCTGCACGCCGCCCGCAAGGCTTTGTGTCGGCGCATAGAGGAAGGTGAGCTTTTCGGCTGGCAATCCGGTGGCCCTGCCGACCTTCTCGACGATCGCCTGGGGCGGTGGCTCGGCGGTCTCCAGGATCAGCACGGCGGATGATGCAGTGTCGCGATAGGAGAGTGTTTCGAACAGCGGTTCGACGCGGGCGAGCGCCCGCGCAGGTCCCGATCCCATGGCGAAATAGCCCTGGCTCGACAGGTTCCAGCCCGCATACTGGCTGCCCAGGCAGGCAAGCACCGGCTGCGACGACCGCACTTCGATGGTGAACGGCCATTTTGGCGAGCCACGGTCCATGCACACCGAAATGCTGCCGAGGCCGCCCATCGCGGCTTCCGCCATACGCAGCCCGGCCTCGACGCCGCCGGCGGCCTTGGCGCCGGCATCGATCAGGCACTCGCCCAATGGCCCCCTGGAAACGCCGATACGCAGTCGTTCGGCGTCACCCATCATGCCGTCGATGATGCGCTGCGCATTGTCGTTGAGGAATGCCGAACCGTCTTTCATGTCCGGTCTCCTTGCCATTGGTGTTGCAACCGGCTGGCTTGTCCCTTGATCAGCCGCCTGGTCAGATCGGCGCTCGGACCGCGCGCGAAGATGGTGCAGACCGGATCGCCAGCAATCAGACGGGTGCCGGGCGACTGATGATCGGCAGTCCATTCAGGCCAGGCAATCGATGGAAAGCGGGCGATCGGCGCCGCCGCGTAGGTCACCATCGACGCCATGGAATCGACGAAGCGCGGCAGACGGCAGGCCTTGCCTGCCGCGGCGCGCAGATGCGCTTCGATCAGCGGCGCGCCGGCATCGTCGAAAATGTCGAGCGTGGCGCCGGGCCTCGGATTGATCTCGATGAGCTTGTAGCCATCCGGTCCGCGAATGAGATCGGCGCTGCACAACCCAACCAGGCCGGCGCGGCGCGCCAGACCTGAAAGCCAGCCGCGGATCATCGCCGCCTGGCTGCGATCGAAGCGCCTCAACCGCACGGCGCCGCCATAGCGATAGGGCGCTGCCGGGGCAGGCGACGCCCATTGTTGGCTGAAGCCGACGATATCAGCGCTTTGGCCGTCGCCGACGAACAGGGCCGAGATGCTGCGGCCGGCAACGAAACGCTGGAAATAGCGGCCGCTAGGAGCCTGACACTGTAATATCGGGGTTTCTCCAGCGGCCCGTCTGATATGCGCGCCGCCGGCGCCGCCTGCGGTCTTGACCACCCAGTTCTCCGGATCGGGCGGCGGGTCCCATCGGAATTGCGGATGCGGGATGCCGAGTTCGGCGCAATCGGCGGCCAGCAATTGCGGGTCCTTGATCCTGCGGATCGCGGCGCCGCTGTTGCCGGCGAGCGGAAAATGGCGCGCGATCTCGTCGACGGTCTCCGTCATCCGCTCGAAGCCCGAACCCAGGATGATGGCGACGGGCTGGTCGTCTCCGGCCAGTTGCCGAAGCGTCTCGATGATGCGCAGGCCGTCGATGCCGCCTTGCAGGTCGCCCGGCAGCATCGTCGCGCGTTCGGCAAGCGCGACCGTGTCGGTATCGGAAAAGAAATCGGCGACCAGCGGACGATAGAAGGCGCGGCGCGCAGCGGCAGCCAGCGCCCGGCCTGAAATCGCCGCGATCAGCAGAGTTCCGGCGTTATTTGGCAGTCTCGCGTGCAAGGGAAAATGCTTCCTGGAAATCGAGCGTGATGGTTTTTTCGGATTCGATCATTCTTTTGAAGAGGCCGAATTCGACCTTGTATTTCACGTTGCCGATGGCGAGCGGACCAATGCCGACAGCATTTGACGCTTCGAGCGGATCGCCATTGGCATTGACGGCCACGCCTTCGATGCCGGCCGGTGGAACCGCATTGACGTCGGCGGCGATGAGCAGGCCGTCGCCTTTCAGCTGGGCTTTCGAGACCACCTGGACGCCGGCCTTGGCGCACGCCAGGATCACCTCGCTCGCCTCGACCAGCTTCGTCTTGCGGGCGTCGCTCGATCCGTCGGCCGCATCGACGGCGGTGTTGAACCGGCTTTTGATCTCGGCCGCGATCTGCTTGACCCTTTCGATGCCGTCATGACCGACCAGCGTGACCCGGGCGCCTTCCCTGGCGGCGATCACGGCAGTGCAGAAGCCGACGACGCCGGTGGCGCCGAAGACAGCGATCCTCGTGTCTTTCAGCCCGCGCTCGAATTTCTTCTCCAGCGCTTTTTCGACCTTGGCCACCATCGCCGCGGCCGTGGTGAACGAGCCGGCCGGATCGGCGAATACAGAAACCTGGAAAGGCGGCACCATCGCCTTTCGCGCTGCGTCGAACATGTCGAGCGCCAGCGAGGCATCCTTGCCGGCGATAAAAATGCCGGTATCGACGCCCGCATCGGGCGGGCGCGAAAAGATCGCGTCCTGCACGAGGCCCGTCACCTCGCCGAGGCTTACATCGACATAGGGGACGACGGCGTCGAAGCCTGCATCGAGCGCCATGTTCACGTCGAACGGGCTCATATGCTTCAACGGCGTCAGCATGTGCAGGATATGTTTGCGGGCCATTTCTCGCCTTCCTTCTTGGACCTGATCGCGTTGCCGGCCGTCAGCTGCCGACGAGATCAAGTCTGGTCGAACTGATCTTCGCGCCGGAATTCCTGCCCTTGACGATCCTGATCTCGATGCCGTCTTCAACTGTCTGCTGAACCGCGCTGACGAAGCTGGCTGCGGCGTCTTGCGATGGGGCGAAGGCAAACCCTGTCGGCCCCCACGAGCTCTGGCCGATGCCGACCGCGCCTGCTTGGTTGAGAGCGTGGGCCACGCTCTCGACCCGCCTGGAGGTGAACACGCCGCCTTGCGCCGGGGCGAAATGGGTGCCGATCAGCATCTGGATCGCGGTGACGGCGGCGCCGAAGGCTGGCAGGTCGTGCTCGACAAGAGCCGGCATGATGCCCATCAGCACCCGCCGGCAGATCTCGCCGCTGCCGGATGCCGGGAACGGCGGCAGCGAACGAAATGCGGCGATCTCGGCATCGCCATGCAGTCCATGCCCGCCATGGTCGAGGATCAGGATGACGCGCCACTCTTCCGGGAACGGCAGTCGCGCCACGACGGGCGGCGGCCTGCCGCTGTCGTCCTTGCCGGCGTCGATAATGACGCCACCGCTTTCGAAGCTGGCGATGCCGATGCCGGATCGTCCGCCGCGATCGAGCAGGGTCGCATCGCTGCCGATATCGAGAGGCAGTTTGTGGAGCGTGCGCAGCGCCGCAGCGACCGCAAGGGCGATCTGCGTGCCGGAGCCCAAGCCGGCATGGCTCGGGATCGACTGTTCGACCACCAGACGGTGCTGACCGCGAATGCCGAGATGGCTGCAGAGCGTCGACAGATGTTCGCCGGCGCGCCGGCTCTCGGCGCCTTCGACGATGGTCTCGCTGGACCGTGACAGGGTGACTGTTGTTTCGGGTTCGCTCAGCGGCAGCCCGACGCTGCCAAAGCGACGCCCGGTATCGCCGTTGAGATCGAGGAAGCCAAGATGCAGGCGGGCGGGCACTTGTATGGTGACAGAATTCGACATCTACCCCCCGATGGGTGCATCATAGACGCATCATGGAAGTTTAGGTGCCCGTCGCCATGATAGCTGTTTTCGTCGAAGGGGCAAGCCGCAGAGAGTGCATTCGTTTTATCTTCTTTTGGCCCCGGCGCGAGAACGGACCGGGCAATTCGCGGAGGTCGAGATGAACGAGACGCCTAAAGAAAAAGTCTATTCGGAAGCCGAGATTGCCGACCGGCTCGAGAAGGAACTGCCGAAATGGTATTACGAGAACGGCTGGATCCGGCGCAAATACAAGACCCACAGCTGGAAATCGACACTGATGGTCATCAACACCGTCGGCCATCTCGCCGAGGCGGCATGGCACCACCCCGACATCACGGCTTCCTATGCCTGGGTCGAGGTGCGCCTGATGAACCATGCAGCCAAAGGCATCACCGACAAAGACTTCGAACTGGCCAAAAAGATCGAGGATGTCGTCCAGTGGCAGCCGGCCAAGGAAGGTGGCGCGCTGGAAGGCACTCCGCCGACCGATCAGCGCTTCGCTTACATCAAATATGATTAAGCGCGGTCGGAATTTGTTGATGGCGTAAGAAAAACATTCGCTAATCTGCTGACAGGCGGGGTTCACGGCCAATCCAGTTTCGTCTAGGATCGGGCCGGCACCAGAAAGTAGCGTAGTGAATGGCGGTTGCTTGGATCGGCAACCGGGAAACGCTGGTCGAGCGCGCGGCCGCACATGCCGCCGCGCTGTTGGGGTCAAGCCGGTGCCCGGTTTTCAGCCTGGATACGGATATACACGGCACCAGGGCGGCGATTGCGCTGGCTGAGCGGGTTGGCGCGGCATACGATCATGCCGATGGCGCGGCAGTTTTCCGGGAGGTCGCGCTTTTTACCGACAAAGGCGCGATGACCGTGGCGCCTGGCGAGACGCGCCGGCGCGCCGATGTCGTGGTGATCGTCGGCGAACTCCCGCAGATCCATCATCAATTTGTCGGCGAGCTTGCTGAGACGGTTCCCGATCTCTCGGCCAAAAATCAGCGCGAAATCTTTCTGGTCGGGTCGAACGAAACGTCTGCGCCGCGATTGAGCAACGGGCGGACGGCGACGCTGCTGTCCTGCGGCGAGGCAAGCCTCGGCGCGACGCTGGCGGCACTGAGGGCGCAGTGGAGGGGGCGCCAGGCATCGCAACCGGTATCGAATTTCGACGATTTCGCCAAAGCCCTAGAGGCTGCGCATTTTCCCGTCTTCCTGTTTTCAGGCGACGCGACCGAAGGGCTGGCGCTGGAGATGCTGCAAGGACTGGTCACCGATCTCAACCGCAAATCGCGGGCATCCGGCCTGCATCTGCCGGCCAGCGAAAATGGCTGGGGAAGCGCGCTCGCCTCGACCTGGATGACCGGTTTTCCACTGCGCACCGGCTTTGCGCGCGGCTTCCCGGAATTCGATCCCTGGCGTTACGATGTCGCGCGGATGCTCGCTGCCGGCGAAGCCGACCTGCACCTGCGGATCTCGTCCTCAACTGTCCAGCCGCAGAAGAAAAGGAACCGCATGGCGCTGATCGCGCTGGCGAAAACGCAGCAGCCGGTCGCGGGCGCCGCAGTCACCATCGCCATCGGCGAAGCCGGCGTCGATCATCAGGCGGTGGTCTATTCCAGCCGCACCGGTTCGCTGAGGTCAGTCGATGCGCGAGCGGCGTCGGAACTGCCCTCCGCTGCAACTGTTATCCGGCTGGTTGCCAGTCATGTCTCCGCCGAGGCGGCGTTGCCATGCTGACGAAAATCGCCGGCGGCGACATCATCGATCCGGTCAACGGCCGCCTCGGCAAGGGCGACCTGTGGATCCGCGACGACAAGATCGTTGCGGCGCCGGCGGCGGGCGCTGCCGAGCGGACCATCGACGCTGTCGGCTGCATCGTCATGGCGGGCGCCATCGACATCCATTCCCACATCGGCGGCGGCAACGTGAATACGGCACGGCTGCTGTTGCCCGAGCAGCATGCCGCGCACCAGGCGCGACCGGCGACGACGCCGCTCTCCAATGCCGGCTGGTCGACCTTCCAGACCGGCTGCCTCTACGCCAAGATGGGTTTCACAACGGTGGTCGAGCCGGCGATGTCGCCGGGAGCAGCACTTCACACCCATCTCGAACTGGCCGACATCCCGATCATCGACAAGGCGACGCTCGCCATTCTCGGCAACGACGATTTCCTGCTGTCGATGATCCGCGACGACGCCTCCTCGCAAATGATCGAGGACTATGTCGCCTGGACGGTCGCCTCGACGCGGGCGCTTGGGGTCAAGGTGATCAATGCCGGTGCGGCGGCCGCCTTCAAGGAAAACGTCCGCACCTTCTCGCTGGACGATGTGGTGCCTTCCTACGGCGTCAGCTCGCGCAAGATCGTCAAGACGCTGCAGGCGGCCGTCGACAGCCTTGGCGTCCCGCATCCGCTGCATGTCCATTGCAACAATCTGGGCAGCCCCGGATCGGCGGACACGGCGGCCGCGACGATCGCGGCGGCGGAAGGATTGCCGCTGCACCTCGCCCATCTCCAGTTCTACGGCTATGGCACGGAAGGCAAGCGCAGGTTTTCCTCGGCTGCGGCGCGTCTTGCCGAACTGGTCAACGCGACGCCGGAAGTCACCATCGACATCGGCCAGGTGATGTTCGGCCAGACCGTCACCGTCTCCTCCGACGTCATGCGGCAGTTTTCGGCGCGTGGCAGTGCGCAGCCGAAGAAATCCGTCATTCATGACGGCGACGGCAATGGCGGCGGCATCGTGCCGTACCGCTATTCCAAGGATTTCTATGGCACGATGCAGTGGGCGATCGGGCTCGAGCTTTTTCTGCTGATCGACGATCCGTGGCGTGTCTTCTTCACCACCGATCACCCCAACGGCGCGCCCTTTACCGTCTACCCGGCTCTGTTCGAGCTGCTGATGAGCCGGGAAGCGCGCACCGAAATGATGGCCGGACTTTCACCTTCCGCCATGGCGCTCTCAACCCTGGCGGCGATCGACCGCGAATACAATTTCGAGGAAATCGCCATCATGACGCGCGCGGCTCCAGCCAGGCTGCTCGGGCTGACGGACCGAGGCCATCTGGGCGCCGGCGCGACTGCCGACATCGCCGTCTACCGCAGGGATCAAAATATCGCGAAAATGCTGGGGCAGGCGGCGTATGTCTTCAAGGATGGCGATCTCGTCGTGCAGGATGGGGAGATCACCCATTACCGCTGGGGCAAGGCGCTCAGGCTCAATCCGTCGTTGGACAAGGCGATGCTGCGGCGTCTGGAGGATTATCACCAGCAGCGCTACGGCCTGTCGCTGGACTGGTTCAATTTCCCGGATTCGGCGATTGCGCGCGAACAGCCATTCGGCGAGGTTGCATGCCGAACGTGAGCGTAAATGGCATCGTGATCGACGATACCTTTGCCGAGGCGTTCGGCATGCGCGCGACCGCCATCATCATCACCGCGCCGAACCGGAAATGGGCGCGTCAGGCGGCGATCACGATGACCGGCTTCGCCACCTCGGTGATCGGCTGCGGCTGCGAAGCGGCAATCGATGTCGAACTGCCGCCATCGGCGACACCGGATGGCCGGCCCGGCTGCCGGGTGATGATTTTTGCGATGGGAACAGACGAGCTGCAGAAGCAACTGCTCAATCGCGTCGGCCAGTGCGTCTTGACCTCGCCGGGTTCGGCCTGCTTCGCTGGACTGGAGGGCAGCGCCGCGTTGAAGCTTGGTTCGGCGCTGCGTTATTTCGGCGACGGCTGGCAGATCTCCAAGAAAATCGGCGGCAGGCATTTTTGGCGCGTTCCGGTCATGGACGGCGAATTCCTGTGCGAAGCGACGACCGGGCTGACCAAGGCTGCCGTCGGCGGCGGCAATTTCTTCGTCATGGCTGAAAGCAGCGCCAAAGCCTTGGCTGCCGCCGAGGCCGCGGTTGCCGCGATCGGCCTGGTGCCCGGCGCGATCGTGCCGTTTCCGGGCGGCATCGCCCGTTCGGGTTCCAAGATCGGCGGTAAATACAAGGGCATGATAGCCTCGGCCAACGAAGCCTACGCGCCGACACTGCGCGGCGTCGTCAGGAGCGAGCTCGGCGCCGACATCAACGCCGTCCTGGAAATCGTCATCGACGGCGAGACCAACGATGCCGTTGCCGCGGCGATGAAGGCCGGCATCAAGGCCGTCATCGAGCTTGGGCCGCAGCGAGGCGCGGTTCGCATCAGCGCCGGCAACTACGGCGGCAAGCTCGGCAAGTTCATCTATTCGCTGAAGGATATGCTGCCGTGAAAGCGCTGACCTTCACCCTTGTCGCCGAGCCGCCGGAGCGCCTTGATCTGTCGCTGCTGACGGCGGAGCGGCTTGCCGGGATCGAAAGGCGCGATTTCGAAAAAATCCAGATCGGCATGTCGAAACATGGATCGAAGGTCGGCGATATTTTTCGCATCGTTGGCAACGATCTGCTGGACATCGTCTTCGAAGGTGGCAGCACGCGCCTCGACCGCGTGGCGGAAGCCATGCGGGGCGGTTCGGTTCGCGTCGTCGGCAATGCCGGCGCCCAGGCAGGGCGCGCCATGCGCGGCGGCACGCTGACGATCGAAGGCAATGCAGGCCCGCACGCCGGCTCCGGCATGCGCGGCGGCAGGCTTGAAATAACAGGCAACGCCGGCGATCACCTTGGGGCGCCGCTCGCCGGGGAACTGGCCGGCATGAATGGCGGCGTGGTGATCGTCAGGGGCAAAGCCGGCGCTTTTGCCGCCGACCGCATGCGGCGCGGCCTGATCGCGGTGCTGAAAGGCTCAGGCGACAATGCCGGCAGCCGCATGATCGCCGGCACGCTGGTGGTGGCCGGCGGCACTGGCGAGATGCCCGGCTACCTGATGCGTCGCGGTTCGATCCTCCTCGATCGCGCGCCGAAAAGCCTGTCGCCGAGCTTCGTCGAATGCGGCGCGCCGGAGAGCGTTTTCGCCGCCGTCATCGATCGTCATCTGATCGCCGAGGGTATTTTGAAACGGCCGCTGCTGGGCAACGCGCCGCAGAAATACGGCGGCGACAACGCGGTGCTGGGCATGGGCGAGGTTCTTTTCCCTCGCTGAGGCGTGCTGCTGATAAAGCTGCAATGCCTTCAGCGCCGTGCTCCGGCCGACATCCGAAAATTTGCAACTGCATCTTGCGGTGAACTGCCGATTTCTTCCCGTGAGACATTTCGCTCTGGGTTGGCTTTGCGACGTTTTGCAAGAAACCACACGATTCCAAAAACCCAATTTCGTGCCTCTTTGCTGGGCAATGAGGGCCGTCTCGCCTTCTCCAGCAGAACTTTTTTGCGCCAATATGCCCAAATTATCAACAAAATAGGGCGAGTTCGTCTCTCCTTGCGCAGTATCCGCAGCATGCAGCAAGAATCTGTGTTGCCAAGCGGAGAGTTTTGGATAACCTAAGGAAAACCACAAAACCACATAACGAAAAAGGGGAACGACAGATGAGCGAGTCAAGCAGGCGCGATTTCATGAAAGGTATGGCGGCGTTCGGAGCGGGCGCCGGCCTTATGGTGATCAACCCGGAATTCCTTGTCTCGGGCGCGGCTGCCCAGGCGGGCAAGCAACTGGTTTTCCTGTCGGCCGAGAACATCACCGGCAACTGGGATCCGACCGCGCATACGACGCTGTCGCAGAAGAACATCGAGGGTTTCGTCATGGGGTTCCTGACGCGCACGCCGATGCGCGTCGAAAAACCCGACGAGGTCATCTACGAACTCGCCACAAAGATCACGCTGCTTGAGCCGACCAAGCTTGAGATCAAACTGCGTGAAGGGGTGAAGTTCCACGACGGAAAGCCATTCAAGGCCGAAGACGTCAAGGCGACCTTCGAATACGGCTCGCAGCCAGACCGGCCGGCGCAATGGTATCCGGGGCCGACCGAGACGCTGACGATCACGACGCCGGACGACTACACGGTGATCGTCGACACATCGAAGGGCGGCTATCCGGCGCACCTGTTCATCTTCCTCGCCTCCTACCTGCCGATGCTGTCTGCAACCGACATCGCCGCCGGGCCGAGCGGGCCGCTTTCGCAGCGCTTGAACGGCACCGGGCCTTACAAGTTCGTCGAGCAGCGAGGCAACGACACGGTGTTGGAAGCCTACTCGGACTACTTCCTCGGGGCGCCGACCATCCCCGGCATCAGCTTCAATTTCGTTGGCGATTCGACCACCCGCATGCTGTCGCTGATGAACGGCCAGGCGTCCATCGTGGAGCGGCTCGAACCGGAGCAGGTGGCGACCCTGCAGGGTAACGAGAAGGTGGCGATCAGCAGCGTGGTCTCGGTCGAGAACAAGTATTTGTGGTTCCGCTGTTCCAAGCCGCCCTTCGACGATCCGCGCGTGCGAATGGCGGCCTGTCACGCGATCGACCGGTCCATGCTGCTCGAAATCCTCGGCGAAGCCGGCCATGCCTCGGCGAATTATATCTCGCCGGTGAAGTTCGGCTATATCGACCTACCCAATTATCCCGAATACAGCCCGGAGAAATGCCAGGCCCTGCTCGCCGAAGCAGGCTTCCCGAAGGGGCAAGGGCTGCCCGAGCTCGAATACATCACCTCGGTCGGTTTCTATCCCAAGACCAAGGAGTATGGCGAGGTGATCACTGCCATGCTGCAGGAGCAGGGGTTCCCCGTCACACTGTCGGTGCTGGAGATCGCGGCGTGGAACGAGCGTCTCTATGACCGTCCCGGCGGCGGTCCGGGCCATATGGTCGACTGCGGCTGGTCGACCGGATCGCCCGAGCCGGACCTCGTGCTGCGTACGCATTTCCATTCCTCATCCAAGCGCATCACCGGCATTGTCGATCCCGAACTGGACGCCTCACTCGACAAGGAGCGCAGCGCGGCGTCACTCGAGGAGCGCAAGCAGATCCTCCAGACCGAGACGATGCCGATGATTGCTGCGAAGGTGCCGTCGTTCTCCCTGTTCACTTCCGTCATGATCCACGCGATGGACAAGTCTCTCACCGGGCTTTTCATCTATCCGGACGGTTCGATGGACGCGTCGAAGGGGGCGTTCGCCTGATTGGCGCCAGCCGCGGCCCGGGAGAAACAACCTGGGCCGTGACAGTCGTCGACGGCCGGGTGGAACACACGAATTAGGCTGCCGGCAACCAGTCCTCGGGCTTCGTCCGCCGCAGGAGATGGAATGTTCATCATTAGCTTTCTTGTCCGCCGCCTGGCCCAGGGTGCGCTGATCATTTTTCTTGTAACGCTGTTGATTTTCACCCTGCTTCGCGTCGTTCCGGGCGATCCCGTCCGGTTGATGGCGGGCGGAATGGCGCCCGAGGCGCTGATCGAGCAGATCGCCAAGGAGATGGGGCTTCGCGACCCGGTGCTGGTTCAATTCGGGCGCTACATGAGCGGCGTCGTCAGGGGCGACCTCGGCCAGTCGTTCGTTCGGCCGGCCAGCGGCGCCTCGACCGGCGGATCCAGTTTCGGGGATGCCACGCGCGGCGAGCGCGCCGATGTGCTCACCCTTATCGGCGAAACCCTGCCGATGACGCTGCAGCTCGCGTTTCTGGCGATCGTGTTCGCGATGCTCTTTTCGTTCCTGGTCGGCATCCCGGCCGGATTGTCCCCCGGGCGATGGCCGGACAAGGTCGCTTTTTACGTGTCATCGATCTTCATATCCCTGCCGGGTTTCTGGCTCGGCATCGTGCTTGCGCTGCTGCTTTCCGTGAAGCTCGGATGGCTGCCGGCGATCGGCTACAAGGGCTTTGCCTACACCATCCTGCCGGCAATCGTGCTGGCGGTCGAACTTTCGCCGGTTCTGATCCGGACGCTGACCGGCTCGATTTCCTCGGCAATGATGATGCCGTTCATTGCAGTCGGCCGCGTGCGCGGGCTCAGCCAGCGTCGGATCATCTTCGCACATGCGCTGCGCAATGCATCGGTTCCGCTGCTAAACCTTCTCGGCATCCAGATCAGCGGCCTGCTCGGCGGCGTGCTCGTCATCGAATTCATCTTCGACTATCCCGGACTGGGGCTTCTGACCATCAACGCTGTGCTGCAGCGCGACTTTCCGCTGATCCAGGGCATCGCGATCGTCACCAGCGCCATCTTTGTCCTGATCAACATCGCGGTCGATCTGATCGCGACGCTGATCGATCCGAGACTGGAATACTGATGAGCCTCGCGCAAACAAATCTGAGCCTGAAGGTAACCGCGCCGGAAGCGCAGCGCGGCGCTTCCCTGTCCCGGCGGATATGGAAGGCGGCGCTGGCGTCGAACGAGTTCCGGGTCGGCCTCGTGATCTTCGCCATACTGGGTCTCGCGGCGCTGCTCTACCCGGCCTTGAGCGGGATCGACCCCACCAAGATGAACGTCGCCGGCCGTTTGCAGTCGCCGCCCTTCCTCGGCGACAAATGGAACTGGGCGGCACCGCTTGGCACCGACCAGATCGGTCGCGACATGCTCGTGCGCAGTCTGGTGGGCTTGCGCTATTCCCTGCTGATCGGCCTGTCCACCGTGGTGGTGATGCTGATCATCGGCTGCTCGCTTGGCTCGCTCGCCGGCTACTATGGCGGCAGGATCGACATGGTGATCATGCGGATCACCGACGCGCAGCTCTCCATCCCGATGATCATCCTCGCAATCACCGTTCTGGGGGTATCGCGGCCGACGATCCCGGCCATCATCCTTGTGCTCGGGCTTTCGAGCTGGCCGGTCTATGCCCGCGTCACGCGCAGCGTCGTGATGACCGAACGCAAGAGCGAATATGTGCGCGCCGCCCAGCTCAGCGGCGCTTCGGATTTTCGCATCATGGTCTGGCTGCTCGCGCCGCTGGTGCTGCCGCCGATCATCTTCGTGTCGGTGCTCGACGTGGCGCGCATGATGATCTTCGAGTCGATCCTCGGCTTTATCGGCCTCGGCGTGCAGCCTCCGACGCCGACCTTCGGCAATATCATCGCCGATGGCAGGAAGTACCTGCTCAATGCGTGGTGGATCGCCACTATGCCCGGGGTGTTCCTGTGCCTTACCCTGACCAGCATCAATCTCATGGGCGCTTCGCTCGAGCGGGCCCGCAACCGGATCTACGGAGGCGTGTCGTGAACAGCAGCCCGGTTCTGTCGGTCAAAAATCTCGGCGTGGAAGTGGGCACGGGGGCGGGCGCCCGGCCGGTCCTCACCGATGTGAGCTTCGATCTCGCCCCGCGTGAAATCGTCGGCATCATCGGGGCCAGCGGTTCGGGCAAGACCGTTCTGGCGCGAGCCCTGGTCAACTGGATCGACCCGCCGCTGCGCATCTCGTCCGGCTCGCTCGAGTACAAGTCGCAGAACATCCTCGACCTGGCCGGCGGGCAGATGCGCCTGCTGCGCAGGGAGATCGCCTATGTCGGCGCCAACCCCTTGGGAGCGCTGGATCCGACTTTGCCGGTCGGCCGCCAGATCGTCGAGAAGCTGAGCGCCGTAGTGCCCGGCATCGATCCCTCGGAAGCCCGCAAGCGGGTCATCGATCTTCTTGGAGCGGTCCGCATTCCCTCGCCACGACTACGTTTCGACGAGTACCCCTCCCAGTTCAGCGGCGGCATGATGCAGCGCGCGCTGATCGTCGACGCTTTGATCAGCAATCCAGCTTTTCTCGTTGCGGACAACGTCACCCAGCCGCTCGACGTGACAGTCGCAGCGCAGGTCCTGCGTCTGATGCGCGAGTTGACGGAGCGTTTCGACACCGCGGTGGTGTTCGTTTCCTCTTCGCTGCCGACGGTCAAGGAGGCGGCCGACCAGGTCCTGGTGCTGTCCGAAGGCAGGATTGTCGAGCGCAACACACCGCAGCGGCTCATCGACGCGCCGCAGCATCCCTATACGCTGCAGTTGATCAGCCAAATCCCGAAAATCTGGACGAGCGAAGCAGTCGCGGTTCCACGTACACTGAACGCGGTCAGGCCAACGATCAGCATACGCGACGCAACCCGCACCTACCGTGTCCGCAAACGGGGAACGTTCGCGGCCCACAGCGAGGTCCGCGCCGTGCGCAACGTCACATTCGACGTCATGCCGGGCGAGAATTTCGGCGTGGTCGGCGAGTCCGGCTGCGGCAAGTCCACCCTGATGCGGCTTCTCAGCCGCCTGGAGTTTCCGGACAGCGGCAGCGTCATCTGCGATGGCCAGGATCTCTCGAAACTGAGGGGAAAGTTGCTGCTGAAGTTCCGGCGCGATTTTCAGCTCGTGCTGCAGGATCCGTTCAACTCGCTGCCGCCGCGGACATCGATCGGGGCGATCCTGGAGGATCCGCTGCGTGTGCACGGCATGCGCAATGCGAAGGAGATACGCGATCGCGTTCTGGCGGTAATGGCCGAGGTCGAGCTTCCCGCGAACCTCTACGATGAGTTGCCGCTTGGGCTCAGCGCCGGCCAGCGTCAACGTGTCAATGTCGCCCGGGCCATGGTGCTCGAGCCGAAGGTGCTCATCATGGACGAGACGCTGTCGTCGCTTGACCAGACAGAGCAGTTCCGCCTGCTGGCGCTGTTCGAAAAACTGCAGGCCCAGCACGGCCTGACCTACGTCTTCATTTCGCATGACCTTGCAATGGTCCGCCGCGTCTGCAACCGGGTTGCCGTGATGTATCTCGGCGAGGTGGTCGAGATCGCCGACAATGAGCGTCTTTTCTTCGATCCCGGGCATCCGTACACGAAGGCGCTGTTGAGCGCGGTACCGACACTGGAGGAGCGCCGCTATAAGCCGGAGGACTGCCTGCTCGAAGGAGAGCCGCCGAGCCCGATCGACCTGCCGCCGGGTTGCAGTTTCGCCAGCCGCTGTCCGCATGCCTTCGAAAGGTGCCATGCCGAGAGCCCGACGCTGACGGTGCGAAATCACGGTGAGTTGGCGGCCTGCTTCCTCGTTGAAAGACAGGGGGCCCGCGCCGCCGCATGATGGACAAGAAAAAACGGGGAGGAACATACCGATGGAAGCGAAATCCGCATGAGCGATCCTGAAGATCGCTTGCAATACGCACTTGCAGAACTCGAGACGCACGGGCGCGTCTCGGTGCAGGCACTCGCCGAGCATTTCCATGTCAGCCGGGAGACGGTTCGTCGCGACCTGAAGCAACTGGAACTCGACGGGCACCTGCGGTGCATCTATGGCGGTGGCGTCAAGCCGCGCCCGGACGCCGACGAGCCCATCGCCGACCGGATGCGGCTGAACGCGCGCGAGAAGGCGCGCATCGCCGAATGCGCGGCGACCCTGCTCAGAGACCATATCAAGATCTTCGTCGACACCGGCACGACGACGCTGGCCTTCGCCAAGTATCTGAGGAATTGGCCTGATATCACCGTCTACACCAACTCGCTCGACATCGTCGCGCTGCTCGCCGATGCCGGACATCCCAATCTCGTGGCGGTCGGCGGCGACGTCAGGGCGAGCTACCGCGCCTTCATGGGTCAGGATCCGGTCGATCTCGTCACGCGGCACCTGTTCGACATCGCCTTCGTCAGCATTGCAACCGTGGATAGCAGGTTCGGCTTCATGGACCTCGGACAGGACGAGGCGAACATTCGCCGCGCGCTGCGAAAGCACTCCAAACAGTGCGTCATGCTGGCGGACAGCAGCAAGTTCGGCCGGCAGGGCTCCATCTGCACATACGAATTCCGGGACGTCGACATCCTGATCACCGACGCTCCCCTCAAGGCGGACTTCGCCGCGCAAATGGATCAGGCGCAGGTAAAGGTGCTCTATGCTTGAAATTCGCAAGGACCCGTCGGCTTTTCCCGGCATCGACGCCGAAGCCCTCCATCGGATGATGGATGAGGTTTCCGCCTTCGGCGGTGGTCCGGACGGCTCGATGACGCGACTCACCCTGTCCCGCGAGGATGGACTGGCACGCGACTGGCTGGCTGCATGGTTTGCGCAGGAAGGCCTGCGTCTTGAGGTCGACGCGATCGGCAATATGTACGGATTCCTCGACTGGGCCGGCAGGGATGCTCCCTGGATCATGTGCGGGTCGCATCTCGACAGTCAGCCGAATGGTGGCCGTTTCGACGGCGCCTATGGGGTGATTGCCGCCTGCAGCGCGATAGAGGCGATCCGGCGCCGGGTGGCCGAAACCGGCATAACGCCGAAATGCAACTTCGTCATCGTCAACTGGACCAACGAGGAAGGGGCGCGATTCCAGCCCAGCCTGCTTGGCAGCAGCGTCAATTCCGGTGAGATCGACCTCGATTTCGCGCTGGCGCGCCGGGACGGCTCCGGCGTTTCGGTGGCCGAGGCGCTGTCGGAGATCGGCTATGCGGGCAAGGCCGCTCGCGTGGTGCCGGACGCCCTGATCGAGATCCACATCGAAGGTTCAGCCCATCTGGAGAAGGCCGGTCTGCGGATCGGGGCATTCACCCGTTTCTGGGGCGCCGTCAAATATCGGCTCGCTTATCTCGGCCGGCAGGCCCACACCGGCCCCACACCGATGGCCGAGCGGCAGGATGCGCTGCTCGCTGCCGCCTATCTGATCGCCGAGCTCAGGGACATGGCCGACAAGGCCGGTCCGGATCTGCACACCTCGGCGGCGCGGCTGGAAGTCCATCCCAATTCGCCGAACGTGGTGCCGGCAGAGGCGGTGATGTTCATCGAACTGCGGTCGGGAAGCGCCGAGCTTCTGGCGTCGGCCGAAGCGGAGTTCAAGCAGAAGATCGCAGCCTGCGCCGGGCGCGCCAACACGTCTTTCGAAGTCCGATCGATAGACAGGAGGCGAGCAGGAGAATTCGACGCCGGACTGATCGATCTGGCCGAACAGACCGCCAAATCGCTCGGGCAGACGGTGCTGCGGCTCGACACGATCGGTGGGCACGACGCCGTCAGCATGTCGGCGGTGACGCCGGCCGTCGTCATCGGGGTGCCGAGCGTCGGCGGTGTCATCCACCATCCGACGGAGTTTACCACGCCCGAGGACCGGCTCCTGGGGACGGAACTGCTCGCCGGGATGCTGTGGCGGTTCTGCGTTGACGGCAACATCCTGAAGAACTGAAGGGCCAGACGATGAAGACGCTCGGCGAAGCCTCGACCCCCGCGGAAGTTCGTGCCGAGGCGGCGCTCACTGCTGTTGCGGCCTGGACGGGAAAACAGATTGGTTTTACCTCAGCTCCTCCAGGTATCGCATCGCCCTCGCATCGCGGCGTCGACAGCGAAGCATGGCTGGTGGCGGTCGACGAGCCGTCTCCGGCCTTTTTCCTGAAGATCGTGAACTCGGACCAGAAGGCGTTCATCGATCTGGAGGCCGTGTTTGAAGCCGCCTCCATCGCGGCCGGACTGGGCTGCACGCCAAGTCCGCGGCACCTTGCGCGAGACGCCGACGCGATCGTCTTCGAGCTCCTGCCGCCCGGTTGGAAAACCGCGCGCATGGACGATCTGCGGCGGGCGGAGGTGATGGAACAGGTCATCGCGCTTAAAAAGGCGATCCACGGAGCGCGGCCATTCACTTTGTCCTGGACGGTCTTCGATAGGATCCGGGTGCTGGACAACGCCTGCCAAGCCGCTGGCCTCGACCGCCCGGACGATCTTTGGTGGGTGCTCGACGGCGTCGGCGAGATCGAGCGCGCGATCACGGCTGCGGGTTACGATGTCCGGCCCAGCCACGCCGACGGCCTCGCCTCCAACGTCATGATAAGCCAGGACGGGGCGGTTCAGCTCGTCGACTTCGACGAAGCCCGCAATGTCGACCCTCTCTACGAGATCGGCATTCTTCTAAACGAGGCCTTTCCATTCGAAGAAGAGATGCGGCCGGCGCTTGAGGTGTTCGAGGGGTCCTTCCGTCAGGCTTCCCTCGACCGCTGCCGTGCCTATGCGGTGGCCGACGATCTGATGTGGGGGCTCTGGGGGATGCTTATGAACTCGACCTCGCCACGCGGCGACATCGAGTTTCTGAAATACGCGCAATGGCGCCTGCTGCGCTGCCGGATGGCCCTTCGCCATCCGGACTTCGAACTGAAGTTGAGACGGCTTTGAGCGACTGCAAGGAGGCTGTACATGGTTGAGAAGCGGCCGGGCGAGGCGGTGAGCGAAGCCGAGCGGGAGATCGAGGCCGTCATCTGTGCCGTCGAACCGTGGGCCGGCCGCGAACTCCGCTACGGGCCGGTGCATGGCGGCATCAGCAATTCCAACTGGCGCGTTCGCATCGCGGGACAGGCAGGGAGCTATTTCGTGAAGGTTCCGGGCCGCGGCACCGAGATGTTCATTGACCGGAAGGCGGCGGCGGAGGCGAGCCGGCGTGCGCACTCGCTCGGTATCGGACCCGCGGTCTACGGCTATCTGGACGAACGCGGCGTCGAGATCGCCGATTTCATGGAGGGGCGGCGCTCCTGTACCAACCGCGATTTCCTCGACCCGGATGTGCGGCGCTCGGTGCTGGGTCTCTACCGGCGCTTCAACAATTCGGGCCTGCTGTCGCTGACCAAGACCGTCTTCGATATGATCGACGAGCATGTCGATCAGGTGCGCGAGCTCGGAGGCGCGCTGCCCGCGGATTTTGCCTGGCTGCATCGCCAGTACCGGCTGGCGCGGGCGGCGCTCGAGGCTTCGGGCATCGACCTGGTGCCGTGCTTCAATGATCCGATGCCGGGAAACTTCATGATCGCGCCCGATCGGTCGATGATGCTGATCGATTATGAGTATGCGGCAAACAATGATCGCTGTTACGAACTCGGCATCTGGTGCGGAGAAATGTTCTTCTCCGATGCGGTCGAGGCCGAGGTCATCGAGGAATATTTCGGCAGGTTCAATCCGCGGTTGAAAGCTCGTCTGGTCGTGCACAAGGTGCTCGCCGATGTGAAGTGGGGAACCTGGGCGATGGTGCAGAACGTCGTATCGGCGCTCGATTTCGATTTCTACAAATACGGGGCGTGGAAATATATGCGCGCGCGCTCGGTGATGCAGACCCCGCAATGGGTCGAGCATCTCAGGGCGGTCTGACGGGTGTCTCTCGCGGAGGCATCTGTCTCCAGCTGCTGCCAGGTTGGATGCAGACGGCATACGGCTAAGCCGCCAGGTTAACGGCCCGGCATGTCTGCTGGGACCGTCAACGGTCGTCGTTGGCAATCAGTTTCGTCAGGCAGTCCCCCGCCTGGCTCCGGGGCATGCCGAGATCTCTGACACTGTCCATGTGGTTGCGGTTGGTGAGAACAACCGACGTTACCGGCGAACCCTGCTGCTGCAGGTGCTCTTTGAATCGATCTGCCTGCTGATGGAAAGGCGGCGTCTCGTTGGCTCCGACCAGAACCATCGCCCTGGTTTGAGGGTCATGCCGACAGGTAAGCGGTGTAAGCCTGGCGACTTCCTCATCGGTGATCCCAATCTCATTGGCGAGAAAGGAGTTCTGGAGCGGTTTCAAATCGTAGAGCCCGCCGAGCAGAAGGGCGGCCCGCACATTCGAGGGGGCATGCTCGCTGTCGAACAGGAACGTTGCAAGATGGGCTCCGGCCGAATGACCGCTGACGGTCAGATCTGCCGGGTTTCCGCCGCAGTCGGCGATATTGTCCAGAACCCACCGCTTGGCGCGGCGCACCTGGTCGACGATCGTCGCCATCCTGACCTTGGGCATCAGCGCATAGTCGACGATGACGGCAATCGCACCGGCCCGGGTAATCGTCGCCGCGACGTATGAGTAGTCGCGCTTGGAGAACATTCTCCAGTAGCCGCCATGGATAAACATGTGCACCGGCAGGCCGCTTGTTTTGCCCGGGGGAAAGAACAGGTCGATGGTTTCGGCCTGATCCAGCCCATAGGCAATGTCCGCAGTCATCGGGATGGTTGCGCGGACGGCCTCGCTGCGGCGAACGATATCCTGGACGATTTGATCGAAATCGGCGACATGGTCGCGGATGCGGAACGGATCGTTTTGCACTCTTCCTCCGCTCAGATGCTGACGGCGAGGTATTTCGCCTCCATGAACTCGGCAATGCCGTGATGCTGGCCGCCCTCGCGGCCGAGGCCGCTCTGCTTGACCCCGCCGAACGGTGCTGCCGGATCGGACATCAAGCCGCGGTTGAGAGCGACCATCCCGACTTCGATCCTGGATGCCACCCGCATTCCACGCGCAAGATCGCGAGATGTAGGCGGCAAGGCCGTATTCGGTGTCGTTGGCGCGCGCGATGATTTCGGCTTCCGTGTCGAATCTCGAGATCGGCGCCACCGGCCCAAAAATTTCCTCATGCGCCATCTCCGCCTCGGCCGGGACGTCGCAGAGCACGGTCGGCGGATAGTAGTATCCCGTTGCCGAGCCTGCCTTGCCTCCGCACAGCACCCGCGCGCCACGGGCGACAGCATCGTTGACCAGACGGTCGATCTTGTCGACGGCCTTCCTGGTGATCATCGGCCCGCACTCCGTGGCCGCGTCCGTGCCGGCGCCGATCTTGAGTGCCGACATCCGCCTGGCGAGGCTTTCGCAAAACGCTTCGTAAACGCCGGACTGGACATAGATGCGGTTTGCAGCCGTGCAGGCCTCGCCGGCGTTGCGCATCTTCGCCACCATCGCCCCATCGACCGCCGCGTCGAGATCCGCGTCATCGAACACAAGGAATGGCGCGTTGCCGCCAAGTTCCATCGAACACGAAACCACGTGCTTTGCCGCCTCGGCCAGCAGAACGCGCCCGACGCCGGTCGAGCCGGTGAAGGAGAGTTTGCGCACCCGCGGATCGGCCAGCATCGCGGCCGTCACCGGGCCGGGATTGGAGGTTGTCAGAACGTTGACAACTCCCGGTGGGACACCCGCTTCTTGATAGAGGGCGGCAAGCGCGTATGCGGTGAGCGGGGTCTCGCTGGCCGGCTTGAGGATCACCGTGCACCCGGCAGCCAGGGCCGGCGCGATCTTGCGCGTCGCCATGGCGGCAGGAAAGTTCCAGGGTGTGACAAGGACGCAGATGCCGATCGGCTCGTAGTCGACCACGATCCGGTTGGTGCCGGAAGGCGCCATCCCGAATTCGCCGGTGATGCGAACGGCTTCCTCGGCATTCCAGCGAAAGAATTCCGCAGCATAGGCGATCTCGCCACGCGCGTCCCGCAGTGCCTTGCCGTTTTCCAGCGAGATCAGGGTGGCCAGCGTCTCGCAACGTTGCGTCATCAGCTCAAAGCAATTTCTGAGGATTTCGGAGCGCTTGCGGGGCGCCATCGTGCGCCAGCCATCGGCGGCCTTGGCCGCAGCCTCGACGGCGGCCGCGGCATCTTCGATCGTCGCATCGGGAACGGCGGCGATCACTGCTTCCGTGGAAGGGTCGACGACCTGGATTTCCCTGCCGTCGGCGGATTGGCGCCATTGGCCGCCAATATACAAGCCGTGGGAGAATCTATGGAAGCCGGCAGTGTCCTGCTCGTCCTCCAGCAGCTGATGAGATATGTTCATGGCCTGCTCCTCGATTGCTCACATGACAGAGGTGGCGAGGTCGCCATCATAGGCGGCCTGGATCAGGCCCCGCATGGCTGCCAGATCGAATGGACGCGGATTGTTCTTGATGAGACGGTCAATGCCAAGCGCCTGTTCGGCCGTCCAATCGAGCTTGTCGGCGGGAAGCCCGAGCTTGGCCAGCGTAGGCGTGATCCCGATCGCTGCAAACAGCCGGCCGATCTCGTCGATCGTCGCGTCGGCCATCTCAGCGGTGCTCCGGTCCTTGCCGTCGAGACCAAGGGCAAGGCCGATCTCGGTCATCTCGGCGGCCGCGGCGGTCTGGTTGTACTTCATGACATACGGCAGCATGGTGGCGACACCCAGCCCGTGAGCGGTGTGGGTAAGGGCGCCGACCGGATATTGCACCGCGTGCGCCGCCGCCGTTCCGGCCGTCCCGAACGCACAGCCGGCTGCAAGCGCGCCCATCATCACATCGGCGCGAGCGTCCTCGTCGGCGGGGTCGCGGTATGCCTTCTCGAGACTGCGGCCAAGCAGCTTGATCGCGAGCAGCGCAAAATGATCGGTCAGCGCGCTCTTGCCGATGAAGACATGCTGTTGCGGCAGGCTGGGGTCAGTGCCGCGCCTGGCGGCGGTGAAAGCCTCGACCGCATGGGTCAGCGCGTCTGCGCCGGCGATCGCCGTCAGCCCCGGGGGACATGTCATTGTCAGTTCCGGGTCGCAGATGGCGGCTGACGCGATCAGATGCGGGCTGGAGATGCCTACCTTCATGGCGCGATCCGGATCAGAAATCACCGCGACAGGGGTCACTTCCGAGCCGGTGCCGGCTGTCGTTGGCACCGCGATCAGCGGCAGCGTCGGACCGGGCACCTTGAACTCGCCGTAGTAGTCCTGGAGCAGGCCGCCGTGACTGATGAGCAACGCGGCGCATTTGGCCATGTCGAGACAACTGCCGCCGCCGATGCCGATCACCATGTCGGGCGCAAACTCCTGCGCCTCCTCGACGCAGACGGCAACCGTGTCGCGCGGCACATCGGGCTGCACACGATCGTGCACCAGCACAGCGATCGATGCGCCCTCGAGTGCCGCGATGATCTCGGTGAAGGCGACGGTTGCGGCAAAGCGCTCGTCCGTGCAGACGAGAGCGCGACGGCCGAGCCTGGCCGCAACGGTCGCAATGACATGGCGCTGGCCGTTGCCGAAGAGGATTTCACGCGGCAGCCTTATGGCAGCGAAAAGGCTCATGTTCTTGCGTCCCTCGATGATGGTGGAAAGCCGAAAGCTCGCCGAACTCGCCCAAAAATATCCTCTATTAAATCGTATATGATATAGGATTGTATTGAGCGAAGCATCGTGTTAGCCAGTGATCCTGTCAAGAGGCAAAGATGCAGGTCACGAACGCAAGCAATGCCCGAGAAGTCGACCCCGCCGGCGGGCGCATCCAGCGATCCAACAGCCTGGTTGAGGACGTCTATGAAGCGATCTTCGCGCAACTCATGTCGCTGAAGATCGCGCCTGGCTCACGGATCACCGTCGACAGTCTGGTCAAGGAACTCGATGTATCTCACACGCCAATCCGTGAAGCACTTGGCCGCCTCGAAGGCGAAGGCCTTGTGCTGAAGACACATTTGATCGGCTACCGCGCCGCGCCGCAGATAACCAGGCGCCGATTTGACGAACTCTACGAGCTTCGCTTGCTGCTCGAGCCGCATGCGGCGGCCAAGGCAGCCGCATTGATGGATGAGGCGAAACTTGCGGTGCTTCAGGAGTCCGCAGGCGGCATGGCGCGCCGCGAAGGCAAGGATGAACGCCTGCGTTACTCCAACTTCGCGCGGCAGGACGCCATTTTCCACGATCGGATCATGGAATTTGCAGACAACGGCCTCGTGCGCGAGACTCTTGCGTTCCAGCATACGCACTTCCACATCTTCCGCCTGATGTTCCATTCGCGCGTCACCGAGGAAGCGCTCGACGAGCATCAGGCCATCTTGGCCGCCTTCGCCGCCTCCGACCCCGCGGCGGCGGAACAGGCGATGCGCCGTCATATCGAGCATTCCCGTGATCGTTTGTTGCCGGCGTTCGATTGAGGCTGGCACAATGTTCGTCACCGTCGGGAGCGGCGCCGTCAAGCTGAACGCACCGTCGTCCCGGATCCCCTTTTCTAAAACCCGCGCCGCCGGGCGCGTGCAATGCCCTCCCGCCTTCCATTCACAAAACCCTTTCATCCACAAAACGAGGAACCGACCATGCCAGGCAAGAAAATACTGATGTTGACCGGTGAGTTTACCGAAGAGTACGAGATCTTTGTCTATCAGCAGGCGATGGAGGCGGTCGGCCACATCGTCCACGTTGTCTGTCCCGACAAGAACGCCGGCGACCTGATCAAGACGTCGCTTCACGATTTCGAAGGTGACCAGACCTACACCGAAAAACCCGGCCACTATGCTTTGCTGAACAAGACCTTTTCGGAGGCGGAAAAACAGCTCGACCAGTATCATGCCGTCTACTGCGCCGGCGGCCGTGGCCCCGAGTACATCCGCACAGATAAGCGCGTGCAGGCGATGGTCCGCCATTTTCACGAAAACGAGAAGCCGATCTTCACGATCTGCCATGGCGTCCAGATCCTGATCGCGGTCGACGGCGTCGTGCGTGGCAAGAAAGTAGGTGCGCTGGCCGCCTGCGAGCCGGAAGTGACCCTCGCCGGTGGAACCTATATCGACCTGTCCCCGACCGAGGCCTATGTCGACGGAACGATGGTCTCGGCAAAGGGCTGGACCGCGCTTGCTGCGTTCATCCGCGAGTGCCTGAAGGTGCTGGGAACGGAAATCCGCCACAACTGACTCAATCGGTCCGATGCATTCCAGACGGGATGCGTCGTGATTGCCAGGTCTGTCGCTGCAGGCGGGGCGCGGCAGGCCTGAGATGCGTCACGGCTGCGTCGGCGGCGTGGCGGCCGCCAGGGCGTCGATGTCGTCGTAGAGCGCCTGGCTGTGGTGGTAGAGCTGCTCGAAAACCGGTTGGGTGCGCCTGTAGATCTCGGCCCATCCGGGGTCCGGGAGGATTTCGGCGCCGTAGCTCACGAAGCGCTCGGCCGCCTGTTCGACGCGCGAGAAGCGGCCGGTCGCCGTCGCGGCCATCGCGGCACAGCCGACAATGCCGCATTCGGGCTCCCGCGGGACCAGGATCGGAATGTTGAAGGCACTGGCCTTGATTTTCAGCCAGAGTTCGGTGCGCGCCCCGCCGCCGGCGGCGATGACGCGCTCCAACGGCTTGTTTGACGCCTGTTCCATGATGCGGATGTGGCGCGTCATGGCAAAGGCGATGCCTTCCAGGATCGAGCGATGCAGATGCTCCATGCCATGCGCGGCGCCCAGTCCGAAGAACTGTGCGCGGGCGTTGCGGTGGCGCCCCAGACGCTCGCCGGTGAGAAAGGGCATGAAGAGCAGTGCGTCGCAACCGGCGGGCGCCTCGGCGGCGCGGGCGACGATCTCGTCATAGGACAGCGCGTTTTCGTGAAAGGCGCGACGTGCCCAGCGCATGCCGTCGCCGCCGGTCTCCAGCAGCACGAATTGCGCCCAGTTGCCTTCGATCGTCGCAACGTTCGAGATTTCCGGGTCAAGCAGTGGCCTCTCCGCGATCACCGTGATGATGGCGCCCGTGCCGGTGCTGTCGGAACCCATTCCCGGGCGACAAGCGCCCGAACCGAGCAGTGCCACGGGATAGTCGGCGCCGCCGACAAGCACGGGGGTTCCAGAGCGCAGGCCGGTGTCGCGCGCCGCCTGTTTGGTGACGTGGCCGAGGATATCCAGCGGATTGCGGATCGGCGGCAGCTTGGCGGCGTCAAGACCCATGCGCTCGATCATCATCGGCGACCAGTCGAGCCGCTCTGGGTTCATCAGGAAGCTGCAGGACGCGTCGCCTGTATCCATAGCAATCTCGCCGGTCAGCCGGTAGTTGATATAGTCCTTCGGCATGATGGCGACTGCGCTGCGGGCGTATGCGGCAGGATCGTTGTCTCGGACCCATTGCAGTTTGAAGCCCGGCCATGCGGGGGTCGGCGTGTTGCCGCTTTCGGGCAGGTAGCTGTCCGGCTCGTTCGCTTCCTCGAAACGACGGACGAGATCGATGGTGCGCTTGTCGTTCCAGAGCGGGGCTGTGTCGCGCGTCAGCGCTCCGTGCGCGTCGAGCAGGACCAGCCCGTGCATCTGCCCGCAGACGCAGATAGCTGAGATGTATTCGCGGGCGCCTTCGACGCGGTCCAGCACCGTCTTGACGCTCGCTCGCGCACCCTCCCACCAGTCGACCGGCCGCTGTTCGGCCCAGCCGAACTCCGGCACGATCTGGTCGTGCTCTCGCGACGCAAGTTCGAGGATCTTGCCGGTGACATCGATCAGTGCGGCGCGGACGCTGCCGGTGCCGACATCGATGGCGAGGAAAAGCTCGCCGCTCATTTCGGGAGAGTCCTGAGATGGGCAAACATGTGACCCTCCGTCTATTGGTCAGAGCGAGCACGGCGTGACGAGACCCACGGCATCAGCCTTTCGCCGCTTCGATGGCGATGCGCGACATCTCGTCGAAATCCGGCCCTGACACCGGGATCGCGATGTCGAAGACCTCTGCGATCACCTGCGTCCAGCCATGCAGGAAATATGTCCAACCATCCTCGATCTGCAACTGCTGTCGGGCCTGCTGCCGCCTGGCCTGGTCGAGGAAGATCAGGTCGCCGCGATAGTTGAGATCCCAGGCGATGCCGCGCTTGGGGAACACGCCGCCATCGGTGATCGGCGAGCCGGGCGCGTCCTTGCCAAGTCCGGTCGCGTTGATCGCCAGCGAGCCTGGTTTCAGCGCCGCCAGCGTCTCGTCATTGATCTCGGGTCGGTCTGCCAGGACATATTCGATCTCGACCGTCGACATCATATCTTTGTGGATGCGCTCGATTTCATCAAGACGCGGCTGCCAACGGTCGCTGACAATGATGCGCGAAGGCAAGTCGGCGCCACGCTGCTTGCGCATCAGGTGCCATGTGATCGCTATCGTCGATCCGCCGGCGCCCATCGACAGGACTTCCGCGCCGGTGTCCGCAAAATATCCCGCCGGAATGAAACCGTCTATCGCAAGGCCCGAAGAGATCGGATCCTTGGCATGGCAGATCAGCTTGCCGCCCCGCTTCGACAGGCAGCTGGTTTCGTGCATCAGGCGGGCGTGCGGATCGATCACGTCGAACAGGTCGCGCGCTGCGTTGAAAAGATCGATCTTGTGCGTGGTGACCAGCGCGCCAAGCGACAGCGGGTCGGATTTTATGAAGGAGACGACCTCACGGTAGGCCTCCGGATCGGCATGGAGTGGAAAGTCGATGCCCCTGAGAACCGCATCCCTAAGAACCGCATCCTTCAGCCCGAGGTGACGCGCCCATGCCGGGAAAACCCGCATGATCGAACTGCTCATCGTCGTGACGCCGATAAAATAGAATGTCGGCTGGGTAGCCGGCCGATAGCGGCTCATTTGCCGGTCTCCCGAATTTTCTCCGCGCGCAGTGCAGCACTGCGACGTGAAGCAGCGATCTCGAAGCGAGCCTTCATGCCGGCACCGTGCCGGATTGCCCATAGAGGGCGGAGATCAGCTTCGCGTCACGCGGTCGCCAATCCGGGTTGTCGACTTGCCTCCAGCCTCCATCGCCAGCGACGACGCGCGAGCGCATGCCTCCCGATCTCGCGATGATCTCGTAGTCCTGCCCTGAATCGGCGGGGTAGCAGAACAGCATCACCAGATCGTCGTCCCCGACATTGATCGAGCGGTGGATCCAGAACGGCGGAACATAACAGACGGTCTGAGCGTCGATCGGCACGATACGAACCTCGCCCTCCGGCGACTCCATCAGCATGAGGCCGTGCCCCTTCTGGCCATAGTAGATCTCGGGCCGGTCGGCCTGCCTGTGGATATGACCGCGCGTCATGAAATACTCGTCGCCGACCTTGCCGGGCGCCATGCGCGTGACGCCGAAAATCAGATCGCCCGACTGGTCGGTCGGTCGGAACTCGGAGACTTCGTAGACGATGCGCTCGCCCCATGTCGCGCGCATCGCTTCGAACGCCGCGGCGTCAGCATAGAGCCCGTCCAGATCGCGGAAGCGCTTCTGGTAGCTGCCGGTTGCATTTGCCATCGCACCAGTCGACAGATCGACCTTGCATCCAATGGGCTCAAACAATCTCGTCAAAGGACTACCTCATATCGCAGGTGGCATCGGCGCTGATCTGGCCCGCACCTCTGCTTTCGACAAGAACCACACTTGCTTTGCAGGGTACGATTGCACTCCCTATGCAGACCAGCTTGGAGGTTGCTGGATTATGGCAGATTTCGACTACGAAGCACACGACAGTAGGTTGGGCGTTGCCGTCATGCCGCACCAACTGTCTTAAGCGATCCGAGAGAACCGCCTTGCTCCTCCAAAGTCGCCTTAGACAAGCCTGAAACTGGAGGTCAACACGCTGGGCGAAGTGGTGCGGACTGGCCAACGGCTTATGGTGATCGTGCCGGATGCCACGGCACTCGAGATCGAGGCGATGCTGCTCAACCGCGACAAGGGTTTTGTGCACGAAGGGCAGGACGTGCGGGTCAAACTCGAAGCTTTCCCCTTCACAAAATATGGCACTTTGAGAATGGCAAGGTTCTGACTGTGTCCAATGATGCCATCCCGGCCGGCGCGCCGCAGGCATCCGCGGCCAAGGAAGAGACCGCGCGCGATGCCGCCGGGCCGCTCGTGTTCCCAGCGCGCATCACGCTCAACGAAGCGTCAATCCGCGTCGAAGACAAAGATGTCGTTTTGACACCTGGCATGTCGGTGACGGCGGAGATCAGGACCGGCAATCGCCGGGTGATCGAGTTCCTGCTCGACCCGCTGATGGAGATGACGGATGAGGCGTTTCATGAGAGGTGAGTTGGCCACAGTTGCTCGGAAAGCAGTGCCCTTTGCGGCGAAAATACTGTGTCTTGGCGGGCGGTGGGCAGCTTGCGCTTGGTCTCCGAGGTTGTAGTCTGGTCAAGAAGTGCGTGGCAATCTCCGACCCACAAAATGAAAAACAAAGCGTTCAAAGCGGCATCTTGCGTTATGCGCAGGGGGCGCAGCGCAGCCGGCGGCCAAAACATCAGAAGGACTCGTTGAATGGAGTGGTTATTTAAAAATCTGTGGGTGAAGATACCAGCAATAGTTTGTGCTATTAGTTTTTCTACGTCTCTAACTCTGTTCGTTTCTTGCTAATTGTACGATATGAACATATATATATGGTTGTATAACTAGATATGGGAGAGGACGCGACTAAGTAATTGATATCTTGTTTCTTGATGCCTTTTTAACCTTGGCGAACTTTCACGCCATGCTCAACGTTGACAGGCAAAATGCGAAATACACAAGCTTAGGCTATAATATTATGACCCGAGATGCTATTCGACGCGCTCAAGCTGTTGTCTCCATATTTCTTGCACTTCTATGCGTAGCTGTCACAATTGATGTTTGTCTAAACGGGAGGTGAAGATGGGTGCGGGGGCTCTATGGGGCGTAGCAGGAATTACGGTGACAGAGCACTTTTCCCCATGTTTGCCCGGCTGTGGCTGTGTGTAGATCGAGCGCCTAGCTCGATTTGCAGTAAGCCTCGCCGGTGCCGGCACCTGGACGGCCGGTGGACAGCGAAGCACTTCCGGCCAGGCGCCGAGCAAAACCGGAAAAGCCATGAAATGGGGAACCCGCCAGGCGCAAAGCAAAATGGTGCGCTGTCACCGCATTTTCTTTTTCGTCGGTTTTGCAGCGTAATGTTGTGGCCTCCACCGGAGTGGGGCGCTGTGCGCCTAATTTTTCCTGGAAACTGGATTCCACGCATATGCCGCCAAAGAGAGTAGGTTTCTATGCTTTAGGCGGTGGGAAGACGTGCCGCCGCCTTCGGCGCGACGGTCATCGTCGACACCATCACCGAGGCGGGCAAGGCAGAATTGCTTCCCTTGAACGCTGTCTTCCCCGAAAGCTTCGGCTACGTCGCGGTCCACTCGCCAACCGATGCGCGGCTGGCGGGCAACACCTCCACGTCGCATTTTGACGCCGTGAGAAAGATGCATGATCGCGGCTTTCTGGTTTCGCTCGCCGGCGGGATCGGCCCCGACACGCTGCAAGCGGTGATCGCAGTCGAGCCCGAAATTCTCGTGGTTGGCAGCGCCATCACAGAATCCGCAAGCCCGAAAGAGGTAGCACGATGGATTCGCGACAGATTGCCCAATCCAGGCCGTGGCTGGCCGTGGGACAGGAGATAACCGACCTTCTTGGCCGGATCGACGCCGACGCCTTCGCAAAGCTGGTGCAGGCGTTCGATGATCCCGATCAGCGATGGTTCTTTTCCGGGCAGGGACGCTCCGGCCTTGTCGCGCAGATGGGTGCGATGCGGTTCATGCATCTTGGCCGGATGGTGCATTTCGTCGGTGAGGCATCGGCGCCATCGATCCGCAAGGGCGATGCGCTGCTGATCATCTCCGGCTCCGGGGAGACGCCGGTCAGCATAGGCTTTGCCCGCATCGCCAAGGCGGAGGGCGCCAAGGTTGTTACGCTGACGCATAAGCCAGCCGGGACCCTGGCCGGCATTGCCGATGTCACGCTGCATGTCCCTGTCGAGAGTTCGAAACAGTTCGGCGGCAGCCTGTTCGAGCAGTCCTGCCTCATCCTGCTCGACAGCGTTGTGCTCGGCCTGGCGAAGCAGATACCCGAAGCGCACAAGCTGATGTTGCAGCGCCACACCAACCTGCAGTGACGCCCATGCCGGTGGTGAGCACCGGTGACGGGATTGTCGATGCGGTGGAGTTTTCTCAGCCAAGATCGAGGGGGGGTTCCTGGCGGCGGCGCGCTAAAACCGCTGCGTGCTTTGGGCGACATGCATTAGCCGGGAAGCCCGCTGGGCCCTCACCTTCCGTTGCGGCAAGGCACTGGACTCGCTGCGCGATGCCGATATTGTGCTTGAGGAGCGTTGGTGCCGTGCTCTGGCGACGGCAGCCGACGGGGAGATACCGGCGGCTTGGTTTTCGCAGGAACAAGTCCCGGTCAACACGGGAGGAAGTCTGATGAGAATTGGGGTCTTTCTGGCCGGCTTTTCGGCTTTTGCCGCGCTGGTCGGCGCACCTGCCTTTGCCCAGGACAAGCCGTTTGCGGGGGTTACCGTGAACGTCATTACGCAGACCGGTGCGATTCAGGAGCCGCTACAGAGGCGCGCGCCCGAGTTCGAAGCGCTCACCGGCGCCAAGATCAATGTCATCGCGGTGCCCTTCTCGGATCTCTATCAAAAGATTCTCACCGACTGGGCGAGCGGCACCAACTCGGTCGACGCCGGCGTGTTCGCCCCGCAATGGATGGTCGACTACATCGCCGGCGGCTACCTCGAGGACCTGACGCCGCGGGTCGAGGCCGACAAGGACATCCAGCAGGACGATGTGGGCGCGTTCTTCCGAGACTTCTCCGAGAAGTACAGCGGCAAGACATACATGATCACGCTCGATGGTGACTTCCACATGATGTACTACCGCAAGGACGTGCTGGAAGCGGCCGGCCTGGCGGTGCCGAAAACCTGGGACGAGTATCTCGAGGTCGCCAAGGCCACGCACGGCAAGGACATGAGCGGCGATGGCACGCCGGATTTCGGCTCGTGCATCGCCAAGAAGCGCAACGCGCAGAGCTACTGGTTCGTCACCGATGTGGTCGGCTCGATGACCCAGTCCAAGGGAACCAGCCAGGGCACCTTCTTCAACACCAAGGACATGACGCCGCTCGTCAACAACGACGCCTTCCGCAAGGCGCTCGACTTCCTGGCTGAATCGACCAAATACGGCCCGCCGGACGAGCTGAACCTCGACGTCAGCGATACAAGGCCGCTCTTCGCTTCCGGCCGCTGCGCGCTGAACCTCGACTGGGGTGATGTTGGCACGATCTCGATCGATCCGAAGCAGTCCAAGGTGATGGGCAAATGGGGCGCGGCGATCATGCCCGGATCCAAGGAGGTCCTGAACTGGGACACCGGCAAGCTAGAGGCCTGCACGGCAGAAAACTGCCCGCACGCGATCGACGGAGTGAACCATGCACCATTCGCCGCCTTTGGCGGCTGGGGCGGCGGCATCAACGCGGCGGCCGATCCGAAGGTGAAGGACGCCGCCTACGCCTACTTCTCGTTCATGACGCAGCCGGCACAGTCGAACGCCGACGTCACCGTCGGCGGCACCGGCTTCAACCCGTACCGTACTTCGCAGCTCGGCTACAGCGATCTTTGGAAGAAGGCCGGCATGAGTGAGGAGGAGGCCAAAGTCTACCTGGGCGCGATCAACGACAGCATGAGCAGCCCGAACATGATCCTCGACCTGCGCATCCCACAAAATCAGAAGTACCAGCAGGTCGTGCTCGACGAGGCGGTGTCGCGCTTCCTCGCCGGCGAAATCGACAAGGAAGCGACCGTCGCGGCGGTCGAGGAAGGCTGGAATGAGCTGAACGAAGAGGTTGGCAAAGACGAGCAGCTCAAACTTTACAAGGCGACCATCGGCGCCAAATAGGCGACAAGCAATCGACCCGGCGTGGCATCGGTCCGCGCCGGGTCTCGTGCGCACCACACGTTCCCGGGTTATGATGACCGCAACCGACACGATGCCAGAAGCTGCCGACCGCCGCAGCTGGGCCGAATGGCTGGACGGTCACTCGGGCCGGATCATGGTGCTGCCAGCCGTCATCGTGCTTCTCTGCTTCGCGATTTTTCCGCTCATCATCTCGGCCTATCTCGCGCTTTCGCGTTTTGCGCTCGCGTCGGGCGGATTCACGCTGAAATTCATCGGACTTTTGAACTTCCGCAAGCTGCTGGTCGGCTCACAGCAGTATCACCTGCTCGGCAAGTTCGGCACGTTCGGCTTTGTCCAATGGGCTTTGCTGGCGTTGATCGCGGCAGCGCTGCTGTTTCTTCTCGCCCGCTATCTCAGGCGCGGCAGGCCGACGATCGCCGGCATGATTGGTCGCCTTGTCGCGACGGCAGTGGCCATGGGGCTGGCGGTGCTTCCGCTGGTCACCATGGCGCCGGGCGGCGTGCCAGGGACTGTCGTCAACACGCTTCTCTACGTGTTCGTCGGCGTGTCCGTGCAGTTCGCACTGGGGCTCGGCCTCGCGCTGCTGTGCGGCCAACCGATCCGCGGCCGGAATTTCTTTCGCGTCCTCTTCTTCATCCCGCTGATGGTGACCCCGGTCGGCATCGCCTACACGTTTCGCATGCTCGCTGACATGCAGAAGGGACCCTTCGCCCCGCTCGTGCGCGCTTTCGGCATCAGCGAGTGGTCGTGGGCGACAGAGGCCTGGTCGGCGCGGCTGATGGTGTTGGTCGGCGACACCTGGCAGTGGACGCCGTTCATGTTCATCGTGCTGCTGGCGGCCATTGAAAACCAGCCGCGCGATCAGGTCGAGGCGGCGCGGCTCGACGGAGCCAACGGCTTTCAGATTTTTCGAGACATTACCTGGCCAGCGATTGCGCCGATTGCCGCTACCGTCGTGCTGATCCGGCTCATCGAGGCTTTCAAGATCATCGACCTGCCTAACGTGCTCACCGGCGGCGGCCCTGGCCTGGCGACGGAATCAATGACGCTCCATTCCTTCATTTCCTGGCGCACCCAGGATCTCGGCGGCTCCGCCGCTATCGGCTACATGCTGCTCTTCATCTCGACGATCATATGCGTCTCGTTCTTCAACTTCGTGGTCCGGCCGGCGCGCCGGTTCGAAGCATGAGCGCCGAGCCGCGCTCACTGGCGCGCCGGCTGTTCGAGCCGGCTTCGATCGACAGCCAGGCGCCGGTCGCCAGGATCGTGACCTATACGCTGCTGTTCCTGTGGGCGCTGGTTGTGGTAATTCCTCTCTACTGGGTGTTGATCACCTCCTTCAAGGGGCCCGGCGAGGTCGACAACGGGCCGTTCTATCTCCCGTTCATCGACTTTGCCCCCTCGCTGCAGGCATGGGACTTCATGCTCGTGCAGAACTACACGCTGCGCCCTTACATGAATTCGGTCGTTGTCGCGGTGGCCAGCACTCTGCTCGCAGTCCTGATCGGCTCGCTGGCGGCCTACGCGCTCGTGCGTATCCGCTTCCAGGCGAAGCTCGCCGCCGTTGCGATCTTCCTGATCCTGCTCACCGCAATCATCGTGGCGGTGGCCACTTTCGGCGTGCGGTGGGAGATCGCCATTGTCGTGGCGGCGGCTCTCTTCATCATTGCGCTGTTCACACTCGTTGGACGCACGCAGCTTGCCGTCGGCAACAACGACATCGAGTTCTGGATCATCTCGAACCGCATCATGCCGCCGATCGTCGCCGTGTTGCCGATCTACGTGATGTTTCAGCAGATGCGTCTGCTTGACACGCAGGTGGCGCTGATCGCCACCTATACCGCCATCAACCTGCCGATCGTCGTGTGGCTGACGCGCGATTTCTTCGCCGGCATCCCGCTCGACCTCGAGGAGAGCGCACAAATAGACGGGGCTTCCAAGTTCCGCGTTTTCTTCACCATCGCGCTGCCGCTGGTGCGGTCCGGTCTGGTCGCGACCTTCCTGCTGGTGCTGATCCTTGCCTGGAACGAGTATCTGCTGGCCCTCTTCCTTTCCAATGCCGACGCGCAGACCATGCCGGTGCTGGTATCGGCACAGAACACGACGCGCGGGCCGCAATGGTGGAACATGTCGGTGTTGATCACCGTGATGATCGCCCCCGTGATCGTCATCTCCAGCATCCTGCAGAAGCACATCGCGCGCGGACTGCTGGTCGGCGCAGTGAAGGGCTAGTCGATATGCGGGTCACCCTATCCGATATCTACAAGTCCTTCGGCGCGGTCGAGGTGGTCAAAGGGCTCGACCTGGAGATCGAGGACGGCGAGTTCCTGGTGCTGCTCGGCCCTTCGGGATGCGGCAAGACGACGGCGCTGCGCATGGTCGCCGGGCTTGAATCGGTGAGTTCAGGCCGCGTCCTCATCGGCGACCGCGACGTGACCCACGTGCTGCCCAAGTACCGCGACGTGGCGATGGTGTTCCAGTCCTACGCGCTCTATCCGCACATGACGGTCGCGGAGAACATCGCATATCCGCTGAAGCTGCGGCGCGTGCCGCGCGCTGAGCGCGACGCCTCCGTCCGCAGCGCCGCCGCCAAGGTCCATCTTGAGGAGTTCCTCGACCGCTATCCGCGGCAGCTTTCCGGCGGTCAGCGGCAGCGGATCGCACTCGCCCGCGCCATGGTGCGGCGGCCGAGCGTCTTCCTGATGGACGAGCCGCTCTCCAATCTCGACGCCAAGCTGCGTGGCCACATGCGCTCGGAGCTGAAACGCCTGCAGGCCGATCTGGGCGTGACGACGATCTATGTCACCCACGACCAGATCGAGGCCATGACCCTGGCTCACCGGGTTGCGATCATGAACCGCGGCGTCGTGCAGCAGATCGCGTCGCCCCGACAGATCTATGACGATCCGGCGAACCTTTTCGTCGCCGGATTCATCGGCTCGCCGCCGATGAATTTTCTCCAGGGCGAACTGGTCGAGGGAACCTTCGCCTGCGCGGAAGGACGATTTCCGACCAGCGTTGCCGAGAGCCGGAACAAGGTCACTGCCGGCCTCCGGCCGGAGGATTGCCGGGTCACCGGCCCATCGGAGGGCAAGATCGCGGCGCGGGTCTACGCTGTGGAACTGATCGGCGACCATACCTTGATCACCTGCCAGTTCGGTGGCGCCACCGTAACCGTGAAAGCCGACAAATCGGCGCACTACGATATGGATGAGCCGATCGGCATCACCTTCCAGGACGCCGCCGTCTTCCTGTTCGATGCGGAAACCGGAGCCCGCATCGGCGGCCGCGCCGGTAGACAGGCGGCCGCGTGACTCTCGCTAATTCTCCTCCACAAACACCTCTTCGCGCTTCTTCTTGACCGCCGGCAGGAAGACGATGACGAGGACGGCGAACGCGATGAAGAGCAGGCCGGCGCTGATTGGCCTGGTCACGAAGGTGGTCGGGTCGCCGCGCGCGAGAATCATGGCGCGGCGGAGGTTTTCCTCGAGCAGCGGGCCGAGCACGAAGCCGAGCAGCAGCGGCGCCGGTTCGCAGCGCAGCTTGGTCAGGAGGTAGCCGAGCAAGCCGAAGAAGGCGACGGCGTAGAGGTCGTAGATGTTGGTGTTGACGCTGTAAACGCCGATCGAGCAGAACGCCATGATGATCGGGAAGAGCACGTAGTAGGGGATCGTCAGCAGTTTCACCCAAAGCCCGATCAGCGGCAGGTTCAAGATGATCAGCATCAGATTGCCGATCCACATCGAGGCGATGATGCCCCAAAACAGCGCCGGCTGTTCGATCGCGACATTGGGGCCGGGCACGATGCCCTGGATGATCATCGCGCCGATCATCAGCGCCATGACCGGGTTGGCCGGAATGCCGAGCGTCAGCATCGGGATGAAGGAGGTCTGCGCACCGGCATTGTTGGCCGATTCCGGTCCGGCGACGCCTTCGACGGCGCCCTTGCCGAATTCGCCGGGGTTTTTCGATATGCGTTTTTCGACCGTGTAGGAGGCAAAGGCTGCAAGGATCGCGCCGCCGCCCGGCAGGATGCCGAGCGCCGAACCGATGATGGTTCCGCGCACGATCGGCGCCGCCATGCGGCGAAAGTCGTCGCGGGTCGGCATCAGGCCGGAGACGCTTCGGATCATCACCGAGCGCTCGTGCTCGTTTTCGAGGTTGCGCAGGATCTCGGCGACGCCGAAGACGCCGACCGCCACCGCGACGAAATTCAGCCCGTCGGCATATTCGCGGATGCCGAGCGTGAAGCGCGGCGTGCCGGTGTAGATGTCGGTGCCGACGATGCCGAGCAGCAGGCCAAGCACGACCATCGCCAGCGCCTTGACAATCGAGCCGTGGGCGAGCGCGACGGACGAGACGAGGCCGACGATCATCAGCGAAAAATACTCGGCCGCGCCGAATTCCAGCGCGATCGCCGTCAGCGGCGGGGCAAAGACGGCGACGAGGAAGGTCGACACCGTGCCGGCGAAGAACGAGCCTATCGCCGCGATCGCGAGTGCCGCCCCGGCGCGGCCGTTCTTGGCCATCTGGTAGCCGTCGATGGCGGTGACGGCCGACGACGATTCACCAGGCATGTTGATGAGGATGGCGGTGGTCGAGCCGCCATATTGCGCGCCGTAATAGATGCCGGCGAGCATGATAAGGGAGGAAACCGGGTCGCCGATCTGGAAGGTGATCGGCAACAGCATGGCGATGGTGGCGGTGGCGCCGATACCGGGCAAAACGCCGATCAGCGTGCCGAGAAGGACGCCGATCAGGCAGAAACCGAGATTTGCCAGCGACGAGGCCGTCGAAAAACCGAGCGCGAGGTTGTCGAGGAGTTCCATGTTCATCTCCTCAAAACTGCAGCCACGGGCCGAAGCGCCGGAACGGCAGGCCGAGCGCATAGCTGAAGACGAGGAACGCAAACAGCGTCAGGCCGGCGGAGAGCACGAGCGCGGTCAGCGGCCTCATGCGGCCGCTGGCAAACGATGCGATCAGCGCCGTCAGCAAGATCGAGGGGAGGAAGCCGAGGCCGCGCACGGTCAGGCCGAAGAAGATCGGGGCAGGCAGGATGAACAGCATGCCGCGCCAGGCTACATGGCCGATCGGCTCGCTTTCGAAGCGCACCGCTTCGACAAGGATGACGACGCCAAGCAGGATCAGCACAATCGCCAGGACCAGCGGGAAATAGCCCGGTCCCATGCGGAAAGCGGTGCCGATCTCCAGGTCGAGCGACTGCAGCGCGAAAAATCCGCCGAGGAAGATGAACAGCGCGGCGCATATGCCGTTGGTCGTGTCGATTGTGAAGGGTTTCATGACGTCCTCCCAGGCCCGCGCCGCGGGCGCGCTGGTTCCGGTGTGAAAATGGGCCGGTGTGAAAAAACGGGGCGCTGGTGGGCGCCCCGTTCAAAATCTTAGTCGGCGTACTGGCCGGCGGCTTCGATGATCGGCTTCCAGCGCGCGATCTCGCCTTCCAGCTTGGCCTTCAGCGCGGCCGGAGTTGCGTCAGCTTCAGATGATGGCTTGGTGCCGAGTTCGGCGAAGCGGGCGACGACATTCGGGTCCTTCAGTGCGACCTGAAGCGACTTCGAAAGCCGTTCGGTGACCTCGGCCGGCGTGCCCTTGGGCGCGTAGAGGCCGTGCCAGATGCCGACCTGCACTTCCGGAAGACCGGCTTCCGTCGTCGTCGGGACGTCCGGCAGAACATCGAGGCGTTCAGCCGAGGTTACGGCGTAGGCCTTGATCGTGCCGCCCTGGATCTGCTTGGTGGTGTTGGTCGACTGGTCACACATGATGTCGACCTGGCCGCCGAGAAGGTCGGTCATGGCCGGTCCGGTGCCCTTGTAGGGCACGGTGACCAGCGGCGTGCCGATCGCGCTCATGAACAACATGCCGCACAGATGCGAGGCCGCGCCTATGCCGGCATTGGCGACGGTGACGGTATCCTTGTTGGCCTTGGCGTAGTCGACCAGCCCCTTCAGGTCGGTCGGCTCGAGGTCCTTGCGGCCGACGATAGTCATCGGCACCTCGGTGACGAGACCGACATATTCGAAGCTGTTCAGCGTGTCGTATGCGAGCTTTCGGTACAGCGTGGCGCTGGTCGCCATGCCGATATGATGGAGGAGCAGCGTATAACCGTCCGGCTCGGCGCTCGCGACGCGACCGGCGCCCAGTGTGCCGCCGGCGCCGCCGACATTCTCGACGATGATCTGCTGGCCGAGATCCTTCGACATGGCTTCCGCGACGAGGCGCGTGACCGTATCGGTCGGGCCGCCGGCCGAAAACGGCACCACCACGGTGATGGTGCGTTCGGGATAGGTTTGCGCGCCCGCGGCGAACGAATGCAGCGTGACGGCTGCGGCGGCGGCCAGAGCGGCGGCGAATTTTCTCATCTTGATTTCCTCCCAGGATATGAATTCCCAACCGCCTGGAGTTCTTCTCAACACCGGCTGCGGGTGGACCAATAACTAACGTAACCTAGCGGATTGCAATCGGACTCAAGCCGCATGTTGCTATTATACACAAGTCCGCGCAAATGGGTGAAAAGCTGCCATCGAGCCGGAGGCGGACTGCCGGACGCCAATGGTCGAACGATGGCATGTTTAACGAGCACAGGTCACGGACCGGCCTGTGCCTTTCCCTCTGGATTATGCGGTGTAAGTTGAGATCGGCTCGCCTGATGTCGACCTGCGAATGGCATGTTCGACGCCGCGGAGCTCGGCCAATCCCTTGAGCCGGCCGATGGCCGGATAGCCAGGCTGCGCCCCGCGCGTCAGGTCATCGAGGATATCCTGGCCATGGTCGGGGCGCATCGGGATGACGGCGTCCTGGCGCCCTTCCGTCTTACGCCGCGCTTCCTCGTGGAGCAGCGCCGCCACCACCGCCACCATGTCGGTGTCGCCGCCAAGGTGCTCGTCCTCGTGGAACGAGCAGGGGGTGCCGGTCGCTTCCTTGCGCACATTGCGCAGATGGGCGAAGTGGATTTTTGGCCCGATCCGCTCGATCATCCCAGGCAGATCATTATCCGGTCTTGCTCCGAGCGATCCGGTGCACAGCGTTGCGCCGTTGGCCGGGCTGTCGACCGCGCCCAGAATGTAGCTGTAGTCGGCCTCGGTCGACATGATGCGCGGCAGACCGAGCAGCGGAAACGGCGGATCATCGGGGTGGCAGCAGAGTCGCAGGCCGAGGCGTTCGGCCGTGGGCACGACCTCCGCCAAGAAATCGACGAAATGCCGGCGCAGGGTTGTTGCGTCGATACGGTCATAGTTTGACAGTTGAGCCGCGAGGCCGTCGAGAGACGTGTCTTCGGTCGAGCCGGGCAGGCCGGAATTGACGTTTCTTGCCAGAATCTTGCGCGCACGGTCATCCATTTGCGCATATCGGCGCTCCGCCTCGGCGGCGATGTCTGGTGTGTAGTCGCCGAGCGCCGCTTGGCGTTTCAGGATATGGATGTCGAATGCGGCGAAGTCGATCAGATCGAAGCGCATGGTCGTGCCGCCATGCGGCAGGCGCCAGGCAAGATCGGTGCGGGTCCAGTCCAGCACGGGCATGAAATTGTAGCAGATGACCGAAATGCCGGACCGCGCCAAGTTTTCCAGCGATGTCCTGTAGTTGGCTAGATGGCTGCGCCATTCGCCGACCTGCGTCTTGATCGCTTCGGAAACCGGCAGGCTTTCGACGATCTCCCAGTTCAGTTCGCTTGCGCTTCCATCCGGCAAACACGCGACTTCGCGCTGACGCCTTTCGATTTCGGCGGGCAGCCAGACGGCGCCGTGAGGAACGTGGTGAAGGGCCGAGACGATGCCTTGCGCCCCGGCTTGACGCGCATCCGCAATGGTCACCTTGTCGACCGGGCCGAACCAACGCCACACATGTCTCATTCGAACACTCCGTTAAAAAGAATCGCCGCGCGGCTGCCCGCCCGGCTCCTGCTGCGGCGCTTCGCCATGCCTGGATTCAGGCTCGGCTGACACCGATGCCTGATCGGTTCGGCGGCTGGCGCATGTCGCGAACGATGCCCATGGCAATGGCCAGCAATATGCCTAGAGCAAAACCGGCGAAAGCTCCCAGGCCTGCAGTCAGAGGGGTGCGGGGCGGCCACGAGCGCCTCGGTGGCGGCACGGCGGTGGAAATCACCTGCACGTTCGTGGTGTCGATCTGCTCGCGCTCGGTGATTTGGCGCGCGCGAGCCAGGAAGCTTTCATAGACCGCCCTTCTCGAGGCGGCGTCGCGTTCAAGCGCACGCAGGGCGACCCGGGACTCGCTGTCGGTGAAAACGTTGTTCTTCAGATCGTTCATCTTGGAGGTGAGATAAGCCAAAGAGGCGTTGGCCTTGTCCAGGTTGGCTCTTGCCGTGCCGACCGTGCGGGAGAACTCTACCCTGAGTTGAGAACTGACGGTTTCGAATTCTGTCCTGAGCCGGACGATCGTCGGGTGGCGCGGACCAAAGGTCATGGACTGAGAATCGATTTGCTGCCGCAAGCTATTTGCCTTGTCGCGCAATGCTGAGAGTGCTGCCCAAACCGCGGGGTCAGGATTGGCCCCATTGACACCGGAAGCAACCAAGGCGTCGTAACTTGCCTGCGCCGCGATGACGCGCGATTGCGCCTCTCCAATTTCGCTATTGAGCTGCGTCATCGTCTGCGAACTGACAAGCTGGCCATTGCTGGCCGACAAATCGTGGCTGCGCCTGTAGCTCTCGACCTTCTCTTCAGCTGCCTGCACGTCGCGCTTGAGTTGGCCGAGCTGGCCCTCAAGAGCAACTGCGGTACGGCCAGCGCCAGCAGCATCGGCTTTGGCCAGTTCTTCCTGGAAAGCCTTTACTATGGCTTGCGAGATCAGGATCGCCTTGCCGGAGGTTTCGGCCGATACGCCGAGGGTTGTGACGAACGACGTTTCATCTGCAGCGACGCTGACCCGCTCCGCCAGGCTTTTTTGGGCGATTAGCTTCGGATCGGACTTGCCGCCACTCGCTGCAGCACCAGAGGTGGAAGCGGTCTGGTTCGGGTCGAAAAACTCCGAATCGTTGGCCAGACCGAGTTCGTCCACCACACGTGCAAGCACGTTGCCGGAGGTCAAGATGCGCTGCTTGCTGCGCGCGTTCAGTATTTGGCTGTCGACCTGGCCCGGTTGCGAGTAGACATCGTTTTCCACAACCTGCAAATTGGCAGGATTGATGAGGATTTCCGTCGTAACGGTGTAACGCTGTTTGCTCAGCAACCCATAGGCGGCACCGATGACGCCGCCGGCCGCTGCCAGCATCAATGCCCAGGCGAGCCCGGCACGCAGCCAGACAAACAGGCGTCGAAAATCGAGCTTGAGGAAATCGCCGATCTTGTCGAGCGTCACCGTTGGGACACGCTCGGGCGTGGGCGGAGTGACAGGGGCGGAGGTGCGTGCCATGACTGGAGCATCCTGTTGCAGCCTTGCCCTGCTGGCGCGCCGCGCATTGGCGGTCCGCTCGAGTGCGCTGATACCGGAATCCGCTGCAGGGGGAGGGGTTGTGCCGGAAGCGGTGGACATGGCGCTAACTCTGGTTATTCGCTACGCGGACCAGCACTACAGAAAGTTCGTTGACGTGTCATTTTCCAAGTTGGCATATTTTGCCGAGTCACGCACCGCGTCCGTTGTACGTGGTCGTCGACTATACGGCCGACGGTAGCTCATTCTACGGGAAACTGCATCTCGGCACCTGCTATGTTTCTGCTGCAGGGCGACGAAATTGGAATATTCAAGGGCTTTGATACCGCTCACAGTGCCGATTGCGTCTGAGATGGAACGACCCGCCAGACCTTGTTGCCGACATCGTCCGCCACCAGCAGGGCGCCGCGCCGGTCTATCGCCACGCCCACAGGACGGCCAAAAGCCTTGTCGTCCTCGCTCAGGAAGCCGGTGAGGATGTCCTGAGGCGGGCCTGAGGGCCTACCGCCGGCAAACGGCACGAAAATCACCTTGTAGCCGCTGTGCGGCCTGCGGTTCCACGAGCCATGCTGCCCGACGAAAGCGCCATTCCTGTATTGAGGACCGAACAGGTCGCCCGTGTTGAAGGTCAGTCCCAATGAAGCCGTGTGCGCCCCGAGCGCATAGTCCGGCTTGATCGCCTGGGCGACGAGGTCGGGCCGCTGCGGCTCGACCCGATCGTCGACATGCTGGCCAAAATAGCTGTAAGGCCAGCCATAGAAGCCGCCATCCTTCACCGAAGTCATGTAGTCCGGCACCAGGTCGCTGCCGATCTCGTCGCGCTCGTTGACGACGACCCAGAGTTCACCGCTTTCCGGGTGCCACGACAGGCCGTTCGGATTGCGCAGGCCGGAGGCGAAGAGACGCGTCTGTTTCGAGGCGAGATCGATCTCCAGAACGGCGGCGCGGTTCTGCTCTTCCTCCAGGCCGTTCTCGCCGACATTGGAATTGGATCCGACCGTCGCATAGAGCATCGTGCCGTCCTGCGAGGCGGTCACGTCCTTGGTCCAGTGGTGGTTCCTTCCGGCGGGCAGGTCGACGATCTTCTCCGCTGGTGCGGTGATCTCGGTCGCACCCTCCTGGTAGGGAAAGGCCACAATTGCATTGGCGTTGGCGACGTAGAGCTTGCCGTTGAGCAGGGTCATGCCGAATGGCGAGAACAGCCCGGTGAGAAAGGCGGTTTTGGTTTCCGCCACCCCGTCGCCGTCCTGATCGCGCAGCAGCGAGATGCGATTGGCGCTAGGCGTCCCCGCGCCGGCCTGACCCTGGAAGAAATCGACGAAGAAGCGGCGTATGCTGAAGCCCTCCTCCGGCCTGGGCGGCGCATTGCTCTCGGCCACCAGCACGTCGCCGTTTGGCAGCACATACAGCCAGCGCGGATGGTCGAGCCCGCCGGCAAACTCGTTGACTGCAAGTCCCTGGGCCGCTGTCGGCTTGGTCCCCTGCGGCCACGGCACGGCCTTGGCGACATGGACGGTCGGCAGCCAGGTCGGCTTGGGCTCCGGCAGGGTCGGGTTGGGGCCATAGGTCTCCGCGATCGGAACGGTCGCCTCTTCGCGCGACAGGAAGAAGATCGCTCCTCCGGCGATTACAAAAACAATGATCAGCATGAGAACGGCGGTAACCAAGTTTTTCACCAGAACCTCGAAAAAGTCGAAAGAATCCAAACGCACTTATCGCGTTGCGGTTGCGGACGGAGCGGCCGATCGGGAGAAGGAGGCCGCAAGCGCGCGGACGTCGTCGTCCGTCAGACCCTTCGCGGCATTGGCCATGAGATGGCCGAAGCGCGTTCCGCCCCGCTTTCCCGCCCTTTGGGCCGGAAGTGGCCGGAGCTAATGGCGCCGCAGAGGCTACGGACCCTTCGTCGACAGCAATCCCTTGATCATAGTTTCTGTGACCAGAAATCCTTGTGGCCGGTTACGATCTCTTCTTCGAGTTCAGGGAATGGGCCACGGATTGCTACATGGCGCCCTCCGGCGGCGAACACCTGATGACAACTCAGATCGAGGGTCAGATTCTGCGGGTTGTCTCCGGTCAGCTCGGCCAGCCGCCTTTCGCTGAGTCCGTAGACGACGGTGCCGATGCCAGCCCAGTAACAGGCCCCGGCGCACATGCAGCACGGCTCGACCGAGGTCACCAGCGTGCATCGCTCGAGAAAGGTCGGGTCGTACTGTTGCGCGGCCGCCCGGGCCACGTTTGCCTCTGCGTGGCCAACGCCGCGATCCCGCGCGTAGGTGTTGCCCGACGAAAGCAGCACGTCGCCTTCCGGCCCGACCAGGAGCGCCCCGAAAGGATGATTGCCACCGGCCCGGCTCTCGGTGGCGATCTCCACGGCGAGACGTAGATATTCGGTATCGCTTCTCATGGCCGCCTCCTTGGGATGCCCGTTCGTAACTGCACGCGTAAAGGCCCTTCGCCTGGTTTCTATGGTCTTGGAGCGCTTGGCAGCTGTCCAGTCATGGGCATTAAATTCATGGGCATTAAAGTCATGGGCATCAAATTCATGGCTGCGCAACCTGGCATGGATGTCGGTCGCTTTGTTCTCAACTGCCTCCGTCCGGGCGGTCGTTTTCCTCGCGATACAGTCGCTCGGTGGCCCGATCGCTTTCTCTGCGCTCTGCAGGCCCACGGCGTCGCCACGTAAGGAGTGCGTAGGCGAGCAGGATTGCCAGCAGCAGCGGGCCGCCAGCAACGACGATCAACCACATACTGTTCTCGAACATGGAACATCTCCTTCCCTCGTTTCCGAGCAGGAGCGAAACCGTTGCTGCCGGTGCAGGGTTGGACACCGCAGTGCAGCTCTCTTCGCCGAATCACCTGTGCGTCGCCATTCAACCTGCTAACGCGGGCAACCTGCTGAGCGCGGGCAACTGCTGAGCCCGGGCGGTTTATTCCTTCAGAAAGGCAGCTTGTACCCAGCCGGCTGTTGCACTCGGCAAGCGGTGGTGGAAGAATGGACTTCCCTCGGAAACGTTCCATTGTGCGAGCCATTCGCTGGCTGACTTCCAGGCGTTCACGATATCTGTCTCGACCCCTAACATCCGGTCGCAGACGCACTACGTGTAATAGGGAACCACAAAGGCTTTCCGACAGTTGAATGAAGAGGCGACAGCAACCAGACCGGCCGGGGCGAGGAATACCATGCGCGAGAACCACTCCGACGTCTTCGATCTGTTTTCGGAGATTTATACGAATGCGGCGCAGGAGGAGATAAGCATCCAGCAATATCTCCTTGCCTGCCGCGAGGATAAATCGATGTACGCCTCGGCGCCCGAGCGGATGGTCGAGGCGATCGGCGAGCCCACCCTGATCGACACCAGCATGGATGAGCGGCTTGGCCGCATTTTCTCGAACAGGACAATCAAGGTTTATCCCACCTTCTCCGAGTTTTATGGCATGGAGGACACGATCGAGCGCATAGCCGGCTATTTCCGCTATGCTTCTCAAGGGCTCGAGGAGCGCAAGCAGATCCTCTATCTGCTTGGCCCTGTCGGCGGTGGCAAATCCTCGCTCGCCGAACGGCTGAAGAAGCTGATGGAGGAGCGTCCGATCTATACGCTGAAGGTCGGCGACCAGATCAGCCCGGTTTTCGAATCGCCGCTCGGGCTTTTCAATCCTGACCGCATGGGCGACCTTTTGGAGGACAAATACGGCATCGCGCGGCGCCGGCTGAACGGCCTTATCTCGCCATGGGCGGCCAAGCGCCTCGACGAACTGTCCGGCGACATCTCCAAGTTCAGCGTCGTCAAGCTGATGCCTTCGCGGCTACGCCAGATCGGCATCGCCAAGACCGAGCCAGGTGATGAGAACAACCAGGACGTTTCGGCCCTGGTCGGCAAGGTCGACATAAGGCAGCTCGAGCATTTCAGCCAATCCGATCCGGACGCCTATTCCTACAGCGGCGGCCTTAACCGGACGACGCAGGGGCTGCTCGAGTTCGTCGAGATGTTCAAAGCGCCGATCAAGGTCCTCCATCCGTTGCTGACCGCTACCCAGGAAGGCAGCTATAACGGTACGGAAAACTTCGGATCTTTCCCGTATCAGGGCATCGTCGTAGCCCATTCCAACGAATCGGAATGGCTGCAGTTCAAGAACAACAAGAACAACGAGGCGTTCCTCGACCGTATCCTAGTGGTCAAGGTGCCGTATTGCCTGCGGGTCACCGAAGAAAGGCAGATCTACGAGAAGCTGCTGCGCGAAAGCGAATTGGCCTCCAGTTCCTGCGCGCCGGAGGTTCTCGACATTCTCAGCCGGTTCACCGTCTCGACCCGTCTGGCCGAGCACGACAATTCGCCGCTCTACACGAAGATGCGGGTTTATGACGGCGAGAACCTCAAGGACATAGATCCCAAGGCGAAGTCGGTTCAGGAATACCGCGATGCCGCCGGGGTCGATGAAGGCATGAACGGCGTCAGCACGCGCTTTGCCTTCAAGATCCTGTCGCAGACCTTCAACTACGACACCAAGGAAGTGGCCGCCGATCCCGTGCATCTGATGTACATTCTGGAGGAGGCGATCAAGCGCGAGCAATTTCCCAAGGAAACGGAAGCCGCCTATCTCGACTTCATAAAATCGGAATTGGCCACGCGTTATGCCGAGTTCATCGGCCATGAAATTCAGAAAGCCTATCTGGAATCCTACAGTGAATACGGGCAAAACTTGTTCGATCGCTACATCGCCTATGCCGATGCCTGGATCGAGGACCAGGACTACAAAGACCCCGATACCGGCCAGATCCTCAATCGCGAGGTGCTGGACAACGAACTGTCGCAAGTCGAAAAGCCGGCCGGCATCGCCAACCCCAAGGACTTCCGCAACGAGGTCGTGAAGTTCACGTTGCGCGCCCGGGCGAGGAACCATGGCCGCAACCCGTCCTGGACAAGCTATGAAAAGCTGCGCGAAGTCATCGAGAAGCGGATGTTCGGCCAGGTCGAGGATCTGCTCCCGGTGATCAGCTTCGGCTCCAAGCAGGACAGCGTAACGGAGAAGCGGCATACTGAGTTCGTGCATCGGATGGTCGGACGCGGTTACACCGAACGTCAGGTCCGCCGGCTGGTGGACTGGTACATGCGGGTGAACAAGGCGGGCTGAGTCCGGCCAGGATGGTTCCATGCCGATCTTTGTCGATCGCCGACTGAACCCAAAGGACAAGAGCCTCGGCAACCGCCAGCGCTTCCTGAAGCGTGCGCGCGAAGAGCTGAAGCGAAGCATCCGGGATCGGATCCGTACCGGCAAGATCGCCGATGTCGACAGCGAGCACGCCGTCTCGATCCCGGCGAGGGGCACAAGCGAGCCGAGCTTCAGCGATGCGAAGGACAGCGGCAGGCGGCAGCACATCCTGCCGGGCAACAAGCATTTCGCCCCGGGCGACCGGGTCCCCAAGCCCGGTCAGGGCGGCGGCGGCTCGTCTCCCGGGAAAACGGTTTCGGAGGACGATTTTCGTTTCGTGCTCTCGCGCGAGGAGGTGCTCGACCTCTTTTTCGAGGATCTCGAACTTCCCGACATGGTCAAGCTCAACCTCAAGGAGATACTTTCCTTCAAACCGCGCCGCGCCGGATTCGCCGCGACTGGTTCGCCGACCAACATCAATGTCGGGCGCACGATGCGAAACAGCCATGGTCGCCGGATTGCGCTCAGGCGCCCCAAGCAGGGGGAGCTTGATGCGATTGCGGAGCAACTCGCAATCCTGGAGGCAGAGCCGCAGAGCACGGCGCCGGCACGCCAGCGCATTGCAGCGTTGCGGGAAGAGTTTGAGCGACTTGAGCGCCGCCGCAAGCGGATCGCCTATGTCGATCCCGTCGACATCCGCTTCAACCGTTTCGACGCCCAGCCCGTGCCGAACGCCAATGCGGTCATGTTCTGTCTCATGGACGTATCCGGCTCGATGGGCGAACGCGAGAAGGATTTGGCCAAGCGCTTCTTCGTGCTGCTGCACCTGTTCCTGAAACGGCGCTACGACCGCACCGAAATCGTATTCATCCGCCATACGCACGAGGCGCAGGAGGTGGACGAGGAAACCTTCTTCTACAACACGCAAAGCGGCGGTACGGTCGTTTCCACCGCACTTGAGGAAATGCACCGCATCATCGCGCAGCGCTATCCCAGCAAAGAGTGGAACATCTATGCCGCCCAGGCGTCGGACGGCGACAATTTCGTCACCGATTCCGAGCGCTGCATCGGCCTGATGGACCGCCAGATCATGCGCCTGTGCCAGTATTTCGCCTATGTCGAGATCATCGACGAACGCGAGAGCCATATTTTCGGCAGCACAGACAATGGGACTTCGCTCTGGCGCGCCTACAGCGTTGTCAACCAGAGATGGCCGAATTTCCAGATGAGCCGTATCGCCAACGCAGCCGACATCTATCCGGTTTTTCGCCAGCTCTTTGCCAGGCAGCCGGTCTTGCAGAAAAGCGCTTGAGGGGAGCCGATGGCAAACCAGACCAGCATATCCGGCCAGATCAGCAAATCCGGCCAGACCAGCAAGTCGGGCCAAACCAGCAAATCAGGCCAAACCAGCAAATCAGGTTTGCTCTTTTCGGGGTCCGACTGGGATTTCAAGACACTGTCGCACGCCTACGAAGCGATCGAGGCGATCGCCATCGAAGAGCTTCACCTCGACATCTATCCGGTGCAGATGGAGATCATCTCGTCCCAGCAGATGCTCGACGCCTATTCCTCGGTCGGCATGCCGCTGATGTATCGCCACTGGTCCTTCGGCAAGCATTTTCTCTACCAGGAATTGCTCTATCGCAAAGGCGGGCGGGGGCTCGCCTATGAGTTGGTGATCAATTCCAATCCTTGCATCGTCTACCTGATGGAGGAAAACACCATGGCCCTGCAGGCTCTGGTGACAGCTCATGCGGCGCTTGGCCATAATCATTTTTTCAAGAACAACCATCTGTTCCGGCAATGGACGGACGCCAGCGCGATCCTGAGCTATCTGGACTTTGCCAAGGGTTACATTGCCCGTTGCGAGGAGCGGCACGGCGTCGCTGCGGTGGAGGCGATCATCGATGCGGCCCACGCGCTGATGGAACAGGGGGTGTTCAGATATCGCCGGCCGCCAAAACTGTCGTCGGAGCGGCAGCGTGAAGGCGTTCGTGAGCGCCTGGAGTACGAAGAGCGTTCTTACAACGATCTGTGGCGCACACTGCCGCGGTCGAAGGGCGGAGACAATGTTGGGGAAAGGAATTCCAACATCGCGGAGCGAAAGAAAACGCTCAAGCTGCCCGAGGAGAACCTGCTTTACTTCCTGGAAAAAAACAGCCTGGTCCTGGAACCCTGGCAGCGTGAAATCGTCAGGATCGTCCGCGTCGTCGCGCAATATTTTTATCCGCAGCGGCAAACCCAGGTGATGAACGAAGGCTGCGCCACCTTCGTGCACTACACACTCATGAACATGCTGTTCGATCGTGGCCTGATCAGCGAGGGCGCGATGCTAGAAATCCTGCGCAACCATTCGAACGTGATCTTTCAGCCGGGCTTCGACGACCCGCGGTTTTCCGGCATCAATCCTTATGCGTTGGGCCTCGACATGATGCAGGACATCCAGCGCATATCGACCGAGCCGACCGCCGAGGATCGTGACTGGTTCCCCGATATCGCCGGCAACGGCAATTGGCGCGAAACCCTGCTCGACGCGTGGGCGAACCATCGCGACGAATCTTTCATCCGCCAGTATCTGAGTCCCGCCCTGATGCGGAAATGGCGGTTCTTCATCCTCGCCGACGCCGCCAGCGAGCCGCATTACGAAGTCGCGTCGATACACAATGAGCGTGGCTACGAAAAGATACGCGCCGGGCTCGCCCAGAGCTACGACATCGGCGCGAGCCGGCCGGATATCCAGGTGGTGGATGTGGATCTGCTCGGCGACCGACAGTTGCGATTGGAGCACAAGGTGAAGAACGGCATCATGCTGGAGGAGGCCAGTCGCGACGCCACCCTGCGCCATATCCGGACCCTGTGGGGCTATGAGGTCAGCCTGGCGGCGATCGACGCGCAAACCGGCGGGACGCTCAACGAACGATCGACCAGCCAAATCGGGGAATGACCAAAACCGGAATGCCAAAACCGGAATGGCCGGCGACGGCGTCGTTCTACAGCCGGGTTTCCACGCTTGGGTCCAATGCTCTGGGGTCCAATGCTCCGGGGTCCAATGCTCTGGCCGTCGGACCGGGGAAGGTCGGTTCCGTAGGAATCTCCGGTGGTATATCGGGAGGAATTTCGACGGGTTGCCTTTCGGGGCTGGGAACGGGATCAGGCGACGGCGGAGGAACGCCCGGAGGCTCACCAGGCGGAGTCTCCGGCGGAGCAGGCGGCCGGGCAGGCCCGGGGTTGGGATTATCCGGTATCGGCACGGGATTGTTCGGATCTGGATCAGGATCAGTCATTGGACAAGGCTCCGAAGTTTGCTTCACGTCTCGTCGACGCCGATGTCTTCCAGCTCAATAGCTCCTGCGCTTGGGAGTAACGCAAACCGTGACTCGTTACACCCAGCCCATGCTACTTGTTCGTCCGCATCTTTTGCCTTGGATTGATCCCGCCAAGGGCGTTCGTGTCGTTCTCGACATCGCCTTCAATGGTGTTTTCGCCTTCGAGCAAGAGTTCGTCGCCTTCCTTGATCGTGCCCTTCGAGGTCCCGATACCGGGATTGTTCCTCAGATCGGCGTCGCTCGGCTTTTTCCACTTTGGATGTTTGGTTCCGCTCATGGCACAACTCCTTCGAAAAGGGTCCTGCTCTAGAAACAGCAGGGCCTGATGAATGTTCCGCCGAAACTCACCTTGACGCGACCCTGTCCGAGAGGCGGCTAAAGCGCGCCGCATTTGACCGGCCTCACGCGACGCGCTTTAGGTTGTTGTTTATGCATGTCGTTATCGCAAAACCGCTGCACACTTTTGCGCGACATGCATTAGAGCCCGAACGGATAGGTGTCGGGAACGCCGGTTCCGACATGCTCCGGCCCAAGCGGCGTCACCGCGACGGTTTCGTCAAACCAGACGAACGCGTCAAACTGCTGGGAAAGAGAGGCATCCGCGTAATGGCTGCGCAGTTCGGTTTCCGGCCGATAGATCACGCCGATGAAGCGCTCCAAGCGACGCTCCAGAAGCCGCTCGCGCAGCGTATCGTCGCGTTTGATATCGAGCAGGAAACGCGAGACGCCGCTATCATGGCAAAGCCGCTCGTAGCTGTCGTTGTGGGAAGGCCGCACCCGCTTGATCTCCATCTCGCTGTCCCAGTCGGAGGCCGCGGCGACTGTCCCGGAATGCGTGCTGAGCCCGATCAAGGCTGCCTCGTCGCCGAAGCGCTGGCGGCAGAGCTGGCCGATATTCACTTCGTCCCTGACAATCCCCATTTCGGTGTAGCGGGCGTCGCCGATATGGGAATTATGCGCCCACACGACCGCCTTGGCGTTGGACCCGCGAGCTTCCAGCAGATGCTCGAGCGTCTCGAACATATGGGTGTCGCGTAAATTCCAGGACTGTGCGCCGCCATAGTACATGATCCGGTAGTAGCGTTCGGCGGAAGCGATCAGCCGGGCATTCTGGGCCGCATCCAGGTAATCGACGCCGTCCTGCTGGGCATAGTCGAGCTGCCTGGCAAGCAGCTCGCGGCATTGTTCGAGCACGGCCTGCTCGCATTTCTCATACCCGGAGGTGAGCGCGACACGGCCGTAGGTGGATGGTTCATTTTGCCAAGGCGTCAGGCAGCCATAGCGTTCACGCGCGATCTTTGCTGCCTGCGGATCGACCCGGTCGAGATATTGCAGAACCGCGGCGATCGATCCGCTCATATTGTAGATGTCGAGGCCATAGAACCCCGCCAGTCGGGACGACAGCCTGATGCGCTCATCGTGTTGTCGCATCCATTCGACGAACGCGGCAACGTCGGTGTTGCGCCACATCCAGGTGGGAAACCGCCGGAACGGCAGATCGGCATTGGCGCGTGGCGGCCGGTGGCGGACGTAGCGATCGATTGTCGCCGCATCGGGCCAGTCGGCCTCGACCGCGACGATGGTGAAGCCGTGCTTCTCGATGAGCCTGCGGGTGATCGCGGCGCGGGCCCGGTAGAACTCCGACGTGCCGTGGCTCGCTTCACCGAGCAGCACCACGCGCCGGTCGCCAAACCGGTCGAACAATTCGCCGAATGCCGGATCGTCGAAGCCCGGCAGCGGTTTGGCCGCCGCGGCGATCATCTCCGGCAGGCTGCGCGTGCGTGCGCGTCCGGACGGACGATCATTCGCGATACGGTTGCCGCTCTCAGGCCAGCCCTGCTCGCCGATGAGAGGGACAAACCGCACGCCGCCAAAATCCTCCTCGCTGTAAGTTGCAGCGCCGGTTCGGGTGACCTTGAGGAGGCGCTGATCATGCGGCTCGTCGCCGACCGGGATGACGAGCCTGCCACCGACGTCGAGCTGTTCCTGAAGCGCAAGCGGCGCACCGGGTCCGCCGGCTGCGACCAGAATGGCGTCGAAGGGCGCTGCGTCCGGCCAGCCTTTAGTGCCATCGCCGGTGCGGACTTCGATATTGTCATAGCCAAGCTCTTCGAACCGCTGTCTCGCCGTTTCTGCCAACCCGGCGTGGCGTTCGATCGTGTAAATGTGTTCAACGATCCGGCTCATCACGGCAGCCGCGTAGCCGGAGCCGGTGCCAACCTCCAGGACATGGTCGCCCGATCCGATTTCTGCCATCTCGATCATCAAGGCGACGATATAGGGCTGCGATATCGTCTGACCCTCGGCGATCGGCAACGGCCCATCCTCGTAGGCGAATTCTTCAAAGCCGGGAGCGACGAATGCCTCGCGCGGAACCTCGCGCATCGCTTCCAGCACCTCGCGGTGCTGGATGCCACGTCGGCTGAGATGGACTTCGACCATTCGGTTGCGTGCGTGGGAAAGATCGAGCATCTTTTTGCTCCTCTTGCGAGCTGACGGGTCCGCGCCAATCGTGGCCAACGGCTCCTCGGCGACAATCCATTGATCGGCGTGCGCTCGGCAGCGCTTGATGTCATTTTCGGCGGCTCGTCTCCTTAATCGTTGGCGAGCTTCCAGGTTCCTGCAAAAGAGCGATTGGCGGGCACAACAGCGGCTCCAGCCGAACTTATTTCCGTGAAAATCCTTTCTCCAGGGCGATGTCACTCCAGATATCGACGGGCGAACGCATTCCGGAGACGTTTCGATGAACGATGAGGCTCAGAAAACTGCGACTACAACAGGTCTTTATCAGGTCGATCTCATGGACCGCTATTGGCGGGCCGCGAACTACATTTCGGTTGGCCAGATCTATCTGATGGACAATCCGCTGCTGCGCGAGCCGCTGAAAGCCGAACACGTCAAGCCTCGGCTGCTCGGCCATTGGGGCACGACGCCTGGCCTCAACTTCATCTACGTCCACCTGAACCGCGTCATCCGTCAACGCGGTCTCGACGTTCTGTTTATCTGCGGCCCGGGTCATGGCGGCCCGGCGATGGTGGCGAACACCTGGCTCGAGGGCAGCTACAGCGAAATCTATCCCGAAATCGGCCAGGGCGAAGACGGGTTGAGGAAACTTTTTCGGCAATTCTCCTTCCCCGGCGGAGTGCCGAGCCACGCTGCTCCGGAAACGCCCGGCTCGATCCATGAAGGCGGAGAACTGGGATATGCGCTGGTCCATGCTTTCGGCGCGGCCTTCGACAATCCCGATCTGGTGGTCGCCTGCGTCGTCGGCGACGGCGAAGCGGAAACCGGTCCTCTCGCGGCGGCATGGCACTCCAACAAGTTCCTCAACCCGGCATCCGACGGCGCTGTCCTGCCGATCCTGCATCTCAACGGCTACAAGATCGCCAACCCGACGATCCTTGCCCGCATGGATGACGTGGAATTGCGAGCCCTGTTCGCCGGCTATGGCTACGAACCTTTTTTCGTCGAAGGTCACGAGCCGATTCTCATGCATCGGTTGATGGCCACGAAGCTGGACACCGCGCTCGACAGAATCCGCTCAATCCAGAAGCGCGCCCGTACGCCGTTCTGGCAAGGAGAGCGTCCGCTGTGGCCGATGATCGTGCTGCGCAGCCCGAAGGGGTGGACGGGACCGAAGGAGGTCGACGGCAAGAAGGTCGAAGATTTCTGGCGCTCGCATCAAGTGCCGGTGTCGAACGCCCGCGGCAACGAAGGACACCGCAAGATCCTCGAAGACTGGATGCGGAGCTACGAACCGGAAAAGCTGTTCGACGACAGCGGGCATCTTCTTCCAGAGCTGGCGGCGCTTGCGCCAACCGGGCCCAAGCGCATGGGCTCAACCCCCTATGCCAATGGCGGATGGCTGAAACGCGACCTCGTGCTTCCCGATTGGAGAAACCTGGCGCTCGATGTGCCGCGTCCGGGTGGCGCCAAGGCCGAGGCGACGCGGATTCTCGGAAGCTATCTCCGCGACGTCATGCGCCTGAATGCGGATGCCAGGAATTTCCGGCTGATGGGGCCGGATGAGACATCCTCCAACCGCCTTGACGACGTCTTCGAGGTCACAAACCGGGTCTGGATGCAGCGGATCGAGCCCTATGACGTCCACCTCTCCCGTGACGGCCGCGTCATGGAAGTGCTCAGCGAGCATCTTTGCCAGGGTTGGCTGGAGGGCTACCTGCTGACCGGCCGCCATGGGCTGTTCTCATGCTACGAGGCGTTCATCCACATCGTCGATTCCATGGTCAACCAGCATGCCAAATGGCTGAAGACATCCCGTGAGCTTGCCTGGCGCAAGCCGATCGCCTCACTCAATTACCTGCTGACCTCACATGTCTGGCGGCAGGATCACAACGGCTTCAGCCATCAGGATCCGGGCTTTGCCGATTTCGTCGCCAACAAGAAGGCCGATACGGTCAGGCTCTATTTCCCGCCGGATGCCAACACGCTGCTGTGGATCACCGAGCATTGCCTGAAAACCTACAACCGCATCAACGTCATCACCGCCGGCAAGCAGCCAGCGCCGCAATGGCTGTCCGTCGAAGACGCAGAAGCGCACTGCAGGGCGGGCGCGGGGGCCTGGGAATGGGCTGGGACGGTTGCCAAGGGCGAGGACCCGGATGTGGTCATGGCCTGCGCCGGCGACGTGCCGACACTGGAGACGCTCGCTGCCACCGACATTTTGCGTTCGGCGCTTCCGGACCTGAAGGTTCGCGTCGTCAACGTGGTCGACCTGATGACGCTGCAGTCGAATTCAAAACATCCGCATGGTCTCGCCGATGAGGATTTCGACGCACTGTTCACGAAAACCAAGCCGGTCATCTTCGCCTATCACGGCTATCCCTATCTCATCCACCGCCTGACCTACCGACGCGCCAACCATGACAACATGCATGTGCACGGCTTTCGCGAGGAAGGCACCACCACAACGCCGTTCGACATGGTCGTACTCAATGAACTTGACCGTTTTCACCTGGCGCTCGCCGCGATCAAACACGTACCGGGGCTCGCCGAACGTGCGAAAGACCTTGCCGCCGAACTTCAAGCGAAGCTCGTGGAACATAAGGCCTATGTTCGCGAGCACGGCGAAGACATGCCCGAGATTCAGAACTGGAACTGGCCCGAAAACAGCGCGACGAAGGCTGGCGATTGATGCGACAGGCAATTCTTGCACTGAACGCCGGCTCCTCCAGCATCAAGTTCGGACTATACGACCTTGAGCCCTCCGCCGAGCTGCAACTCGTCTCGCGTGGCACGCTGGATCTAGGAGATGCGCCGAGGCTCAGCGCGAAAGCGGCCGACGGAACAGTGCAGTGTGATCGGCGGCTTGCCGGAGACGCACGCGATACGGGCATCGGCGATTTGCTCCGCTGGATCGAGAGCGAACTTGGTGGCAGGAAACTGGTCTCCGCCGGTCACCGCATCGTGCATGGCGGGCGCGAGTTCGTCGAACCCGTCCGCCTGACGCCGGTCGTGATCGAGGCCTTGGACAGGCTGACGCCGCTTGCGCCGCTGCACCAGCCCCGCAGTCTCGCGCCGATCCGCACCCTTGCCGCGCTGCGGCCGGATCTGCCGCAGGTCGGCTGCTTCGACACAGCCTTCCATCAGACGATCGATTCGACCGTGAGCCGCTTCGCGCTGCCGCGCAAATACGATGCGGACGGAATCCGCCGTTACGGGTTTCATGGTCTTTCCTACGAGTACATCGCCGGGCGGCTCAAGGCGATGTCGCCCGCACTTGCAGCGAAGCGGACGATCGTCGCCCACCTCGGCAACGGGGCGAGCCTGTGCGCCATGCGCGACGGGAGAAGCTTCGACACGACGATGGGCTTTTCGGCGCTCGACGGGCTGGTCATGGGCACGCGTTGCGGCGCCATCGATCCGGGCGTGCTTTTGTACTTCGTCCTGGAAAGAGGCATCGCTGGAGAGGCTCTGCAGCATATGCTCTATGAGGAATCCGGACTGCTTGGAATATCCGGCATCTCGGGCGACATGCGCACGCTGGAAGCGAGCGACAACCCGCACGCCCGCGAAGCGGTAGAGCTTTTTGCCTTCAGGGCGGCACGGGAAGCTGCCGCGCTCGCCAATACGTTGGGCGGCCTCGAATGTCTGGTGTTCACCGCCGGCATCGGCGAGCGCTCGGCGCCGGTCCGCAAAGCAATATGCGAAAGGCTTCATTGGCTTGGCGTGGCGATCGACGAGCCATCCAATGCCTCTCATGCCTCGATTATAAGCCAACCGGACAGCAAGGTCGAAATACGCGTCGTCGCGACCGACGAGGAAAGCATCATTGCACGCCACACGCGCATGCAGCGGAATGCTTGATAACGCATCAACGCTGCGGTTTTCCAAAGGCAAGGAACCCTGCGCGTCCGCGACCGTTCCCCTGTCTCTGATATCAGAAGGAGAGATCCAATGGCCGAAACCGCTAACACCGCCGGCGCCTCAAAGGCGGCAAACGACGCCCAGGAGGCGATGAGGAAACAGATCGCCGAGCTTCGTCGCGAAATCACCAAAATAAATCGGACCCTTTCCGACCGCGCAGAAGAGGCACAGGGCTGGTACGAGAGCGCCGCCGAACGGGCCTCACGCGCAGCCCGGCAATTGCGTAGCCAGGCACACACCGTGACTGAAACCGTCCAGCAGAATCCAGGCACAATCTCTTCGGCGATGATGCTTGGCGGCGTGCTCGGTGTTCTCTTGGGAACAGTGATTGCAAAGAGCTCCGAGCCTGAACGGCGGTGGTTCTAGAGCATTTTGCAGCCAAACGTCTTCGTTTGGCGTCCGACAAAATGCGTAAAACAAGGAGTTAGAGCGCGGTTTTGGGTCCACGAAAACGCAAAGCGCTCTAGGGACAGATCACCACCTTGCGATGCCCAGCCTAGTGGTCAAAATCTGACACTTGGTACCGGAGCCGTAGGGCCGCTCAGGGTGGAATGTTGCCATTCGTCTCGTCGACCGGAACGAGCAGGTAGCGCCATCTGCGGACCTTCAGGGGCGCTCCATCAAAGTGACGCTTTCAGACGTGAAGCGGTCGTTGACTTGGCGGCTGGCGCTGCCTCGCAAATCCTTTGTGAATGACGACGAACGCCAAGGCCAGCCACAGTCCGCTGGATTCTGGTTTGAACAGCCCATTGCCTTTGTGGTTTGAGTCGCCCATCGAGCGCCAGCGGGTCCGAGACAAATGGGAGCCGTGCGCTATGCCTCATCTCTGCAGTGTTGATTTTTCATCGTTGACTTATCGTTGCACAACTCTGGGTCACTTTTACAGACTGAGCAGTCAACCACTACGTTACCAACGTGAGATCGCATTCGCCAGCTTTGAAAGAAAATTGAGCAAGGCTCTACGAACGGAAAGTCGCTAGACCTGACCTGATTTCCGGTTCAGCGTCCACGCAAGTAGTCGAGAGCTTGGTTCGCACCGGGAAGCGACAGTCTAGATATTCACCGAGGGACAACGGAAGACTAATACCAATTAACATCAAGCAAATTCGTTTGAACATGAAGCTTAGGTTCTTTGCTTAAGCAACTCAGCTCTGACCGGATGTTAGGATAGCACGATGGACGCACTTTTTACATCGAAGCCCCTGTTGGAAATCATTCTCGGAACCTTGGGCATGATACTAGTAATCTTCGTGCACGGGATTGGAATCAGAATCATCAACCAGCGCTTCATCGGATCGTGGATACGAATAAGTGAGATCACGCCGCGGTGGAGAATCAACATAGTGCTAGCCTTCACAATAGGTTCTCTCGGCGCTCTCCACTTCTTGGAAACACTTTTCTGGGCAGTCCCTGTGTCTGCATCTGGGTTGATTCCGTCAATGCGTGACAGCTACTTTTTCGTGCTGGAAAGCTACACGACCCTGGGCGAAGGCAATGTCAGTCTGCCCGATCAATGGCGTCTGATCGGACCCATAATAGCCATGTCGGGGCTCTTTACGTTCGGTTGGACGGGCAGCGTCTTGGTCAACATAATGACGGAATTTGGCAAGGCCGACAGGAAGCGCGCTGAAGCGCGAAGCAACCGCCGATCCGGTGAATGACGACCTGCGTGACAGTCTCCAAGGTTCTCGCGCCCGGACCCCGTAGCCCGGACCCCGCAGAGTGTGGGGTCTCCAAGCGTAGAACGGCTAGTCCCAGCATCGCGCTGATGTACCCGCCCATCAGACACCCGTATCGGCCTTCACCCGGCCCGAGGCGACGGCGGCCTGGAGCGCCGCGAAGTCCAGCTCGTTCTGGTCGGCGTACGTCTCGGCGAACGAGGCCATCGCCCGGTCGAAGGCATCCGACTTGCCGAGGTACGCGCTGATCGCGATCCGGTCGCCCGAGCGTGCGTGGGCACGCGCGAGCGCCCAGCCACAGGCCTTCCCGTACGCGGCCAGGGCGGGCGGGCTCATCGCCTCGATCACCAGTGACATCTTCCAGTCCTTCAATTGGCGCACGTAGAAGTCTCGTTCCTGCCCGTCGAGCGGGGACTTGATGTGCTGCCAGCCGAGGAAGATATCGGTGGCGGCTTGCATCAGCTGCTGCCCTGCGACGACCCGCTCGCCGTGGGTTGCGTATTCGCTTTTGCCCACGAACCGCTCGAGTACCGACGGTTGCGCCTCCTTAACCTGTAGGAAGAGCGGATCTCGGTCGTCGGCGCCCAGGAAGAGGGCGATACGGTCGCGGGTGCCGACGCTCCCGACCCCGACCACCTTGCGAGCTTGGTCTACGTAGCGAAACTGCTCGAGCAGGACGCGCCGGTCGCTGGCCAGCGAGCGCCGGTAGGCACCGAACAGGTCTCGGATCTCATTCTCTATCTGGTCGCGGCTCTCGCCCGGGGGTATCAGCTCGACGGTCGGCACGATGAGCGGCGGGTCATTGATGATGCGGGGTTCGCCATCGACGAGGTGGGTCAGCTTCTCGTAGGAGTGCATGCTGTCGCGCGTGCGTGCCTTGGCGACGTCGGCCTCTGCCCGCTTAAGCTGTTTCACGTCGACCCCGGCCGAAAATTCGCGCAGCACCTGCTCCATCGGGAGGCTCGCGTACCAGACCTGAAGGTTGCGCATCGCGGCAAAGCCGTGCATCGCCTCCCGGTACGAGCGGATCGTGGCCAAGACGGTATGTGCTCGTTCCTTGTGCGAGAAGCTGTTGTCGCGGCCCGCGATCGCGAAGCTCGCCGCCAGGCGCTTCACGTCCCACTCCCACGGCCCCGGCGTTGTCTCGTCGAAGTCATTGACGTCAAAGACGAGGGTCCGCTCCGGCGAGCCGAACGCGCCGAAGTTGGAGAGGTGCGCATCGCCGCACAGCTGGGTGCGGATGCCTGAGTTGGGCGTCCGCGATAGATCCGTCGCCATGATCAGCGCGCCGCCACGATAGAAGGCGAACGCTGACGCGAGCATCCGACCGTACCGGGTTGGCACCAACTCGGGCAAGCGCGTGACAGCCTGCTCCTCGAGCAAGGCAACCGGATCCCGATCCTTTGAGATCTCGATCTCTGCATGGAGCGCCCGCGGTATCTCGACCCGCGCTGCCTTGCCGCGCGCCGCACGCTCGGCCGCGGTGAGGTGCGGGACGACCTTGGGCCGGCCTGCCTCGGCTCTGCTCATCGGCCCCCCTTTCTTTGTGGCGATGCCGTGCTCGAACTATCGCCCTTTGCCGTGCCGCCGTCAAAGGCTCCATCCGATCGCGCGCGCCCGCACGCCCAGCCGCCGGACGGGTGGCGTGCGTTGACGGAGCGTGAGGTGGCGAAGCGTCGGTCAGTCACCTTGCGACACGTGGAGGGCGAAGATCCATGGTGACAAGCCTCCCGCTCTCCGTTTCACGGTTGACCGCGTGCGGCTCCTTGCGTAGCGTTGTGCTATGCATACCTTAGGCCCGATCGTTCATCGAATTGCTGACGCTCACGTCCCCGACTGACGAGTAGAAGTCACTGTGATGAGTGCTCCTGACCAACATCTTATCCAAAGGTACGAGCAGTCGTTGGTCGACACGTTCGCGAACTTCGCCGATCCGAAGCAGGAGTGGCGCAGGCTGTTCTCCGAGGTGCTGGGGACGTTTTTCCTCGTCCTCGTCGCCGCTGGCGGCGGGATGATGGGGCAGGCGTTTCCCAACACCATCGACCGTAGCTCGGCAGTGGTCGCGCCCGGGCTGATGGTGATGGCGATCATCCTGTTTATGGGCAAAGTCTCCGGCGCTCACTTGAATCCCGCCGTCAGCGTTGCCTTCTCGCTCCGCGGCGACTTCCCGTGGCGCCGTGTGCCCGGGTACATCATCGCGCAGCTGATCGGCGCCACCCTCGCGGCGCTGTTCCTGCACGCTGTGATCAACGTCTCGGCGACCTACGGGTCGAACCATCCGGCGGCAGGCTACTCGGCGGGCAGCGCGTTCCTGATGGAGGCGGTGCTGACGTTCGGGCTCGTCAGCGTCATTCTCGGCACGGCATCCGGAGCGCAGAACATCGGCGTTTTCGGGGCGATCGGGGTCGGGGCCTACATCGCGCTCGCGGGCCTCTGGGGAAGTCCGATCTCCGGTGCGTCGATGAACCCCGCGCGCACGTTCGGGCCGAATCTTGTCGGCATCGATTTCACGAGCTACTGGGTCTACGTGGCGGGTCCACTGGCCGGCGCGATGCTCGCGGTGGGAGCGGCATGGGTGCTGCGAGGGCCGGGCGGGGGCCGCGCAGGGTCAGGCGCCGCCCAGGGCGACCTCTACACCGAGATCGAGCACCCCGACAAGGCCTGAAGCGGTATCGGGTCCGTCACTATTTTCCGCAATTGTGGGGGCTTTCCGGTACTTTGGAAGCTCACTTTTGCCTTTCGCGAATGCGAAGGTTCGACCCTCTCCTGACCTTCCCATCTACCCAAGGGAATGTCAGGGTTGGGTCATGGGCGTGAATTCAGCTGGGGGCGACCGAGCTTCCGCTTAGGGTCGGAACAGGTAATCCGTATCGGGTACCAAGCGCCAGATTTCTACCACTAGCGGCGCTCAAGCATGGCTTTTGCGCTGTCAGCATCCGTTACGACGACCGTCGCCAACCCGGCCCGCGCCACAGCTACAAGAATGGCACGTTTGTGCGTCCCGCCTGAGGCGATGATACGGCAGGGAATATTGCGGTAGTCGTCGAGCTCCGGCGAAAGCACCTGGCCGGTTGAGAGTGTGGTCGACAGGCTTGCCGTCGGCATCGGGATAGCGGCCCGGCCAATAGAACTCAACCGGAAAAACGCGCTGTTTGCGGGGCACGACACTGGAGCAAAAAACTGGGCCACCATCGCCGCGCTCGTCGAAACCTGCAAGCTTAATGGTGTCGATCCACTGGCCTACCTGACCGCAACGCTCACGTCGCAGCAGCTTATTGCATCCTCGTAAGCGCGTCGAAGGAGCTTTAGTCCTCTGTGGATTTGGCTTTCGGTAAGACTTGCGTATCCCATCACCAGGCCGAGGCACCTCCGATCCAATGTCTGATCGAAATAATGAGGCGAAATGGAGTGGATGCCGATTCCGAGCGAGGCGGCTTTCTCGATGAATGATGCCGCCATAGAGGGCGGCATGTCGCGGAACCAGACGACGACGTGCAGACCGGCCTGCGCGCCTTCGACCCGAACGAGATTGCGGAATTCAGCCTGCAGAGCGTCGAGCAGCGCTGCACGTCGGCGGGCATTTTGACGCCGGGCCTTGCGCACATGGCCTTCGTAGGCGCCGGATTCCACCAGGGTCGCGAGCGCCTCCTGTTCGAGGCTGGGGGCATGCCTGTCCGTCAGGCGCTTGGCATGGGCAAAAACCTCCTGCAACTCACGCGGAACGACGACGTAGCCGATCCGCAGCAACGGCGACAGTGTCTTCGAAACCGTACCGATATAGATGACGTTCGACGCGCCTCCCAGCGCGCGAAGCGGCGGTATCGGGTTCATGTCGAATCGATATTCGCTGTCGTAGTCGTCCTCGACGATGTAGGCCCTGTTCTCTTTCGCCCATCCTAGCAGTTGCTGGCGTCGACCCATCGACATTACGCTTCCCAGGGGAAACTGATGTGAAGGCGTGACGTAAGCCAGCCGCGCGCCAACATCCGCCAACAAGTCCGCCCTGATGCCTTCGGCGTCGACCTCCACCGGGGCGGCGATGGCTCCTGTCATCTCGAAGACGCTCCGTGCCATCGGGTAGCAGGGCTCTTCGATGGCGAAGCCGTCGCCCTCATCGAGAAGCAGGCGGGCGCAGAGATCCAGTCCCTGCTGAGAGCCGTTGACGACGACGATCTCGCCCACCTCGCACCGGATGCTGCGCGCTCGCCATAGATAGCCCTGCAGGGCGCTACGCAGGCGGATCAAGCCACAGGGGTCGCCATAGGACAGCTTGGGCGGCCGTCCCAGCGCAGCGTCGTTCATGGCCTTTCGCCAGGCAAGGGTCGGGAAGTCAGAGGCCGACATGTCGCCGTAGCGGAAGTCGGCGACGAGCTTCTCCGACGCAACCCGCATCGGGATGGCTCGGGATCGAAGCCTTTCTCCGAAAGCGGAGAGGCTGTGTGGCTCTGCGGCTGTATGAACGAGGTCTCCCGGCTCGTTGTACGTGATCTTGATGGCCACCCGTGGCCGGGCGCCATGTCGAATGACCACAAACCCCTCGGCGGCGAGCTGTTCGTAAGCGGACGTCACAGTCGTTCGTGAGACGCCAAGCTCGACCGCCAGCGCACGAGCCGACGGAAGCACGTCTCCGCGGCCGTACACCTGCGCCACGATCTGTTCCCGCAGGTTCTCATAGATCCCGCGCGCGCCCAATCCCGACGACGACGAATTTCCCGACGAATTCTGCTTGCGGGACTGGACCATCGCGATTACCCCAAATGAAGACGTTTCGTTGATCCAGGCATTACCGGGAAAACTCAGTCAGGCAAAGGCCTGAGGGCAACTGGACCAGAGCTTTTTATTCAAAACTGGTTCTAGGACAGGGCCAGTTGTGCGGGTATTGATGACGCCAGTTTGCACCTCCCGAGAAGTAAAATGCTGGCCGACCAATTCATCATCGTCTTACCGCCTACGTCATCGCTGCCGGCAGTCCCGGCCCGAGCAATATGCGCATCATGGCTGTCGCCATGAACGACGGCCGCGGAGCCGCACTGGCAATCGCGTCTGGCGTCGTCAGCGGCTCGATCTTTTGGGGCCTGATGGCGGCGACAGGTGTCTCGGCGATCCTCAGCCGATACGCGCAGGCACTCGTGGTCCTGCAGGTGCTCGGAGGCCTGTATCTTCTCTATCTCGCCTTCAAAGCAGGCAAGGCTGCGCTTTCTTCAGACAAGGATCAGCATCGCCCGAGCAACGAACGGAAGGCGACGGCGGCCACTCTCTACAAGCGCGGACTGCTAATGCATCTCACCAATCCGAAATCGATCCTGGCATGGGTCGCGCTGATGACGCTGGGACTCGGCCCTGGGTCGTCGTCGCATACGGTTCTGGTGATCCTCGCAGGCTGCGCGGTGCTGAGCGTCACCATCTTCTGTGGCTACGCGATCGTCTTTTCGACCGCTCCCGTGATCGCCCTGTATCGGCGGGCGCGGCGCTGGATCGAAGGCACGCTGGCGGTATTCTTCGGATTTGCCGGGCTAAAACTTCTCCTGACCCGCATCTGAAAGGTTTCTTCATGTCACTCTTCCAAGGCCTTTCAGCATTCCCGATCACCCCGGCGGACGCTTCCGGCAGGCTCGACACCGCCGCCCTCGCGCGCCTTCTGAAGAACATCGAGGAGGCGAGAGCGGACTCCATCGGACTGCTCGGCAGTACCGGCGCCTACGCTTTCCTCACGCGAGAAGAGCGTCGACGCGCGGTCGAAACGGCAATGGACACGGTCGGCGGCAAAATCCCGGTTATGGTCGGCGTCGGAGCGATCCGGACCAGCGATGCCGTGGACCTTGCCGGTGACGCGAAGGCTGCCGGCGCCGATGGCCTGCTTCTGGCTCCGGTTTCCTATACGCCGCTCTTCGACGACGAGGTCTTCGAACACTTCGCCGCAGTCGCCGATGCGGGGCAACTCCCGCTTTGCATCTACAACAATCCCGGCACGACCAGGTTCACCTTCAGCCTGGACCTGATTTCCCGCTTGTCGAAGGTGGCGAACATCGAAGCCGTGAAGATGCCTTTGCCGTCCGGTGGTGACGTCGCGTCCGAACTCGCCTCCCTCCGGTCTGCGACCGGGTCGGCGTTCAAGATCGGCTACAGCGGCGACTGGGGCGGGGCGCCTGCGCTGCTCGCCGGGAGCGACGCCTGGTTTTCCGTCGTCGCAGGACTTCTGCCGTCACCGGCCCTGGCCCTGGCGCGAGCGGCGCAAGCCGGGGACGCTGCGGCCGTCGAGCGACTTGACGCGGCATTCGAACCGCTTTGGGCGCTGTTCAAGGAATTCGGCAGTTTTAGGGTGATGTATGTCATCGCCAGGCTGCTGAACCTCTGCGACGTCGACCCGCCACGCCCCGTCCTGCCATTGAAGGACCAGGCACGGCAGCGCGTCGCCGCCGCTCTCGACCATCTCGATACGGTTTTCTCCACTGGTTCCACAGTTTGTATTGAACCTCGATAGACAGTCTTCATCAGGACATTTCCATGCTGGATTCCAACGCCTTCACCGTCTACCTGTTCACGGCATTGCTGCTGGCGATTACTCCGGGTCCGGGGATCTTCTATGTCGCCGTCCGAACCCTTTCCGGCGGTCGCTCGGAAGGAATCGCTTCGAGCCTTGGCAATGGTCTCGGCGGGCTGTTTCATGTCGTAGCCGGCAGCCTTGGCGTCTCGGCGATCGTGCTGGCAAGCGCCGAATTGTTCACGGCACTCAAGGTGGTCGGCGCGCTCTATCTGGTCTGGATGGGATACCGAACCATTCGCCATGCCAGGCTCGACTACAGGTCGCCGGGTCATTCGGAGCCGCCCGTCGGCACGATGCGGGCCTTCAGGGATGGCGTTCTTGTCGAAGTGATGAACCCGAAGACGGCCGCATTCTTCCTCGCCTTCATTCCCCAGTTTGTCGATACATCGTCGGATCATGTTGTTCTGCAGTTCCTGATCCTCGGCGCCATCTCGGTTGCCCTTAACACGCTCGCCGATATTGTCGTGGCGTTTGCAGCCGGAAGACTCCGCGACGGCGCGGCGTCCCGTGCGAATCTCGTTCGCCGTCTTCGTGAAGGCTCGGGCGGTGCCATGATCATGCTTGGATGTGGGCTGCTGCTGGCGAAGCGCCCGGTTGCTTGAGCTTGTGAGAAGGAGCAAAAGTGCATGACGACCGCTGGCCTGGCCGGACCCGCGATGACGGCCGAATTCACTTACCTCATCGACATCAAGTTCGTGACCAGACCTGCCTTGACCTCAAGCGCAGGCGCGGGCGCCTCGGCATGACCGATGTCCCTCAACCGATCGAGAGCTGATTTTCTCGATCGTGCCGGCATCACCGAGTGATGCGGCGCAGGGTCAAGGCAGCGAGAATGGTGGCCGCTGCCAGAAGCGGCAGCCAGGCTTGTGGATCGCCCATGGCATGGAGCGTCAGGCCGCTGAGCAGCAGCCACAGCAGCGGGATCGCCAACAGCAGCGGCACAAGCCCGCTGCTCGCCGCAAGCAGGACGCCGAGCGCCGCGATCGCCGTCGGGTCTGGCGCGATGCCGAAGACCTCGGCGCTCGCCCATGGCCGCCCGAAGAGCGGCGGCAGGAGGGGATAAACGACGAGGCCAACGACCGCGATCAGCAGCCCGAGCCTTGCTGCGAGGTCCCGCCGGTCAAAGGCGAGGCCGCGCGCACCGCCGAACGCCAGCAGCAGCGCCTGCAGGCCGAAGGCTGGCGCGACATAGGCGATTGCCCAGTTGATCGCGGCATAGCGGCTCCACAGGAAGGACCAGCCGACGAAGGCAAAGAGCGCGGCGAGGACGAGCGCAATCCACAGACTATAACGCGGCCGTCTAAGCACGAGCAGGACAATGGCGAGGCCGGCGGCGAGCGTCAGGAGATGCAGCGGCCGGAATGCGGCATTGGCCAACTCGAACATGCGCCAGTAGACGCGCGGCGAGAAGAGCAGGAAATCCTCCGGCCGGTAGGTCCACCATTCCGACATCTAAGCAGGTTCCGCAAAAGTGTCCCACGGTTTTGCGGCAAGAATCTGCGACAAACAACAGAATCCAAACAGGCATTCGTGGGCCAGCCCACGAATGCCTGCTTAGAGGTCCCGGACGTAGGCGGCCATCCGCTCGCGCATGGCCGCGTCGGGGAGGGGACCGGTCGCCGCCATCAGGTTCTCGCGCACGTGGTCGACGCGGGTGGTGGCGGGGATGGCGACGGTGACGGAGGGATGCGAAACGATGAATTTCAGTATGAACTGCGCCCAGGTCCTGGCACCGATCTCGGCCGCCCAGTCCGGCAGCGCCTCGCCTTGGAGCTGACGCGTCAGCGCGCCTTGCCGAAACGGCCGGTTGACGATGACAGCCATGCGGCGCTCGGCCGCCAGCGGCAGCAGCCGTTCCTCCGCTTCACGGTCGACGACGTTATAGGTGAGCTGCACGAAGTCGAGCGGATGCGCGCGCATGATCTGTACGAACAAATCGTGCCGCCGTCCTTCGGACGTCGTGATGCCGACATAGCGGATCCGCCCGTCCGCCTTCATGGCGAACAGGGTTTCGAGATGTGTCTCCCAGGCGACGAGGTTGTGGACCTGAACGAGATCCAAGCGCGGCACACCCCAGAACCGGCGCGACTGCTCGATCTGCGCGGGTCCGTCGGCGGCGGAGGAGGTCCAGATCTTCTCGGCGGAAAACAGCGCTTCGGGCCGGCCGAGCTTCTCGAGGCCATAGCCGATCACCGGCTGCGAGGAGCCGTACATCGGCGAGGAATCGATCATGCGGCCGCCTGCCGCGAAGAAGGCCGCCATCACCTCGGCGCACTCGTCGCGCAGCACCGGATCGTCGCCGACATTGAAGGTGATCCAGGTGCCCAATCCTACTGCGGGAAGCATCTCTCCCGAGGAGGGCACGGCCCGCATCACCGGCGCGGGCGGCGCGCCGCGCGCGGTTCCCGGCAACACCAGAGCCGCGCCGGAAGCGGCGGCAGCCTTAACGAATGTCCTGCGGGTGATGATCATAGTCTGCTGTACTCCATGTACTCCCGACCACGAGAATGGTTCCGGGCTACCGGCCGCCGCGAGGCCGATCGGCGGGGAGTGGTCGTCTCTGGCGACGGTTCGGATATAGAACGTCTGCCTGAAATAGGAACGAATGCTGCAGGGCCTGGGTTGCGCCAGTGAGCCCGATTACCTGGAACCGATCACCTGGATCCCGATTACCTGGACCCGATTACCTGGGGCTGGCCCCTGTCCTGACTTGATGGCGCTGGCGGGCATATGCCACGCAGCCGTCTACCGTGCTGACGCAGAGCGCATCGCGGTGGTTCGGCAGATTGTTGTCGCCGGCATAGGCCACCTCGGCAACATGGCCGTCGACGATTCGAATTTGCGTGTTGCAGTAGCCGCCGGGATCGACATTGAGCGATCCTCCAACCGCCGGGATCGCACCCACCGCCAAAGTTGGAATCACGACGTTGAGATTGCCACGTCGAACGGTACGCTGATAGGTCCAGATCTGGCCTGATCCGCCGGCATCGGCGGTGGCAGTCGGAAAGCCGGCGCACATTCGCACGTCCGCCTCGCTTAGCCCGACCATTTCCTTGCGGGCTGCTGCCGCTGTAGCGTCTTCCTTGGTCGCATTCGACGTGTCGTCGGGCGCGACGCAGGAGGACAGGATCGAACCGCCGGCGGAAAGAACAAGAAGAAAGACGAGCGTTCGGATGCGAGGAGATATCATACCGACTGTGGTGAATTTGCGCTGGGCCCCGAGATCTAGTTAAGCCAGCCCACAAGCGAGTCAACCTGCACAACTTCACGATGTCGTTTGTCGCCCGGCCGACCTTGAGCTGACGGCGCCCGACGCGCACGCGCCGCTATCGTGGGCGACCCTCGGAATTCGCTTTCGCCGCAGATATCGATCTGATGCCCGCAACGATGGGCATTCGGCCGCGCAGCGCGCCGACACCATCCGGCATCCATGCGGGACTGGCCGATCTGGAACGAGCGTCTCCGCTCCGTCAAATGCTACGAGTTTTAGGAGCGATTTTCAGCGGCGCATCATTTTCATCCGGATTGGGGACAGGAGCTTCGTCGGGAAGTCTGTCCGGGTCCGGCTCACGCACCGGCTTCGGGTCAGGAAACGGCGGCGGGGTGGGCGCGGGAGTGGGCGTTGGTTCGGGAGTGGGAAGAATGGCCATGGTGTGATTTCCTTCCGCTCGCACTCTGCCTTGGCGGGTCACCGAGGTCGGCTGGGATTTTTGAAGCCACCCGTTTCGATCGGTTTTCACGCGGGCTGACGCACGCAGAACGACCACGCATGCCTATGGTTCCGACGCGAGCCTGCGATGATCCCGCAGGCATCGGCATTCGTGGCCGGACGGGGCCGTCAGAAAAGTGATCGAATGGTCCGCCCATGAGGGCCTTGCCGGCGTCGTGGAGCGCCATAATTTCACTTTCAGGGTGGGACGAACTCACCCGCTGAATAGGAGGCGGCCGTGAAGCACCAAACACTTGACCAACTGCATACCGTTGCCGACGTTCACGCTGAAGCAACAGACCTCGTAGCGACTCGAAGCCAGCGTCTCGAACGTTGGGCGAAACTGCTGGAGAAAAATCCCGATCGACGTCTCGAAGCGTTGACGGGCACCGAGTACAAGTCTCCTGAGATACGCGAGAAAATGCGTTACAACGACTCGCCTCTCACGGTTGCCTTCGAGGACCCGATCTTTCGCGCGCAAGGCTTGAGAGATGACACCTACGGCGAAGCCAGGCGCTTCTTCGAACTGACCGACTGGCAGCTGCACGAAATCGTCTGCCATTGCCATGTCGGCGCCACGATACGAGCGCGATGGGCTGCCTCTCGCGTCCGTGCGGCAATGTCCGAGAGGTTTGGTTTCTTCGCCTGGCTGCGAGGAATATTCATGCATTGACGCGCGCTGCCGGCATTCACTCCAGGGGCCGGCAGTTCGGGTGATGGAGGCGGCGAAGTGATTTCCACGCCTCGTATCAGTGGTCGTTGATGAGCGGATAAGCCGTTTCGGCGGCGATCCGCCATCGGCGAAGCTCGAACCATAGGCTCGACACCACAGGCATGAGCGGATTTCAGCCAGCTGGCGCCGTGTAGCGGCGATAGGCCGCTTCCGCACGGCCGCACCCCATTTTCTAGCCGATGATCCTGAATCCGTTCGGCTCCTGGCCGGCATCGACGTCTTGGGATGTCACGCTGGAGACCGACGCTCCGGTCGGCCCTTTCCAGAACCGGTTCATCATGGTCGAAACCGCGCCTTCGGCTCCGACGATCAGTGCCGTTACGGATCCATCCTCCTCATTGCGAACCCATCCGGACAGACCGAGCCTCTCAGCCTCGATCCGTGTCCACACGCGAAACGAGACGCCCTGCACCCTTCCACTCAGTCTGACCCGTACCGCCTTGCGCCCGTCCTCCATTGGTCACCTCCGTGAAGTTGGTTTGTTCCCACCTTCAACTCACCAGTGGCGAAAAAGGCTCCGCCATCACATTTTACGCATTATGTCGGCAACGGAACCATGCGGCGGCGGCTTTGTTTAAAGACGGACAGCTGCAGGGTGCTGGGCTTCGGAGCCACGATTTCATGACCAACGATTCTCCAAAGGGAGGCGCCATCCCGGCATCCGTTCCGACGATCGACGCAAAAGCGGAGCCGACGCTTCGCTACGCCGACGCCGAGGTCTTCTACACCGAGGCGATCCGCGAACTCGCCGCGACGGACATTCCCTTTCTTGTCGCCGGCACCTACGCGGTGAGCGCCTACACCGGCGTCACGCGCCAGACGAAGGATCTCGACATTTTCTGCAAGGCCGGCGATTACGCCCGCATCCTCGCCCATTTCAAGCAGGCCGGTTATGCGGTCGAGATATTGGATGACCGGTGGCTCGGCAAGGTCTTCAAGGGCACGCATTTCTTTGACGTCATATTCGCATCGGCGAACGGCACCATGCCTGTCAGCGACGAGTGGCTGGAGCACGCAAGGCAAATCGAATTGCTAGGCAGCCGGGTGCGGATCGTCGGTCCGACCGAGCTTATCTGGTCCAAATGCTTCATCCAGGACAGAGGCCGCCATGACGGCGCTGACATCGCTCACACCATCCTCAAGGCGCAAGATCAGATCGATTGGCACCGGCTGCTTTCCTACCTCGAAGTCCACTGGGAGGTGCTGCTGATGCAGCTTCTGAATTTTCGATGGATCTATCCGAGCGAGCGCGATCACATTCCCGCCTGGCTGCTCGACGAATTGCTTGACCGGCTCGCCAAGCAGAGGGAGTTGCCTACTCCCCGGATGAAAATCTGCCGCGGGCGCCTGCTTTCGCCGACCGACTACGAGATCGACGTCAAGGAATGGGGCTTTGCCGGCGTCGGCGGAACAGGAGAATTTCGTGATGGCTGAGAGGAACAAAGCTGCCACGGCAACGGTTGGGAACGGCGGCACCGTCAAGATTGCGGCTGTCGGCGACCTGCATGTGCGGGAAGACGCCCAGGCCTCCTGCCGTGATCTCTTCGGCGAAGTCTCGCGCGAAGCAGACGTCCTCGTGCTCACCGGCGACCTTACCAATCTCGGCAAGCCGCGTGAGGCCGAAATCCTTGCGGAGGATTTGCGCGCCTGCGCAATCCCGGTCGTCGCCGTGCTCGGCAATCACGATTATGAATCCGGTGCAGTCGAGGACGTCGCCCACATCCTTCGGCAGGCGGGCGTCCATCTTCTCGATGGCCAGACGACGGAAATCAAGCAGGTCGGCTTCGTCGGCGTGAAGGGTTTCGTCGGCGGTTTTGGATCACGCATGCTCGGCTCCTTCGGCGAGCCGGCGATCAAGGCGATGGTCGCCGAAAGCGTCAGCGAATCGATGCGGCTCGAAAACGCAATGCGGCAGGTTCGCACCGAGCGTACGCTTGTCGTCCTGCACTACGCTCCGGTGGTCGAGACGGTCGCTGGCGAGCCATTGGAGATTTTTCCGTTCCTGGGCTCGTCGCGCCTGGCGGAGACGATCGACCGCTTCAAGGTCAGCGCGGTGGTGCATGGTCACGCGCATCGCGGCGTCTATGAAGGACGTACGCCGGGCGGCGCCCCGGTGTATAACGTCGCCATGCACGTGGCGAAGCCGACTGGCCGTCCCTACGCACTGCTCGAAATCTGAAACACCCCGCGCCTCGTCAGCGATCGATCTCGCCGAACACGATATCGAGCGACCCGATGATCGCTGCGACGTCGGCGATCATGTGCCCGCGCGACAGAAAATCCATCGCCTGCAGATGGGCAAAGGACGGCGCCCGGATCTTGCACCGATAGGGAGTATTGCTGCCATTTGACACCAGGTACACGCCGAACTCGCCCTTCGGCGCCTCCACGGCGGCATAGACCTCTCCGGCGGGCACGCGAACACCCTCCGTGTAGAGTTTGAAATGGTGGATCGTCGCTTCCATCGAGCGTTTCATCGTTGCCCGCGGCGGCGGCGTGATCTTGTGGTTCGGAATTGCCACCGGCCCTTGGCCTTCGGGCGATCGCAATTTCTCCAGGCATTGCTTCATGATCCGCACCGACTGGCGCATTTCCTCCATGCGGACGAGATAGCGGTCATAGCAGTCCCCGTTCTTGCCGATGGGAATGTCGAAATCCATCTCGGGGTAGCATTCATATGGTTGTGCCTTGCGCAAGTCCCACGCCGCGCCCGACCCGCGCACCATCACGCCGGAGAAGCCCCAGGCCCAGGCGTCCTCCAGCCCGATTGCGCCGATGTCGACATTGCGCTGCTTGAAGATGCGGTTTTCGGTGAGCAACTCGTCGAGGTTGCCGCAGACCTTGAGGAACGGATCGCAGAAATTCCAGATATCGTCCAAGAGTTTCGGAGGCAGGTCCTGGTGCACGCCGCCGACCCTGAAATAATTCGCATGCATACGGGCGCCGGAGGCGCGCTCGTAAAACACCATCAGCTTCTCGCGCTCGGCAAAACCCCAGAGCGGCGGGGTCAGCGCGCCGATATCCATGGCCTGAGTCGTGACGTTGAGGAGATGCGACAAAAGCCGGCCGATTTCGCAAAACAGAACACGGATGAGTTGTCCGCGCTTCGGGACCGAGATTTCCAACAACTTCTCGGCGGCGAGGCAGAACGCATGCTCCTGGTTCATCGGCGCGACATAGTCGAGCCGGTCGAAATAGGGCAGGGCCTGCAGATAGTTCTTGTACTCGATCAGTTTTTCGGTGCCGCGGTGGAGCAGCCCGATATGAGGATCGGCGCGATCGACGACCTCGCCGTCCAGTTCGAGCACCAGCCGCAGCACGCCGTGGGCAGAGGGATGCTGCGGCCCGAAGTTGAGAGTGAAGTTGCGAACTGCGGCTTCGGCCATGACGCTGCTCCGCTGTACCGGGTTTTCAGGGCCGAAGCCGGGTGGTTCCGGTCCGCCACGCCCCGACCACCGATCAGGTCCCGCCATCACGTGCCCACCAATCAAGTGCCCGCCGATCAGGTAGTTGTTTGGATGATCAGCGTCAGCATGCCGTCGCCATCGATGTTGGCAGCGACGACCTGCGAGGAATCCAGTCCGCTCGCCGCCAGCGCCGTCGCTGCCTGCGGCGACGCATCGATCGAGCTCTGCAAGGTAAGCAGATCTTCAACGCTGGTCTGGGTGATCACGGCCTCGGCTTGTGTCTTGAGTTCCGGAGGCAAATCCTCGAGGGCGACGATGGCAATGCCAGTAAAGTTCTGATCGGCGAAATCCTGATCCGGCAAGGCTTGGTCAGGCAAGGCTTGGTCGGGCGGCGTTTGGTCAGGCAGGGTTGGATCGGGCAGGGCTTCCGGGGCCGGGGGTGCGATTTGGGGAAGCTGCGGGTCGGTGGATTGCGCGTGGATCGGCTGCGCCAGAGCCAACCCCGAAAGGGCGGCAATTGTCGTCAACATGCGCATGATCATTCCTTCCGTTTCCGTTTTGCTCGAGGAGGATCACTTGGTGACCACTCAACCATCGTGCCGGGTTATGGTTCCCGTCCGTCATGGAGATGGCCGTCGGCGGGGTTGGAAAGGGAGCGGCGAAGCTCCACCACCGCGAGGTGGGCCAGCCTGGCGATCATCCTCCCGAGCCGAGATCGCGGGCCGCAACGCACCATTCGGCGGCGCCGGCGCGGCGCCGGTGGCCGTCGTTGAGGAAGTCGGCGATCCTTGCCGCCGACTTCGCCGAGGCGAAAGTCAGCAGCCGATCGTGATGGACGCCAGGCTCGCCGGTCTCATCGTCCCAGATCTCGAACCGGCAGCTTGGGTTCGGTATGGCTTCGAAACGGATCTTCATATCGATGGCCCCGGTGATCGACGGAGCAAGGTTCTGCGATCCCGGCTTATGGATGGCTTACGGGCGTCTGGGATTATGCTTTTGGCAGCGGGCGGGCTCGCCGATGTCGCCTCGGCTAGCTTGTGTTCGGCGCGAGGCGCTGCGCGACATGGTCGGCGATCGCCAGGCTGGAGGTCAGGCCGGGGCTTTCGATGCCGAACAAATTGACCAGGCTCCCGACGCCGTGAACCGCCGCGTCCTGGATGACGAAGTCGGCATTGGCTTCGCCGGGACCGGAGAGCTTCGGCCGGATGCCGCTATAGGCCGGCTGCAGGCTGCCATCGGCCAGGTCCGGCCAGTATTTGCGGATCTCGTCGTAGAAGCGCTCGCCACGCGTTGGCTCGACGCGATAGTCGAGTTGATCGGTCCATTCGACGTCAGGCCCGAAGCGGGCGACGCCGTCGAGGTCGAGCGTCAGATGGACGCCGAGCCCGCCGGGTTCGGGCACCGGATAGACCAGCCGCGAGAACGGCGCCCGGCCGGCGACCGAAAAATAATTGCCCTTGGCATAGCGAAGTCCTGGCACGAATTGCCGGTCGAACCCGACAATCGAGCCGGCAAGTGCCGTGGCGCCAAGCCCGGCGGCGTTGATGAAGCTCGTGGTGGCGATTTCAAAGCGCCCGCCACTGGGGCCGTCGATCGTGTCGAGCACGATGCGCTCGCCCTCGATGCGGCCGCAGACGATGCGGGTGTTGAGGCTGAGCGCCGCGCCGTGCTCCTCGGCGTCGCCTAGCAGCGCCAGCATCAGGGCGTGGCTGTCGATGATGCCGGTGGCGGGAGACTGCAGCGCCGCCGTGCAGCGCAGCTTCGGCTCCAGCCTGCGCGCCTCAGCCTCGCTCAAGGGCACCAGATCGCCCGCGCCGCAAGCAGCGGCATTGGCCAGGATCGAAGCGAGCACCGGCTCCTGTTCGGTATTCGTGGCGACGATGAGCTTGCCGCAGCGCGCATGCGGCACCGCCCGCTCCTGGCAATAACGGTAGAGCTTTTGGCGGCCTGCCACGCAGAGCCGGGCCTTCAGCGACCCGGCCGGATAGTAGATGCCGGCATGGATGACCTCGGAATTGCGCGAACTAGTCCCGGTGCCGATAGCGTTCTCGGCCTCGAGGATCAGGGTATCCATGCCGCGCCGCGCCGTCTCTCGCGCGATCGCGAGGCCGATGACGCCGGCGCCGGCGACGATGCAGTCGACATGGTCCACGATCAGGCCACCTCAGCCTTGTTGTTGTGCCTGCTGGTGAGCCGTTCGGGGATCACGTCTCGGCAATGCGCACGGCCGGCTTGGCGCAGGCTCCGGCGTTTAGCAGCCTCGCGCTGAAATTTTGCATGTCTTCCGTCCATCCGCCAGCCCTCCGAAATGGCTTGACTCCCTTACAATAAACAGATGCACCAAACACCATTAGTGCCAGAAGAGACCTGCCGACGCGCCGAACGGCGGCAGGACCCACGTCTCGGCATGCACGACAGGAGCCATCATGGACGCTCGACCGAATTCTCCCGAAGCCCGCGACATCAGCTACCACATGCACGGCTATACCAATGCCCGCAAGCATGAAGAGGCAGGGCCGCTGGTCATCGAGAAAGGCGACGGCATCTATGTCGAGGATCTCGCCGGCAACCGCTATATCGAGGCGATGGCCGGGCTTTGGAGCGTCGCCGTCGGCTTCTCCGAGAAGCGGCTGGTCGATGCGGCGGTGCGCCAGATGTCCAAGTTGCCTTACTATCACGACTTCGGTTCCAAATCGCATTCGCCGCTGATCGATCTGGCCGAGAAGCTTGTGCAGATGGCGCCGGCGATGAGCAAGGCGTATTTCACCAATTCCGGCTCCGAGGCCAACGATACGGCCATGAAGATGATCTGGTACCGGTCGAATGCGCTCGGCCAGCCGGCGCGCAAGAAGATCATCAGCCGCATTCGCGGCTATCACGGCGTCACCATTGCCGCGGCAAGCCTGACCGGGCTGCCCAACAACCACATTTCCTTCGACCTGCCGATCGCTAACGTGCTTCACACCTCGACGCCGCACCATTGGCGCGAGGCGCTGCCAAATGAGAGCGAAGCAGGGTTTTCGAGCCGGTTAGCCGACGATCTGGAAAAGCTGATCCTGGCCGAAGGACCGGAAACCATTGCCGCCTTTTTCGGCGAGCCGATCATGGGTGCCGGCGGCGTCATCGTTCCGCCGGCCGGCTATTGGGAGAAGATCCAGGCGGTGCTGTCGAAATACGACATCCTGCTCGTTGCCGACGAAGTGATCTGCGGTTTTGGCCGAACCGGCGAAATGTTCGGCTCTCAGACCTTCGGCATCAGGCCCGACATCATGGTGCTGTCGAAGCAGATTTCTTCGTCCTACCTGCCGATCTCGGCCCTGCTGATCAACGAGAAGGTTTTCGAGCCGATTGCCGACGAAAGCAATCGCATCGGTACTTTCGGCCACGGCTTTACCGGCGGCGGCCATCCCGTTGCAGCCGCGGTCGCGTTGGAGAACCTGAAGCTGATCGAGGAGCGCGATCTCGTCGGCAATGCGCGCACGGTCGGGGCGCATATGCAGAAGCGGCTGCGCAAGCTCGCTTCGCACCCGCTTGTCGGCGAGGTGCGCGGCGTCGGCCTGATCGCGGCGGTCGAACTGGTCGGCGACAAGGCGAACAAGACGCCGTGGGAGACAGCCGGCGCGCTGGGCGGGCTGGTCAACGGTTTCATGCAGCAGAACGGCGTCATCTCGCGCAACATGGGCGACGCGATGGCTTTCTGCCCGCCGCTGATCATCACCGAGCCACAGGTCGATGAGATGATCGACGCGTTCGAAAGATCGCTTGAAGCCGCGGTCAAGCAGGTCCCGTAATTGGCGCGCGCGTTTGCCCTACAAAGCGGGGCTGGCAGAAGGCCGCCCTCCACACCCGTTGCTGCCGTTTAGTCTCCCTGCTTTGTTTTCGCAGATGAGCCGCTGAATCCTTCCAGTTCCTCGCCGATTCTTGAAAGTGCGTTGACGATCGTTGCCTCGACGTCGCCACGCTGTTTCTGGGGTATCAAACCAAGTCCTTTTTGTATCGCTTCACGCCAATGCTTCCCCCTGGCCCACGCTTCCGAAAACGCAATGGCGAGATCGTCCTGGCGACGGGTGGCTTCCAGCGCCTCGACCAGGAGTGCTGCCTGGTGGACATCCTTTTCCCGCTTGGCCACGCCGTTTGCGTTGTTCTGTCGGCGCGAGGCGACGATCAGCTTGTGAACCGCATATCGTCCGGGCGACGGCACCACGACAGGCACCCCCGATCGATGCAGCAGCACGGTTCTGATTGGTTCTTGGATCAGAAAATCGAGAAACCGAAGCGGCTGCGCGGACGCACCGCCCAAAGACGGCATTGGGCTTGCATGATCGGCGTAATCATCGCTGCCCGTGTTCGGCGTAAGGAACTCGATCTTGTATCGAACTGCGTTCTCGAATTGCGTCGCGTGTCCGGGATCCGATCTGTGCGGGATTTCCCTGAAGGTTGGGTCGATCTCCCTCAAGATTTCGAGGATCGGCGGCAGGCTGTCCTCGACCGCGGCCGACACGGAATGGAATTGAGCGAAGTCTGCATCGCTGGTCTGCAACGCTGCACCGGGCAGCTTCACGCCCAGATAGCCCGCGTATGACTGAAAGGCGACCGTGCCGACCAGGACGCCGCGCAAGCGGAAGATGCCAGCCTTCCCCAGCGCCTCGACGACATCCCCGGTAAACTTTTCGGGTTCTGTCAGCCCTGCCTCTCGCACGAGCGTGGATACCAGCTTCCTGCGGGCGCGGAGATCGTCCTTGATCTGACGGAAGGATTTGACGCGTTTTGCAATCTCGGGATCGCTGTCAGGTCCGACATACCGTCGCGTCTTCGTCGGCTGCGTTTCCTCGAAATACCAGTAGACCTTGTCCTTGACGGGCACTTTGACGAAGTTGCCCGTCGTCGGGAAATCCGTTTCGAAGGCTGCGTCCAAGGATCGCTGGACGAGGTCCGCATACATCGTGCGGTAAACGAGGTCGACCGTCTTCATATCAGGCGGCTCCAGTTATAAGAAAAATGCGGTTCTCTTATAACGGCATGATCTCGAGCGACGCAAGCGGTGTTATAAGAAAATTGCGAAAAACTTATAACGCCGCAGGAGAGGATCAGGAATCCTTGTTTTTCAGCCAAATCAGAATGGTTTTGCTGCGGCATCCAGTCTTCCGCAGGGGGAGATCGGCAGCTTCGGAGGCGGCGCCACGATCGGTAATTGGCCCGAAGCGCCAAACCACCAAGTTTGAAATAGGACGCTGTCCGCGAAGCTGCCGATCTCCCCCCAAGTGGGGGAGATGCCGAGTCTTGGCAAAGAGTGGCAGGACAGAGGGGGCGCGAAGGATCGCTACAGAGCGCTTTTATTCTAAGCCGCTGCATTCTTCGGCTGAGGTAACAGTATGGATCCTAGGGCCTGCGCCGCGTCGCTTCGCTCCTTGCTTCGCCCTAGGAAGACGAAGGCGCAGGGGCTTACGGCTAATCGCCAGCGTTGGAGATGGCGGCCGGAGGCCGGCCGACAGCGACCGTCCACAGTCGCTTTCAGGACTAGGTCCCTTCATCTTGTTGGAGGTCCGCAACGGCGTCCGGAACGACCACCAGTTTGCCGACAAAATCCTTGGCAATGAAATCCGCCTGGGCGCGGTGGAAATCGGAGAGCTTGTAGACACCGCCGACCAGCGGCCGGATCTTCTTCTCCTCGATGTAGCGGACGATACGGCGGAAATCGTGTCGCGTGCCCTGGCTGGAGCCGTGCAGCTGTAATTGCTTGAGGTACATGGTGCGCAGATCGAGCTGCACGACTGGGCCGGCAATCGCGCCGGCGGTGGTGTAGCGGCCTTCGGGCCGAAGAATGCGCAGGAGGTCATTGAAGATCGCACCGCCGACGAGGTCGGCAACCACGTCGATCGGCTGGCCGCCGGTCGCGTCGTTGACGGCTGCGGGCAGATCGGCGACGCCACGGGTGATCACCGCCTCGGCGCCGATGTCGAGCACCGCCTGTTCCTTGCCCATGCCGACGACGGCATAAGGAATGGCGCCGCGCGCCCGCGCCAGCTGCACGATACCGGAGCCGACGCCGCCCGAGGCGCCGGTGACCAGCGCGCGCTCGCCGGCCTTCAATGCGGCGCGTACCAGCATCTGTTCGCCGGTGAGGTAAGCGCAGCAGAAAGTGGCGAGTTCGACGTCAGTCAGGTCGGTAGCGACGACATGGGCATTTTCGGCCGGCACGGCCTGGTACTCGGCATAGCCGCCGTCGCGGCCGTGGCCCATATAGTCGATGTCGGCGAGTGAATCATCGTCGCGGTTGTAGATGGAGAAGTCGACCATCACCCGCTCGCCGATGCGGTCCGGCGAGACACCATCGCCGACGGCGACAATGTGGCCGACCGTGTCGGCGCCCTGGATGCGCGGGAAAGTCAGCGTGTTGCCCTGACGCCGCCAGGTCGACACCGAGGCAGCATCTTCCTCCGTGCCGTAGGCGCCCTGTCGCACCCAGACGTCGGTGTTGTTCATGCCGCAAGCGGTGACCTTGACCAGCACCTCGCCCGGGGCGGGCGAGGGCACTTTCACATCGGTGCGGTAGACGAGCTTTTCCGGCCCGCCGTGACCGGTCAGCTGCACGGCGGCCATAGTGGCGGGGAGGGAGGGTTTTGCGGTCATCGATGTTGCTTCCAGATATTTGCAGGTTGGCGCTGCCCCTCACCCTTACCCTCTCCCCGTGAAGAACGGGGAGAGGGGGCGCCGGCGCTGGGTGCTTGACACTTCTCCCCGTCCTTACGGGGAGAAGGTGCCGGCAGGCGGATGAGGGGCAGCGCCAGCCATCGACAATTAGAGATTGGCAAACACGCTCTTCACCGCATCGGCGGTCTTCGACACGACGATGTCGGCCTCTTCGCGCGTCAGGCACAGCGGCGGCGCGAAGCCGAGGATGTCGCCCTGCGGCATGGCGCGGCCGATGACGCCACGCTCGGCAAGCGCGGTCGCGACCTGCGGCCCGATTTTTTGCGCGGCATCGAAGAACACGCGGTCGTCCCGGTCGGCGACGAATTCGATTGCCGCCAGCATGCCGTCGCCGCGCACCTCGCCGACATGTTTGTGGCCGCCGACGGCTTTCGCCAGTTCGGCGCGGAAATAGGCGCCGGTCTCGCCGGCGTTGGTCACCAGGTCCATCTCGTCGATCAGTTCCAGGTTGGCGACACCGGCGGCGACGCAGATCGGATGCGCCGAATAGGTCCAGCCATGGCCTATGCTGCCGAGTTTGTCGGAACCCTGGACCAGCACCTGCCAGACCTTGTCCGAGACGATGACGCCCGACAGCGGCGCACAGGCCGAGGTGAGGCCCTTGGCGATGGTGATCAGGTCGGGCTTGACGCCGTAATGGTCAGAGCCGAACATGGTGCCCAGCCGGCCGAAGCCGGTGACCACTTCGTCGGCGACCAGCAGCACATCGTATTTGTTCAGAACCGCCTGGATCTTTTCCCAGTACAGAGCGGGCGGCGGCACGATGCCGCCGGTGCCGAGGATCGGCTCGCCGATGAAGGCGGCGACCGTGTCCGGGCCTTCGGCCAGGATCATCTCTTCGAGCTTGTCGGCGCAGTATTGCGAGAACTGTTCCTCGCTCATCGAGCGGTCGGCGCGGCGGAAATAGTAGGGCGCCTCGGTGTGCAGGATCGGCGCACGCGGCAGGTCGAAGGCGTTGTGGAACAGGTCGAGCCCGGTCAGCGATCCGGTCATGACACCAGAGCCGTGATAGCCGCGCCAGCGTGAGATGATCTTCTTCTTCTCGGGACGGCCGAGCACGTTGTTGTAGTACCAGATCAGCTTGATGTTGGTTTCGTTGGCGTCGGAGCCGGAGAGGCCGAAATAGACCCTCGACATGCCTTGCGGCGCCCGGTCGATGATCATCTTGGAAAGCGTGATCGAGGCCTCGGTGCCGTGGCCGACATAGGCATGGTAATAGGCAAGGTTCTTGGCCTGGGCGGCGATGGCGTCTGATATCTTCTGGCGGCCATAGCCGACATTGACGCAATAGAGCCCGGCGAAGGCATCGATGCTCTTGCGGCCGTTATTGTCCCAGATGGTGACGCCTTCGCCGCCGGCGATGATGCGGGTCGGCGATTCACCTCGTGCATGCGTGCCCATATGGGTCGAGGGATGGAAGAAGTGGTCGCGGTCCCAGGCGGCGAGTTCGTTGGACTGGTCGAGCATTTTTTTGACTCCTGAGGAAAAGACCGGGCGCGGCTTACGCCACGTCCAGGCAGAGATATCTAAGATCGGTAAAGGCTTCGAGCCCGTGGCGCGAGCCCTCGCGGCCGATGCCGGACTGCTTGACGCCGCCGAACGGGATCGGCGCGCCGGTGATCTTGACGCGGTTGATGGCGACCATACCGTAGTCGAGTGCGCGGCCCATGCGCAATTGGCGGCCGCCGTTCTCGGTGACGACATAGGCGACGAGCCCGTACTCGGTGGCGTTAGCGCGGGCGATGACCTCGTCTTCGCTGTCGAAGGGCGTCACCGCAGCGACCGGACCAAAGGTTTCCTCGCGCATGATCAGCGCGTCGTCGGTGACATCGGCGAGCAGGGTCGGCCGGTAGAACAGCGACCCGGCCGGATGTCTGCCGCCGCCGGTTAGGCAGCGCGCGCCATGGGCGAGCGCATCGGCGACTTGCTCCTCGACCTTGTTGACGCCGCGCTCATGCATCAACGGCCCGATGTCGGTGTCATCGGCCAGGCCATTGCCGGTCCGCAGTGCCTCAATGCGCCTGGCGAAGGCGGCGCAGAAACGATTATAAATCGGGCGCTGGACATAGATTCGGTTGGCGGCAAGGCAATCCTGGCCGGAAGTGGCGAATTTGGCGTCGACAGCGATGGTCACAGCCTTGTCGAGATCGGCGTCGGCGAAGACGATCAGCGGCGCGTGGCCGCCAAGCTCCATGACCAGCCGCTTCATCGTCGGCGCGCTTTGCGCGGCGATAAGCCTGCCGATCTCGGTCGAGCCGGTGAAGCTCATGGCGCGGACGCGCGGGTCTTCACACATCCGCCCAACGATGGTCGAAGCCTTGCCGGTGAGTACGTTGAAGACGCCAGCCGGCAGGCCGGCGCGTTCGCCGAGCTCGGCCAGCGCCAGTGCCGACAACGGCGTTTCCGAGGAAGGATGCGCGACGATCGTGCAGCCGGCGGCAAGCGCGGCCGCCGCCTTGCGGGTCAGCATGGCCGCGGGAAAATTCCATGGCGTGACGACGCCGACGACGCCGAGCGGTTCGCGCCGCACCATCATCTCGGCGTTTGGCAGATGGCTGGTGACACTTTCGGCGTTGAGGCGTTTTGCCTCCTCGGCATACCACTCGACGAAGGAGGCGGCGTAGTCGATCTCGCCAAGCGCTTCCCTAAGCGGCTTGCCCTGCTCGAGCGTCATCAGCAGCGCCAGATCGTCCTTGGCGGCGATGATCAGATCGAACCATTTTCGCAGGATTCTTGCGCGTTCCTGTGGGAGAGCCGCGCGCCAGGCGGGAAAGGCACGCGACGCCGCGTCGATCGCCTTGCTCGTCTGCCTGGCATCGAGCGCGGCAACCCAGGCAACAGTGGCGCCCGTGGCAGGGTCGGTCACCTCAAAACTCTCGGCCGCCTCACTCGCCGTCCAGTGGCCGTCGACATAGGCGAGTTGGCGCAGCAGCCGCCGGTCGGCGAGCCGGTCAAGCGCTTCGCGGCGGTGTGGGCGGGCAAAATGCGCGGACATTTTTTGAGGTCTCCCGGTTTCGGAGTGATACGGAGAGACTATGCGCGCGGCGCAGACAGAGAGGCTGTTTCGGCGCCCACGCGTAGAGAGATTGTCTCTATTGGGCTGTCGGAACGGACAATCTGTCCAGCTTTAGGCTGGGCTATCGCATCTGGGCAGTGCCCCCTCACCCGGATTGCCAACCGAATTGAAAAGGGCAATTCGGGGCAGCGCCGACGCCCCCACCGGGGAGAAAGGCCGCCCACGGGTCTTGCCTCCGGCAAGCCCGAGGACAGGCTCCGCGGCCGGATGAGGGGGCTCTTTTCGATTTGCTCAGACTTCACGACGGCGCCGGCAACAGATCCGCCACCGGCAAGGCGACCTCCTCCTTCACCGTCTTGGTGACGATGTAGGTGAAATAGCGGTCAATGCCGATCTCGCGTTCGAGCAGGGCGTCGACGAGCCGCTGGTAGGCGTCGATGTCGCGCGCCATCACTTTCAGCAGATAGTCGACGCCGCCGCCCACCGACCAGCAGGCGACGATTTCGGGGACGTCGCGGATGACGCGCTCAAAACGGTCGAAATCGGCCTGGCGGTGGCTGGCCAGCGTCACCTCCATCAGGACGGTGGCGACCGGCGCGACGGCGCGCATTGCAACCTTCGCGTGATAGCCGGCGACGATGCCGGCCTTTTCCAGCTTGCGCAACCGCATCCAGCACGGCGTCGGCGACAGGCCGACCTTGTCGGCGAGCGCCAGCTTGGTGATGCGCCCGTCGCGCTGGACCGCGTCGAGGATTTTCAGGTCGATCTGATCGAGTTTCAATGCGGCCATGAGCGTCCACTTTTTTCGTCCGCGACACCATGACGGTGCATTATTTCGATTGTCAATTGCACTGATTTCGATCTCTAATATGTCATGACATTGTGGCGTCCAGATCCCGCGCTCATCCGGCGGCCGGCCTATCAATCGCTTGCCGACCAGTTCGCACGCGCCATTCATGACGGGCGGCTGGCCAACGGCGCGCGGCTGCCGACGCATCGCCGGCTGGCCGACGATTTGAAGCTTTCGGTGCAGACAGTCAGCCGCGCCTATGAGGAACTGATCCGCCGGGGCCTGGTCTCCGGCGAGATCGGCCGCGGCAGCTTCGTGCAGACGCAGCGCCGCGAGCCGGAGCCGCCCTATCTGCCCGAACGCCTTGGCGAGGTCATCGACCTGTCGATCCTGAAGCCGGTCTGCGAGCCGATGCATCTGGAGCGGCTGAAGCAGGCGCTGGGCTGGCTTGCCGAAAACCTGCCGTCGACCTCGGCGCTGTCGTTTAGGCCGAACATGGTGTTTCCGCGCCATCGCGCGGTGGCGGTCGAATGGCTGCGGCTGTGCGGTCTCGACGTGTCGGCGCAGAATGTCAGCCTGACCAACGGCGCCACGGCCGGGATGACGGTTGCGCTGATGAGCGTGGCGCCGGCGGGGTCGACCGTCGCCACCGAGGCGATCGGCCATCACACGCTGATCCCGCTGGCGCGCTATCTCGGCTTCAACCTCGAGGGCCTGCCGATTGACGACAACGGCCTGATCCCGGAGGCGCTCGACGAGGCGTGCCGGCTTTCCGACATCCGCGCCGTGTTCGTGCAGCCCTCGGTGATCAATCCGACTGCAACATTGATGAATGCCGCGCGGCGCGAGCAGATCGCTGCGGTGGCGCGCAGGCACGACATCGCCATCATCGAGAACGACGTGCTTGGGCCGCTGGTCGAGGGCCGTCCGCCGCCGGTCGCCGCCTTCGCGCCCGAGCGCACGCTCTACGTCACCTCCTTCACCAAGATCGTGGTGCCAGGCCTGCGCATCGGTTACCTCGCGGCGCCCGACCGCTATGTCGCTGCCGTCGCCAACCGGCATCTCGTCTCCAACTGGATGGCGACGCCGATGGTGGCGGAGATTGCGACAAAATGGGTGACCGACGGCACGGCGATGGAACTCGTCCGCTGGCAACGGTCGGCGCTGCGGCGGCGGCAGGAGATTGCCGCCCAGGTGCTTGCCGGGGTCGACTACCGCGTCCATCGCGACGGACTGCATCTGTGGCTAGAACTGCCCGGCGAGCGCGCCGAGGAGGGCTTCGTCTCACAGGCCCGCCTGCAGGGCGTGGCGATCGCACCAGGCACATCGTTCCGTATCTCGGCGGCGCCCTGGCAGCCGGCAGTGCGCATCTCGCTGGGCTCGACCACCGAGGGGGAACTGCGCGCCGGCCTCAGCGTTGTCACCAAACTTCTGCTCGGCGACCCGGAGCATCTCCTGCTGGCGATCTAGGCAGGCATTGCCACGAAATGCTGCGGAGTCAGAAACATTGTCATGAGTTTATTTTCCCGATTGACATGATTTGGCACGTTCCGCATCGTTAAGGCACAGCTTCTCCAGCACGGGGAATTCATTGTCCGCACCCATCATCAAGATTGACGCCATTTCGAAAAGCTTCGGCACCTTCAAGGTGCTGGACGGACTGTCGATGCAGGTCATGCCGCGCGAGAAGCTGGCGCTGATCGGCCCATCCGGCTCCGGCAAGACGACGATCCTGCGCATCCTGATGACGCTGGAGAGGATCGACAGCGGCCACATCCAGATCGACGGCGAGCAGCTTTACCACATGGAGCGCAACGGCCAGTTGCTGCCCGCCGACGAACGGCATCTGGCAAGAATGCGCCAGAAGATAGGCATGGTCTTCCAGCTGTTCAACCTGTTTCCGCACAAGTGCGTCATCGACAACGTCACGCTGGCGCCGATCCTGACCAAGGGCATGCCGCGCGCCGCCGCCGAAAAACGGGCGATGGAACTGCTCGACATGGTCGGCATGGCCGACAAGGCGAAAGCGATGCCGGCGCAGCTTTCCGGCGGCCAGAAGCAGCGGGTGGCGATCGCCCGGGCGCTGGCGCTGCAGCCCAGGATCATGCTGTTCGACGAGGTGACATCGGCGCTCGATCCGGAACTGGTCGAGGAGGTGCTGAACGTGTTGTGGCGGCTCTGCTCCGAGACCGACATGACCATGCTGCTGGTCACCCACGAAATGGGTTTTGCCCATGATTTCGCCGACCGGGTTCTGTTCTTCGACCGCGGCAAAATCGTCGAGGAAGGCAAGCCGGACGAGATTTTCCGCAATCCCAAGCAGGAGCGTACGCAAGCTTTCCTGAAGAAGATCATCGCGGCCGGACATCGCGTCTGACTGCTATGCCCCGGGCGGCAACGCCGTCCCGCATACTCAAAGAACGACCAAACCGCGAAGAGAAACAAGGAGTTGGGAACAATGAAGAAACTTGGCATTCTGGCCGGCGTGGCCGGTGTTGCAATGACCGCAATTCTGGCCGCTTCGACCGCGGGATCGGCCGACGACAGCAAGCTCGAAGAGCTCAAGGCACAGGGCTTCGCCCGTGTCGCCATCGCCAACGAGCCGCCCTATACGGCGGTTGCGGCTGACGGCAAGGTTTCGGGTGCGGCGCCCGACGTGGCCCGTGAAATCTTCAAGCGTCTTGGTGTCAACGACATCGTCGCCTCGATTTCGGAATATGGCGCGATGATCCCCGGCCTGCAGGCCGGCCGTTTCGACGTCGTCACCGCCGGCCTGTTCATGAAGCCGGAGCGTTGCGCGGCGGTCGCCTATTCGGAGCCAGTGCTGTGCGACGCCGAGGCTATGCTGGTCAAGAAGGGCAATCCCAAGGGCTTCAAGAGCTACGAGGATGTCGCCAAGGATGCCACCGCGACGATCGGTGCGCCGGGCGGCGGCACCGAGGAGAAGCTGGCGCTCACTGCCGGCGTGCCGCGTGATCGCGTCATCGTCGTGCCGGACGGCCAGAGCGGCCTGAAAATGCTGCAGGACGGCCGCATCGATGCCTATTCGCTGCCGGTGCTGTCGATCAACGATCTGGTCAAGAAGGCCAACGATCCGAACCTCGAAGTCGTCGCCCCGGTGGTCGGCGCGCCGGTCTATTGCGACGGCGCGGCGTTCAAGAAGGGCGATGAGGCGCTGCGCGACGCCTATGACGTCGAATTGGCCAAGCTGAAGGAATCCGGCGAATTCGCCAAGATCATCGAGCCCTACGGTTTTTCGGCAGCGGCGGCGATGTCGACCAGCCGTGACAAGCTCTGCTCGGCAAAGTAGGCGCTTTTTCCTTCTCCCCGTTCACGGGGAGAAGGTGTCACGAAGTGACGGATGAGGGGCGGCGCAAAGTTCTGCCAAGCTGGCGCTGCCCCTCATTTGCCTGCCGGCATCTTCTCCCCGTGAACGAGGAGAAGGGGGCCAAGACTGCAACCGTAAAACGCTGGAAATTCTTGACTTCATGACCCAATGGTCCGGCTATTTCGGCCTGATATTGCAGGGAGCGCTTGTTACCATCGAGCTGACGCTGATGGGGTCGGTGCTTGCCCTGATCATGGCCTTTCTCGCCGGGCTGGGGCGGCTGTCGCGTTTTTTCGCCATTCGGGCGCTGGCCACCGCCTATATCGAATTCTTCCGCGGCACCTCGATCTTCGTTCAGCTGTTCTGGGCCTATTTCGTGCTGCCGTTCATCGGCATTTCGCTGACGCCGCTGCAGGCCGGCGTGCTGGCGCTTGGCCTCAATGTCGGCGCCTACGGCGCGGAGGTGGTGCGCGGCGCCATCCAGTCGATCGGCCGCGAACAGTACGAGGCCTGCATCGCGGTCAATCTCGGCCGCTGGCAAGCCATGCGCCATGTCATCCTGCCGCAGGCGCTGCTGGTCATGCTGCCGACCTTCGGCAACAACGCCATCGAATTGCTCAAGGCCACCGCCGTGGTTTCGCTGATCTCGCTCACCGACCTGACCTTCCAGGCCCAGGTCGTGCGCTCGCAGACCGGCAATACGCTGGTGCCGTTCACCACCATTCTCGTCATCTATTTCACCCTTGCGCTGATCATTTCCTGGGGTGTGCGTTCGCTGGAACGCCGCATGGCGCGCGGCCTCGACGGGGTGCGCGTCTGATGGATCGGGCCTCGTAATGGAATGGGATTGGAATTTCGTCTGGGAGATCATGCCGACCCTGATCGAGGGCGTGAAGATCACCATCCTGGCGACGCTGCTCGGCTCGGTCCTGGCTGCGATCGTCGGCCTGGCTATCGCGCTGGCGCGGCGCTCGCCGAACAAGGGCTTGTCGCGCACCGTCGGCTTCCTCGCCGAGTTCATTCGCGGCACGCCGCTCTTGGTGCAGCTCTATTTCATCTTCTACGTGCTGCCGGATATCGGTATCCTGCTGCCGCCACTGGTGGCGGGCGTCATCGGCCTCGGCCTGCACTACGGCACCTACACGGCCGAGGTCTATCGCGCCGGCATCGACAATGTGCCGCGCGGCCAGTGGGAAGCCGCCAAGGCCTGCAATTTCAACGCCAGGCAGACCTGGACCCACATCATCATGCCGCAGGCGATCCCGCCGATGATCCCGGCGCTTGCCAACTATTTCATCGCGATGTTCAAGGAGACGCCGCTGCTGTCGGCGATCACCGTGCTGGAACTGATGAACCAGGCCAAGAGCGTCGCCAACACCTATTACCGCTATGTCGAGCCGATGACCTTGGTCGGCGCCTTCTTCCTCGTCATCAGCCTATTCTCGGTCGTGCTGCTGCGCTGGCTGGAACGCCGCTACGGGCGGATCGAAAAATGACAGCGGTTCCTGCGATGCTTTCGCTTTATGGCAAACCGTCGGCAAGGAGAGCCTGGTGACCGCTCCAGTCGACGTCCGCTTGCACTCGACACGGCCGGCGCTCGACGCGCGTCCGCTGGAAAAACGCGTCGGCCTGATCATCCTTGCCACCGACCATACGACCGAGCCGGATTTTCGCCGCATGGTGGCAAGCGACCGGATCGGCGTCTATGTCGCGCGCATCCCCTATGCCAATCCGACGACGCCGGAGAATTTGCGCAAGATGCAGCCGTCGCTGACGGCGGGCGCCGCGCTCATCCTGCCCGATGAGTCGCTCGACGCGATCTGCTATTCCTGCACCTCGGCCTCGGTGGTCATCGGCGATGCCGAGATCGAGGCGGCGGTGCAGGCGGCCAAGCCAGGCGTACCCGTGGTTACGCCGCCGATGGCAGGCGTGCGCGGCTTGAAGGCGCTGAGCGCCGGAACGATCAGCATTCTCACTCCCTACACAGTCGAGACCAGCCGGCCGATGGCAGCCTATTTTTCAGCGCACGGTTTCGAGATCGCCAGCTTCTGCTGCCTCGGCTTCGACGACGACCGCGAGATGGCGCGGATTGCACCGGCCACGCTGGTCGATCTGGCCCGTGAGTCTACCGATGCGCAAGCGGACGCACTGTTCGTCTCCTGCACGGCGCTGCGGGCAGCACTTGCCGTCGTCGGCATGGAGGAGGCGATCGGCCGTCCGGTGGTGACCAGCAACCAGGCAACGGCCTGGAACTGCCTGCGGCTTTGCGGCGACGAGGAGCCGCGCGCCGAATTCGGCCGTCTGATGACGCTGCCATTGGGACAATGAGGCCAATGACACTTGCGCCTATCACCCTCTCCGATATCCGCGCCGCCCGTGAGCGCATCGCCGGCAAGGTCGAGCGCACGCCGACCGTGCCTTCCCCGAATCTTTCCGGGCGCTTGGGCGTGCCTGTTTATCTCAAGCTCGAACATCGGCAGACTACCGGCAGCTTCAAGCTGCGTGGCGCCTCGAACGCCATCGCTTCGCTGAACCCCGAGGAGAAGGCGCGCGGCGTGGTCGCCGCCTCGACCGGCAATCACGGCCGGGCGCTGGCCCATGCGGCGAAGCTCGAAGGCATGCGTGCGTCGATCTGCATGTCGCGACTGGTGCCGCAGAACAAGCTCGACGAAATCCGCCGGCTCGGCGCCGAGATCCGCATCGTCGGCAACAGCCAGGACGATGCGCAGCAGGAGGTCGACCGGCTGGTCGCGGAAGACGGTCTGATCATGCTGCCGCCCTTCGACCACCCCGATATTATCTCCGGGCAAGGCACGCTTGGGCTGGAAATCATCGAGCAGGTTGCGGACGCTGCCCTGGTGCTGGTGCCGCTGTCCGGCGGCGGGCTGGCGGCGGGTGTCGCCGCTGCCGTGAAGGGCGTCAGCCCCAGCACGAAGGTCGTCGGCGTTTCGATGGCGCGGGGTGCGGCGATGAAGGCAAGCCTTGATGCCGGACATCCGGTTTTGGTCGAGGAACTGCCGACGCTGGCGGATTCGCTTGGCGGCGGTATCGGCCTCGACAATCGGCTGACCTTCTCGATGTGCCGCGACCTGCTCGACGATGTTATCGTGCTCGGCGAGGACGAGATCGCCGCCGGTATCCGCCACGCCTATGAACAGGAGCGCGAGATCGTCGAAGGCGCCGGCGCGGTTTGCATCACCGCCGTGCTTGCCGGCAAGGTCAGGGCGAGCGGCCCCACGGTGCTCATTCTGTCCGGTCGCAATATCGACATGACGCTGCACAGGAAAGTCGTTTGTGGCGAAGCAATTGAGGAGAGCGCCGCATGAGCCGGATGACGATACTCACCGAAACCGAACTGCGCGCGATCGTGAAGCTCGATCTCGACGCCGTCGCCTGCGTCGAAAATGCGTTCCGAGCGCTTGCCACCTTGCCGGTGGCGATGCCGCCGATCCTGCGGCTCGATATTCCCGAGCATCGCGGCGAGGTCGACGTCAAGACTGCCTATGTGCCAGGGATCGACGGTTTTGCCATCAAGATCAGTCCCGGCTTCTTCGACAATCCGAAGCTCGGCCTGCCCAGCGTCAACGGCATGATGGTGCTGCTGTCGTCAAAAACAGGGCTGGTCGAGGCTCTGCTGCTCGACAACGGTTATCTTACAGATGTCCGCACGGCGGCGGCCGGAGCGGTCGCGGCGAAACATCTTTCGCGAGCCGACTCCTCTGTCGCAGCGATCTTCGGCGCCGGCGTCCAGGCGGGGCTGCAACTCGAGGCGCTTATGCTGGTGCGGCCGATCGCCGAGGCGCGGATCTGGGCCAGGGATGCGGCCAAGGCCGACGCTGCGGCAGCCACATTGCGCGAGCGGCTGGGCATCGTCGTGCGCGCCGAGCCCGACGCGGCGAAGGCGGCGGCCGACGCCGACATCGTCGTCACCACGACACCATCGACCGAACCGCTGATCAAGGCCGGCTTCGTCTCGGCCGGCCAGCACATCACCGCTATGGGCTCGGACGCCGAGCACAAGAACGAGATCGCTCCGGCGATCCTGCGCATGGCCGATCTCTACGTCGCCGACAGCGCGAAGCAGACGCGGCTGCTGGGCGAATTGCATCATGCCATCGCGACGGGGGTGATGGCGGCCGATGCCGAGATCACGGAGCTCGGCCAGATCATCGCCGGCGATAGACATGGCCGCCGTTCGGACAGCGACATCACCATCGCCGACCTCACCGGCACCGGCGTGCAGGACACGGCGATCGCCACGCTCGCCCGCGACCGTGCCCAGGCGGCCAACACCGGGACAATTTTCGAAAGCTGATACCGGCCGCAAGGCCCAACAAACGAGGACCAAGAACAATGCAGCCCAATTTGAAATTCTCGCGCGGCGAATATGCGGATCGCCTCGCCAAGACACGGAAGGCCATGGAAGCCAAGGGCGTCGATCTGCTTGTTGTCAGCGATCCGTCCAATATGGCCTGGCTGACCGGCTATGATGGTTGGTCGTTCTACGTGCACCAGGCGGTCATCGTGCCGCCGTCGGGCGAACCGGTGTGGTACGGGCGCGGCCAGGACGCCAACGGCGCCAAGCGCACCGCCTATCTCGCGCACGACAATATCGTTGGCTATGCCGATCACTATGTGCAGTCGACCGAACGCCACCCGATGGATTTTCTCTCGCAGGTGCTAGCCGATCGCGGCTGGGGCAAGCTCAGCATCGGGGTCGAGATGGACAATTACTGGTTCTCGGCCGCTGCCTTCGCATCGCTGCAGAAACACCTGCCCAATGCCCGCTTCATCGACGCCACAGCACTCGTCAATTGGCAGCGCGCGGTGAAGAGCCCGACCGAAATCGACTATATGCGCACGGCGGCCCGCATCGTCGAAGCGATGCATCAGCGCATCGTCGACAAGATCGAAGTCGGCATGCGCAAATGCGATTTGGTCGCCGAGATCTATGATGCCGGCACGCGCGGCGTCGACGGGCCTGAGGGAAAGATTGGCGGCGACTACCCGGCGATCGTGCCGCTGCTGCCGTCGGGCGCCGATGCGTCGGCGCCGCATCTGACCTGGGACGACCGGCCGATGAAATCGGGCGAGGGCACCTTCTTCGAGATTGCCGGCTGCTACAACCGCTACCATTGTCCGCTTTCGCGGACTGTATTCCTCGGTAAACCGACGCAGGAATTCCTCGATGCCGAAAAGGCGACACTGGAGGGAATGGAAGCGGGGTTGGCCGCGGCAAAGCCCGGCAATACATGCGAGGACATCGCCAACGCCTTCTTCGCGGTGCTGAAGAGATACGGCATCGTCAAGGACAACCGCACCGGCTATCCGATCGGGCTTTCCTATCCGCCGGATTGGGGCGAGCGCACAATGAGCCTGCGATCCGGCGACCGCACCGAGCTGAAGCCCGGCATGACCTTCCATTTCATGACCGGCCTGTGGCTGGAGACGATGGGGCTCGAGATCACCGAATCCATCCTGATCACCGAGACCGGCGTCGAGTGCCTGGCCAATGTGCCGCGCAAGCTGGTGGTGAAGAATTGAGCCCGATGTCCAGCCTTCGTCCATCGCCGATCACGCCGACCGTCGATTTCGACCGCGACGGCGTACAGCACGGCTTCCTGCGGCTGCCTTACAGCCGTGACGATTCGGCCTGGGGGTCGGTGATGATCCCGATCTGCGTGATCCGCAACGGCAGCGGGCCAAGCGCATTGCTCACCGGCGGCAATCATGGCGACGAATATGAGGGGCCGCTGGCGCTCTACGATCTCGCCCGCACGCTCGATCCCAAGCAAGTCAGCGGCACGGTCATCATCGTGCCGGCAATGAACTATCCGGCGTTCCGCGCCGGCACCCGCACCTCGCCGATCGACAAGGGCAATTTGAACCGCAGCTTTCCCGGCAGGCCTGACGGCACGGTGACCGAGAAGATCGCCGATTACTTCCAGCGTGAACTTTTGCCGCGCACCGACATCGCGCTCGACTTCCACTCCGGCGGCAAGACGCTCGACTTCGTGCCGTTCTGCGCCGCCCATATCCGGCCCGACAAGGAGTTGGAGGCGAAGGGTTTCGCCGCGGTCGAAGCGTTCTCGGCGCCGTGGTCGATGAAGATGCTGGAGATTGATGCGGTCGGCATGTTCGACACTGCCGCCGAAGAGATGGGTAAGCTGTTCATCACCACTGAACTTGGCGGTGGTGGGACTTCGCGCGCGGAAACGGTGCGGATCGCCCGTCGCGGCGTGCTCAATGTTCTGCGCCATGCCGGCATCGTCGCCGATGCGGTCGAGATGCAGCCGACCCGCTGGCTCGACATGCCGTCTGGCGATTGCTTCTCGTTCGCCGAGGACGACGGGATGATCGAGACGATGATCGATCTCGGCGAGCCGGTCGAAGAGAGCCAGGTCCTGGCGCGCATCCACTCAATCGGCCGCACCGGTGCCGCACCTCAGGAGATCAGGGCAAGGATGTCGGGTCTATTGGCTGCCCGCCATTTCCCCGGACTGGTCAAGGCGGGCGACTGCACCGCCGTGGTCGCCGTGCTGGTCGATTGAAGGCAAGGCAATCGAAACTGCCTGCGACAATGCTACTCGATCAGCAGCAGGCCGCGCTTTTTGTCGCCATCACTATCGATTGTGTTCATGGCTGAGAACAGGCGCTCACGCTCGACCAGCCAAGGCTTGTAGTCCTCGTTTACATCGAGGACGAAAACCATGTCCTCGGCCTCCAGATATCCTCCGACCGGGGAAAAATGGCCGGCGCCGGCGCCGAAAATCTTCTCACGGGTGAAGTTGACGATGTAACGGCGGTCGGGATCGTTGGCGCGCTTCATGTGCTCGCGAAACGCATCGGCGCTGAGATTCCGAAGCACCGAGACCTTCCGCTTGGTGTTCGTTTGAGCGACCTCGGCAAGCTCGTCCAGCGTGAGGCCGATGATGCAGAAGCCCGTCCAGCACTTTCCGGTTCCCGCGAGGACTTCGGCTTCGGTTGTCTCCTCCTGGCCGATGGAGCGGAATGTGTTTGCGACACTTGCCGGGCCGCACCTTGATCCGTTTGATTGCCATGTGACGTCGGCATTGAACGTGGCAGCCACGGGCAGCTTCCAGGCGCTGTCGATCAATTCAGGGGTGCGGGTAACCGACGACTGGATTGCGTCTTGCGAAACTCTGGACTGGCCGGCAATCAAAAGTGCGGCGCCGCCCAGCAGGCCGACGACGGCGATGACCATCACACCGAAAGCGAGACCGCGCTTCATTGCTGAATCTCGGAGCAGGCAGCAACAGGAGAATGAAGAAAAGGCACCGCAACGTCAATCGGCGCCGCACCCGGCCAATCGCGATCTGGTCCTGCAGCAGCCGTAGCCGGCCGCTTGCCAAGCGGGCTGCCGCCGCTCATCGCCGTGAGCGCTGGGTCTGGGAGAGTATGGATCGGGCAGGGAACTTCGCCGGTGAAAGAGCGGGGTCGTTTCGTTAGCGCCAATAGCTGCTGCGCCTGCAAACCTCAGGCTTCCAGAGACGACCCAAATTACGACCTGCTCGGCGTAGGCGTCGCTAAAGGCGAAACCTAACGAAGGCCAAGGAAGCTGAGTATCGCAATTACGATAACGACGGCCCCGACCAGCCAGATGATATTGTTCATGCAGCTCTCCTTTGAGTTTGCCGCGAGCCTTTGGCGGCTCGCGATAATTATGGCGAACGCCCTCACGGCATTCTCGTTCCAAAACTGAGCCTTAAGCCGCCAATTACTCTTGGGACCGGAGGCCCGCGCCCTCTGGAGGAGCGCGGGCCGACCGGGGTCCCGGTCCAGCAGCCAACATCCGGGAGATATTCGCTGTCACCCTACAATCGTTAGTATGCGCTAATGTTCCATCGCTCAGAAAAATACCGCGCCTACCGAGGGCCGGAAGCAATGGCGCCTCGGCCCGAAGCGCGGGCCCTTCGGTGGACGCCTCGGCAATGGAGCCTATGTTCCTAATGCCGGCGAACCGCAGCATCGCCTGGCAACAGCACAGGTGGGATGAAATCAGTTCTCAGAAACGTTCATCAACAACACTCAATGCCTGCTGCCCGACACCTGGTGCCGATGACCAAACAACCTCCGGCCGTGGTTCTAAAAAATACCGTGCGCGACGCCGAGGAGACCGAATATGCCGGCCAAAGCGTATATTAACCGGATCGCGACGGCGGTCCCGGAGCACGAGGTTCATCAATTCTATCTGCGTTTCGCCGCCTCCATGCTTGCGGCCGATCGCCGAAGAATTTTCGAACGCATGGTTGACGTTGCCGGCATCGAGCACCGCTATTCCTGCTTTGCACCTGCCGGCGACCCCGAAGGACCATCAGCAGATCTGGCCGGGAAGTTCATCCGGGGCGCCTTTCCTGGAACGGCTGAGAGAATGGCAATGTTCTGTCATGCCGCACCTGTTCTGGCGCAAAAAGGCGTCGACGGATTGGAGCTTGGTGGCGGCGCTTCCCGCATCACCCATCTCATCGTTACCACCTGCACCGGTTTTTCAGCGCCAGGCATCGACCTGGAGCTGGTTGCGCGATGCGGCCTGCCGGAAAGGGTCGAACGTACGATGATCGGGTTCATGGGCTGCTACGCGGCGATCAACGGCCTCAAGCTTGCCCGCCACATCGTCCGCTCCGACCCGCAGGCCAGGGTCCTGCTGGTCAATATCGAACTCTGCACGATGCATCTGCGGGAAACCAGCGAATTGGAAAAGCTGCTGTCGTTTTGCCTCTGGGGCGATGGCTGTGCGGCTGCGCTCGTTACCGCCGAGCCGCACGGCATCGAGCTCGAAAGCTTTTACGCGATCGTGGCGGACGAGCGACGGGATCTGATGAGCTGGAGCATTAGTGACCACGGCTTCGAAATGGTTCTTTCCGGCCAGGTCCCGGCAGCAATCCATGAAGCGTTGCGGAGCAATCACGACGCCATCCTCGGCGGCCGGCCGACCGAGGCGATCGACCTCTGGGCCGTGCACCCGGGCGGACGTTCGGTGCTCGACGCCGTCGAACGGGCCCTGGAACTCGCGCCCACCGCGCTGGAGCCATCGCGCGAGGTGTTGCGCCGATATGGAAACATGTCGTCGGCGACCGTCATGTTCGTGATGAAAGAGATGTTGAAGGCGCCACCAGGCCTACTCGGCTGCGGCATGTCGTTCGGACCCGGGCTGGCGGCCGAAACCATGCTTTTCCGAACCGCGTCATGAGCAGCCTGAAGCACCGCCGGCTTGCGCCGGAAATCCTCGACGGACTTGCGGCCGACGATCCGCGAGCGCTTGCGGCGCGGCGCGACCTCCGTCGCATCAACGCGCTGATGTTTCAGGCCAGGATCATGGCGTCGCTGCTCAGGAAATTTCTGCCAGCGCAGCCGCGCCGGATTCTGGAGATCGGCGCCGGCGATGGCTCCTTCATGCTGGCGTTGGCGCGGCGCATGGCCGGACATTGGCCCGGGGTCGAACTGGTAATGCTCGACCGCGTCGACCTCATCACCGCGCAATTGCGTTGTGATTTCGACAGGCTGGGATGGACGGTCGAAGGTGTCACCGCCGATGTCTTCGACTGGGCGAGAAAGAATGAGGGCACGCGCTTCGACGCGATCACCGTCAATCTGTTTCTGCATCATTTCGACGATGGCAAGATCGTGCGTCTGTTTTCGCTGATGGCGCCGAAGGCACCACTGCTGTTGGCGACAGAGCCGTTGCGGACCAAACTGGCATTGGCCGCGACCCGCCTTCTCCCGGCAATCGGCGCCAATGACGTCACACGAAACGACGCGGCTCAAAGTGTGCGTGCCGGCTTTCGCGGCAGCGAGCTTTCCGGTCTCTGGCTCGCAGCAAACGGCAAACCGGTCGAGGAACGGCGCGCCGGCCTTTTTACCCACATTTTCGTCGGCGCCAGCGCCGGTCATGACCTATGACGCGATTGTCGACCCATGACGCGATCGTCATAGGCGCCGGCCCGGCGGGCACGTCCGTCGCGCTGACGCTGGCCCGGTGCGGATGGGCCGTGGCTATTGTTGAAAAAAGCGTGTTCCCGCGCCGCAAGGTCTGCGGCGAATATATATCGGCAAGCAATCTTGCGCTTCTGGACCAGCTGGAAATCGCCGATGCCTGGCGTGCCAATGCCGGCCCCGAAATCCGCCGCGTCGGCTTGTTTTCCGGCGAGACCTGCGCCGAGGCGCCGATGCCTCCTGCGAAAGATGGGCCTCCTGCGAAAGATGGGCCTCCTGCAAAAGATGGGCATCCTGCAAAAGATGGGCCCCGCGAGAAAAAAGATGGTTTCGGCCGGGCGCTCGGCCGGGATATTTTCGACTGTCTGCTTTTGCAGGCGGCGCGATCGGCGGGCGTCGAAATCTTTCAGCCTTGCCGCGCCGTCGCCATCGACCCAGATGGCGAGGCGCAATTGGTGCGAATTCAAGCCGGAAACGAAACGACGATGTTGCGCGCGCCGGTGATTGTCGCCGCACACGGCTCCTGGGAGCCAGGACCGCTGCCCAGCCAGCTCGGAAAGACCAACCGCCCTTCGGACCTGTTCGGCTTCAAGGCGCATTTCACCGGGTCGTCCCTGGCGCCTGATTTGATGCCCCTGCTGGTATTTCCTGGCGGTTATGGCGGCATGGTTTCGGCGGATCATGGCCGGCTGTCGATCTCGTGCTGCATTCGGCGCGATATGCTCGCACAGTTGCGCAAACATCCCAGACAGCAGAGCCATTTGTCGGCCGCCGAGGCAGTCTCTCGTCATCTGATGGAATCATGTCGGGGCGTGAGGGATGCACTAGAGTCAGCTGCCGCCGACGGGCCGTGGCTTGCCGCAGGTCCGATCCGGCCGGGAGTTCGCTCCTGCTACGAACGCGACATCTTTCGCGTCGGCAATGCAGCCGGAGAGTCTCATCCTGTCATCGCCGAGGGCATCTCGATGGCGCTTCAGTCCGGCTGGCTGCTGGCTTGCGAACTCTCATGCGTGCCAGGCGGCCGCGCAGGGCGTGAAACGGCCGGCAGACGCTACGAGGCGGCCTGGAATAGTCTGTTTTCAACTCGGGTCTACGCCGCCGCCGCACTTGCCGGGATTGCCGTTAGTCCAGGCAGCGCCACCTTGATGGCGGCAATTATACGGAATTTCCCGCAGGCGCTAACGTTGGGTGCGCAACTGAGCGGCAAGACAAAGCCGGTTCCCGGCTTTGTCTAACAGGTGGCGCGGCGCGTTCATGCGCTCCCAAGGGTAGTAGCGACCTCAACAGCGCCAGCTCACTTGGGGCAATTCTCCATGTCCGCAGTTGCAGTGCCACTGGCGGAGTTTGTATTCGCATTCGCATCGGCGCCTGCGGTTTCCTTGCACCGATCACCCATGCCGTCGCCGCCGTCGGTTGTTGAACCGGTTACGTTCGGATCGGCAGGAGTCGCATTATCGGTGCCGGGAGCCATGGTGCCAGTGCCTGTCCCAGTGGTCGCTCCCGGATCGTTGGTGCCGGATCCAGTACCGTTCGATTGCGCCATCGCCGAAGTGGCGAGGGCGATGCTGAGTACCGTTGCAGAAAGAATTTTCTTCATCATGGTGGGTCTCCATTAGAGTTGCATCGCTGATTGCGATGGTTATCCAACGAGCTTTTTTTGGAGTTGTTCCGTCAGACAGAAATCGTGATTGACGGCCAACTCCGACGCTGGCGACTAGCCATGGCCCAACCACGCATTGTCATCCCAGGGCGAAGCAAGGAGCGAAGCGACGCGGCGCATACCGGGGGATCCATTCTGAGCCGCTGCATTCTTCGCTGAGGTACCGGCATGGACGCGCCCATGAGCGCTGCCGTTCAAGGCTCGTCGATATCCTGCTTCGAGGGGTTACGCGAGAGGGCGCGTTCCTCTTCGTCGTCCGGCAGCGCCTCGTCGCTCTCCTGGTACGGATTGTCGTCGTCTTCCTCCGGCAGTTCAGCCTCCTTCTCGAGGTCGTAACGGATGTCGCCGTTTCCCGGCACACTGTCTGGTAGAATTTTACTGCCTTTGATCGCGTCCCAATCCTGCTGTTCGATGGTCGGGCCTTCGGCTGGATCGTCGGGTTTTCTGCGCGGTGCCATCAGAGCTCTCCTCTGCATTGGTTGCTCATAAGCCTAACTCCGCGGGCCGCTGCGCAGTTCCTCCGATCGAAGCGACGAGATCATTTGCAGCGATCCAAGCACTCATCTCGGCTCGGCCTACCGGCGGTTTTTACCTCAGTGAGAGCTGACCGTTATGCGGGTTGCGCAATGCCGGCCAGCGAGCGATCATGAACTTGCGCGACTTCTAATATAAAGGCAGACTTGGGAACGGGTGGAGGGAAAACGGATCAAAAACAATCGGGAGGAAAGCCATGGATAGTATGAGCCTCACCACGCTTGAACGCGGCAAGACGACGGTCGATGCCGCGGCCCTAGAGGCGCTTTCGGCGCAAGTGCGCGGCACCGTGCTGAGGGAAGGCGACGCCGCCTATGACGAGGCACGCAGCATCTGGAACGCCATGATCGACCGGCGGCCCGGGCTGATCGTGCGCTGCGCCGGCGCCGCCGACGTTATCGCCGCCGTCAATTTTGCCAGGGAAAACAGGCTGCTCGTCGCGGTTCGCGGCGGCGGCCACAACATCGCCGGCAGTGCCGTCTGCGACGGTGGCCTGATGATCGATCTGTCGCCGATGAAGTCGGTGCGGGTCGATCCGGCGACGCGGCGGGCATGGGTGGAACCTGGCGCGACACTCGCCGATGTCGACGCGGAAACACAGGCCTTCAGACTGGCGGTGCCGACCGGCATCAACTCGACCACCGGCATTTCGGGCCTAACGCTGGGCGGCGGCTTCGGCTGGATCACGCGGAAATTCGGCCTGACCATCGACAATCTTCTCTGCGCTGACGTGGTTACCGCCGACGGCAAGCTGCTGCGCGCCAGCCAGACCGAAAATCCGGACCTGTTCTGGGCGCTGCGCGGTGGCGGCGGCAATTTCGGCATCGTCACGGCCTTCGAGTTCAAGCTCCACCAAGTCGGTCCGCAGGTGCTGTCGGGCCTCGTCGTTCATCCCTTCACTGACGCCGAAAACGTGTTGCGGGAATACCGAGCGGCGCTCGAAGCAGCGCCCAATGAGCTGACCTGCTGGGTGGTCATGCGGCAGGCGCCGCCGCTGCCGTTCCTGCCGGCCGAATGGCATGGCAAGGAGGTGCTGGTCCTGGCCATGTGCTATTGCGGCGACCTTCAGGAGGGTGAGAAGGCGACACAGAGGCTTCGCGCCATCGGCACACCGATTGCAGACGTGGTCGGTCCCAACCCGTTCACCGGCTGGCAGCAGGGATTCGATCCGTTGCTGACGCCTGGCGCCCGCAACTATTGGAAGAGCCATGACTTCACCGAGCTTTCCGACAGCGCGATCGAGGTCGTCACGGCGGCGATACCCAGGCTTCCCGGCCCCGAATGCGAGATTTTCATCGGCCATGTCGGCGGTGCCGCCGGCCGGGTGACAGCGGATGCAACGGCGTTTCCGCAACGCAGCGCGCACTACGTCATGAATGTCCACGCCCGCTGGCGCGAACCGGAAATGGACCAGGCCTGCATCGACTGGGCGCGGGGTCTCTATGAAGCAGCCAAGCCCTATGCCGCCGGCACGGCCTATGTGAACTTCATGCCCGGGGACGAGGTCGACAGGGTCGAAGCAGCCTATGGCGGCAACTATCGGCGGCTGTTGGAAATCAAGCAGCGATATGATCCGCTGAACCTGTTCCGCATGAACCAGAATTTGCGGCCGATGGAAGCGCAGCGCGCCGCATAGGCTGCGCAGGCATGACAAGGCCCGCGCCTCCGACGGAGGACGCGGGCCTCGTTTCGGGCCATGCGCTGGCAGGTATCAGCCTTTAGCTGACGCCGCCCAGACATGGTCTAATCCTTTCGCTTTGTTGACTCAGCCTGCAAAAACGGGCAGCAAAGCCTGGCATGGAGGGCATTTCCGCTATTTTCATAGTTTTGGAGGGAGCCTTTTTTGACTTAGACCTTCGCCTAATCGGCGATCGGTAGAGGGATTGGTTAACCAAGTTTGTCCATCTTTTGATTCAATCGGCAACAGACGTGAAGCGTGCCGGGGGGCACCAGGCGACTGTGATTGTGACGGCTGCGAGCCCGCATGCCGCAAGGCCGATTGAGGTTTGGTTGTATGGCGTTGATGCGTTTGAATAACCGGGGTGACAATCCTGATAGTGGATTGCCCTCGATGAGGCCCGGCCTGCGCTGGGTCGCGATTCCCGTTGTTGGCGCTGCGATCGCTCTGTGGTCGGCCGCGACCGTGGCCGGCCTCCATTCGGTGGGAACTTCGCTCACCGCCGTCTCCAACAGTCTTCCGCAAAACCTGCTCGCGCCGCGCTCCATGGCGCTCGCCAATCCCCGACACACACTTGCCAATTCACGGGCCAATTCGTGGGCGCCGTCACTGGCAAGCCGGCAGCGTGCGGCATCACTGCTCAGCCGATGCGACGCCGGCTGCGCGCACGCCGCCGCGAGCTTCGTGCATGAAGGCAAGGTAGCGCGTCTCAAGCCGTTAGCGCGGCCGGATACTGCGCAGCTTGTCGCCGAAATCTCACCGCAAGCGCGCTTCGACAGCGTGGTGGCGAAAGCGGCGCTATCACCGCAAAAGATTGCTGCTGCCTTTGCCCGCGCCTCCGGCGGGGCCGCGCCGTTTGCAGTCGTAAGTTTGCCGACGGCCCAGCGCTTTGCGGAGCCGGTGCGCCTGGCCGATCAGCATGGTCCCGCGTCCGTGCGCTTCGGGCCCGAGGTTGCGGAATCCGAACGATCCTCCCGTCTGGCGCTGGCGCTTGCGAATGCATTGCCGGAAGCGATGATCGACGTGCTGCCGCAGGCGACGACGGCCGATCCTGCTGCCACGCAAGAGGGCGAGGTGCAGATGGCGTCGCTGCCGCCGCAGGACGACATGGCTGATAGCGTTCCCTTGCCGAGATGGCGTCCGCAGGCGGAAATCGATCAGTCAGACGAGGCCCCTAGGGTCGAGGCACCTAAGGTCGAGGCACCCAAGGCCAAAGCGCCCACGGTCCAGGCATCGAAGGCCGCCAAGGCCCAGTCTCAGCCGTCCAAAGCCAACAGGATACAGACCGCCACCGCTCCGGAGGTCGAGATGCCCCGGGCGCCAGCCTTGTCGCCGAGGATCTCGTCACCGGCGACGATACCAAGCATGCAAGCCAACCAGGACATGCGGGGCAGCCCGGGCATGCCGGCCAAGCGGTCGAAAGCCCAGGACATGCTGGCCTATGCCAAGCCCGACAGCCCGGCGGGCGGCGGCGGGGTCTTCGGCAACCTGTTCACCAGGCCGGGCAGCGGCGTCGCCGTCTACGACATTTCCTCGAAAACCGTCTATATGCCGGACGGCTCACGGCTCGAGGCGCATTCGGGGCTGGGCTCGATGGCCGACCAGCCACGCTACGCCAACCGGAAGAATGCCGGTCCGACGCCGCCCCACACCTACGATTTGACGCTGCGCGAATCGCGCTTCCATGGGGTGGAGGCCCTGCGTCTCACTCCTATCGACGGCAAGAACAAATATGGCCGCGACGGCTTTCTTGCGCACACCTACCTGCTGCGCGGCGGCCGCGCGGAATCGAGCGGCTGTGTCGCCTTCAAGGACTACGCCCGCTTCCTCGCCGCCTTCAAGAAGGGCAAGGTCAAGCGTCTCGTGGTGCGCAGTTAACCAAAGCCGCTGATGTACCGCTCCTTCGCGACCCCCTCTGTCCTGCCGGAAAGAGGGGGCGCTGTCCCGCCGACTTCCACCCAATTGTCAGCAGCCAGCCTCGAAGCCGTTTTCATTCCCGGCCGAGGATACTATGACTGACCGGGCCGGGGCGGCGGCTTCAACCGATCAAGAGGATGTCATGACGATACGCGCTGTCGTTTGGGGCGAGAATATCCATGAGCGGACCAATGAGGTGGTGGCGGGGATCTACCCCGAGGGCATGCACGCAACGATCGCCAATGCGCTGAAGATCGACCCCGAAATTTCCGTATCGTGGGCGACGCTTGAGCAACCGGAGCATGGCCTGCCGGTCGACCGTTTGGCGCAAACCGATGTGCTCGTCTGGTGGGGACACAAGGACCATGGCGCCGTCGCCGACGAAGTCGTCGAGCGCGTGGCGCGCCGCGTCTGGCAAGGCATGGGGCTGATCGTGCTTCATTCCGGCCATTTCTCGAAGATATTCAAGCGCTTGATGGGTTCGCCTTGCACGCTGAAATGGCGCGAGGCGGGCGAGCGCGAGCGGCTCTGGGTGACGAGCCCCAACCACCCTATCGCTGCCGGGATCGGCGAGTATTTCGAGCTCGAGAACGAGGAGATGTATGGCGAGCAGTTCGCCGTGCCTGAGCCGCTGGAAACCGTGTTCATCTCCTGGTTCCAGGGCGGCGAAGTGTTCCGGTCGGGGCTGACCTATCGCCGCGGCGCCGGCAACATCTTCTATTTCAGGCCAGGTCACGAGACCTATCCGACCTATCACGACGCGAATATCCAAAAGGTGCTGCGCAATGCGGTGAAATGGGCGTACAACCCGCAGGGCGCGCATCGTGCCATCCTCGACGCGCCGAACGTGCCAGTGGAAAAGGCGCTCGAGCCGATCGTCGAGCGCGACGGAAAACTCCATGCCGAGGGCGAAGCCGGGTTTCGCTAGACCGCTGTCGGCGAAGCTTCGGTTCTGAAAAATCCACGATCGAACAAGAAGATAAGCCCTCATCCTAAGGATAAGAATCATGCGTCTTTTGATACTCGGCACCGGCTGGATGGCGGAAGAGCATGCCAGGCAGTTCAGCAGGATCGAAGGCGTCGAACTGGTCGGCGCCGTCGATCTCGACCGCGCGCGTGTCGACAGGTTTTCGGACAACTACGGAATCCCCAACCGGTTCGCGTCGCTGGAAGACGCGCTCGCATGGGACAAGTTCGACGCGGTGGCGAACGTGACGCCAGACCGCATCCACCATCCGACCACCATGATGCTGATCGCGGCGGGCAAGCCAGTGCTGTGCGAAAAACCGCTGGCCGAAAATTACCAGCGGGCCAGTGAGATGGCCGATGCCGCCGAGCAAGCCGGCACCATCAACATGGTCAACCTGACCTATCGCAACGTCGCCCCGCTGCAGCGGGCGCGCGCCATGGTGCTTGCCGGCGACATCGGCACGGTGAGGCATGTCGAAGCGTCATATCTGCAGAGCTGGCTGGTTTCCAAATTCTGGGGCGACTGGCGTACTGACCCGAAATGGCTGTGGCGGCTGTCGCGCGGCCACGGCTCCAATGGCGTGCTGGGCGATGTCGGCATCCATATCCTCGATTTCGCCAGCTACGGCGCGGCGCTCGACATCGACCATGTGTTCTGCCGCCTCAGGTCCTTCGACAAGGCGCCCGGCAACCGGATCGGCGAATACGAGCTCGACGCCAACGACAGTTTCACCATGGCGCTGGATTTCAGCAACGGCGCCTTCGGCGTCGTCCATGCAAGCCGCTGGGCGACGGGTCATCTCAACGAATTGCGGCTGCGCATCTATGGTGACAAGGGTGGTATCGAGGTCGTGCACAATCTGACCGACTCGGAACTGAAAGTGTGCATGGGCGAGGACATCGAGAACGCCAAATGGCAGGTCCTCGATGCCGGAACGGTGCCGACCAACTACCAGCGCTTCGTCGATGCGGTGCGCAGCGGCGTTCAGGCCGAGCCGTCGTTCCGCCATGCGGCCGAATTGCAGAAGGTGCTCGACCTTGCCGTCGTCTCCGACGAGAAGAGGGCTGAGCTCAGGGCCCATGCCGAAACCCATTGATGTTCGCTGAAAGGGGCCAGCCCATGGTCACGCGCCGCGCCCAATGTTCCTGCGGTCAGCTGTCAGCCACCTGTTCGGGCGAGCCTGTACGCGTCTCTGTCTGCCATTGCCTGGCCTGCAAGCGGCGCACCGGCAGCGCGTTCAGCTTCAATGCGCGGTTTGCGGAGAATGATGTGTCGATCCAGGGACGAGCGGCGGAGTTCACGCGCGTTGGCGACGAAGGCGGCCGTGTCATCTACAGTTTCTGCCCGGATTGCGGCACCACTGTCCATTACCGGATCGATGTCCAGCCCGGTCTGATCGCCATTCCGGTGGGGGCTTTCGCCGACCCATCGTTCCCGCCGCCCTTCCTGTCCTTCTATCACGACAGCCGGCGCTGCGAGTGGGTCGAGGTCCGCACTGAGCCTCTGGCGACGTTCGGCTGAAGCCGTCGGCCACCTTCGGCTGACGTTTTTCGACGGTTCAGCCTGCTGATCCAGGGCGAGCCAACGATCGCTTGTTCGATGAACTGGAACCGTCCACACTCTCCACGCATTCGATGGACTGTGAACACGATGACTTCCAACAATGATCCGGGCAACAATGATCCGGGTGGATCACCGGCAGGCTGGACGATCAAGCTCGGAGAGTCGCCTATAGTCGGTACAGCTATCCACAGCGGCACCGACGTTGGCAGGGCTTGTCGATCGCTCATGTGTCTCTCCGATCCTGACCGGCGTCGAGAAGAGGACCCGTTCACCGAGCGTTTCATCGCCGATTTTCCTACCCAGATCATCGTTCATCGGTCACGCTTCCAAGTGGATCTGAACCGTGCGCGAGACGCTGCGGTCTACCGGTCGCCGGACCAGTCCTGGGGCCTGAAAGTCTGGCGAGAGCAGCCGGACGAGGACATCGTTACGGAGTCTCTCTCCTTTCACGACGCCTTCTACAGTGAGCTGAACCGTGTCCTTGCCGGTATCGAGAAGCGCCATGGCAGGTTCGTTCTCGTCGACGTCCATAGTTATAATCACCGGCGCGACGGACCGGAGGCTATGCCTACGTCCCGCGACGTCGCGCCCGACATCAACATCGGTACGTCTTCCATGGACCGCGAACGCTGGGCACCGGTCGTCGACGCTTTCATCGAGACGCTTCGCGGCCAGCGTCTCAACGGCGAGCCGATCGACGTGCGCGAGAATGTGTCCTTCCAGGGCAAGGGCGAACAGACCCGTTTCGTCCATGCCAATTTTCCGGAAACCGGGTGTGCCATCGCCGTCGAGTTCAAGAAGATTTTCATGGACGAATGGAGTGGCGAACCCGACTGGGGAACAATCGAGCGGCTGCGCGCCATGCTGGCGTCTACGGTGCTCGTCCTGGAGTCGGCGCTGCGGGCCATGCGATGAAGCCCAAGCTCGTTGAGCCCGCGCCTCCATTGGCGCAAATCGAATCGGACCTGGACGCGCTTTTGCGGGACGGCAAGCCAATCCGCCGCGATTTCGGCAATGGCAACCGTTTGCACATGGATCGGCCGCTGCCCTTTCTGTGTGTCCATGTTGGGTCGCATCAGGATGCGGCATTCCACGCCGTCTCCGCCAACGCGTCCTATCTGATCGCGGCCGACATCGGCCTCGCCGGCGAGGCCGCGCGGCTGGTGGTGCGAAGGATGCGCGATCACTGCGGCGCCTTCCTCATGCTGGACATCGGCGAGTTGGCCGAAGACCGGTTCCTGACCGAGGATGTTCCGTTGCTGCCGCCCTTCGAGATTGCGCTGGCCTGCGGCGGCACGGCGGCGGAGAAGGCGGCACTCAAGCGCTTCGCCACCGCTGCGTCCGCACGCGAAGCAAAATACCGCACGCCCCGCGTCGACGAACTCAACCCCACGACACGCGCCGAAGCACGGCTTCTGGATGATCTCGGTGATGCGGCGTGCCTGACGATACGCTTCGCACCGATTTACCGGGTGCCTGGCACCAAGCGCGTCTACCCCGAACTCCACGACCTTGTCGTCGCCAACGTGGTCGATTCCGCGCTTCAGGCCGTCAGCGCCTTCCTGAAGGCATCAAGGCTGGAACAGCCGGCAACCCATCGTTCGCTGGGGCGGCGCGCCTATATCGACGCAGTGGTGCGCGCTGATCGGGCGATCGACAACGTCGCGTCGACATTCGATTTTCTGCTTGCCGTCACACCGATCAATGCCGAACCAGCCTGGCTGGAATTCCAGGCAGGCGCCTTCGAGCGTGTGCCCGTACTGCTCTACAGGCCGCTCGAGTTCGAGGTCGCCGGCCAGAAACGGAAGCTCTATTCGGTCTCGCTCGATCATCTGGAAGATCCGCTGCTGACCACGCTGCTCTCGCAAAAGCAGCAGGAACTCGATCTCCAGCTGTCGATGCTCGCGGCGCGCGAAACGCCCCGCTTCGTCGAACTCGGACGAGCTCTCTATGGTAGCGTCGAGCCGAGCCTGGCGGCGCGAGCACGCGCCATTCTTGAAAGGCTACCGCCAGTTGCTTCGGCGGCCCGGCAGACGGGCCTGGGTGCTGACGCCGTTGCCGCGGCCGCGCGAGACATGATCGCCGGCTACCGGGCAGCCTATCCCGAATTCGATGCCTCCGTGGATATCCGCGGCGACCTGCCGGCCGGCCTCCTCGTCTCTCGAAACCGGCTGCTGGTTTCACGCGATACCAACCTTCCACCGGAGCGTCTGACTGCGCTGCTCAGTCACGAGATCGGTGTCCATCTGCTGACCTATTTCAACGGCGATGCGCAGGGGCTCGCCATCTTTCGCAACGGGCTCGCCGGCTATGAGGGCATGCAGGAGGGACTGGCCGTGCTGGCGGAATATCTGGTCGGCGGCATGACCGCAGCGCGGTTGAGGCTGATCGCGGCCAGGGTTATCGCCTGTCAGGCGATGCTCGACGGAGCAACATTCGAGGAGACCTTCCGCATCCTCCACAGGGATTTCGGTCTCGACGATCGCGGCGCCTTCAACGTCGTTCTGCGTGTCTATCGAGGCGGGGGCCTTGCAAAGGACGCCATCTATCTGCGGGGCATGGTGCAGATCCTCGATCATCTGAAGGACGGCGGCAGCCTCACGCCGTTCTGGATCGGCAAGATCTCCGCCGCGCATTTCGGAGCGATCCAGGAACTCAACGCGCGCGGCTTGCTGCGGGCGCCGCGCCTCGAGCCCGCGTTCCTCTCTTCCGACGCGGCGCGTCCGCGTCTCAAGAAAGCGATGGCGGGAATCGGTCCGATCGATATGCTTGAAACTTGAGCGGAGTCTCCTCGATGCGCATTGCGTTCTTTGTCAATTCCATTGAGAGCGAGACGCCCGCCTACACGACGACAGCGTTGGCGCTGGCCGCCGTCCAGCGCGGCCATTCCGTTGTCTATGTTGAACCAGGCGACTTCATACTGCGTCCGGATGACGGTCTGTCTGTCAGCGTAGCGGTTCTGCCGGATGCTTCCTACAAGACGTCCGACAGACTGCATGCTGCCCTGAAGGATGCAGCGAAGCAGAAAAAGACCTTGGCGATAAGCGATATCGACATTGTGTTTCTGCGCAACGATCCGTCGCTGGACGCCACCGATCGGCCATGGGCCGCCAACGCAGGCGTTATGTTCGGGCGGCTCGCGGCGGCGCGCGGCGCGATTGTCGTCAACGATCCGGATGGCCTGGGACAGGCGCAGAGCAAGCTCTACCTTCAGTCTTTTCCCCAGGCGGTCAGGCCGGCTACCCTGATATCGCGCAGCATTACCGAGATCCGCGCATTTATCGACAAACACTCGAAGGGCTGCATCGTCAAGCCACTCCAAGGATCGGGTGGCAAGAACGTCTTCCATATTGCAACGCCCACCGATTCCAACCTCAACCAGATTTTCGAAGCGGCCAGCGGTGACGGCTATCTCATCGCGCAGGTCTACATTCCGGAGGCCAAGGCTGGTGATGTGCGTCTTTTCCTGATGAACGGTCTGCCGCTGGTGCGCGACGGCAATTACGCAGCCTTTCGCCGCGTTCCAGCCAAGGGCGACGTCCGGTCCAATATCCATGCCGCCGGAACAGCCCGCAAAGTCAAGGTAACGGGCACGATGTTGGGCATTGCCGAGATGGTGCGCCCCAAATTGATCAATGACGGCATGTTTCTGGTTGGGCTCGACATCGTCGGAGACAAACTTCTGGAGATCAACGTCTTCACGCCAGGCGGGCTGACACGGCTCGCCGTCATGTACAAGACGGATTTTGCCACAAGCGTCATCATTGCGCTGGAGGAGAAGCGGGTGCTGCGGCAAGCCTATGGAACGGCCATGACAAATTCGCGGCTGGCGACGCTCTGAGGGATGCAGGCAAGCCGGCTAGCAGGCCAACTAGGACCGCAAGTGGGTTGAGGTTCGCACTGAGCCTCTGGCGACATTCGGCGGAAGACGCCGGCCGGGTCTGTCCAGACTAGGGCAGAATCCAATCACTCTGAACGACCGAGTTCAATCCTTGTCTGCCCTTCGTTCGGAGAACTTCTACGGCAAGTTCTGACCCAATCCCGACCTTCCTGCGTTGGAATCTTTCCCAAAAGCCGACGTTGGGTGCGACCGGCGCTCATGACGCGATCCGCATCTTGCCACACGCGCCCGGCCTCGTTTTTGAATGCGTTGCCACGCGTGTGAGAATTCCCACAGACGAACCTACCCACTCCTCATATGCTTTGCGCACCGATCTTGTTCTGACCTGTTCGGTTGAGGAGGAAAATATCATGTACAGATACACGGTCCTTGCAGCGCTTTGCGTGACGACGGGCTACGCCTCTGCAGGTGAACTGGACCCCCTACAAGGAGGGAGTATCGATCTCGGCGGTTTTCAAGGCGTCGTCTATTATACGGAAGCCGATAACAGCTTCCGGGTGGTCACCACGATCGCTGAAGGCGAGGCGGGCTTGCCTGTGCGCTTCGAGGCAACCCTCGATGAAGGCCAAAGCCTCACGATCTCGGTTCCAGGCAGGTTGGACGAGCGCAGCCAAACCGTCGAGATTTCGCGGGCCGGCGGCAAACTCTTCGTGGCAGGAGCCGAGCCCCCTCCCGAACTCGTTCGTGCCGGCCATTGAATCTGTCGCCTCCGAGGACGAACTCGATCTCCGCGAAGGAACAAGACAATGCTTTATACGCTCGTCATTCTGGCTTGCCTGACATCCGCTCCGGAGGCCTGCGAGTCGCGCGAGTTGATCGTCGGCGATTTGGCCATCCATCCCGGGGCCGCTTTTATACAGGCGCAACCACTTGTCGCCCAGTGGACCGAAACGCATCCCGCCTTTTTCGTACAACGTTGGCGACTGCTACCTGGTCGTGGGACATGAATGCTGCACTCGTCTGCAGTTCCGTGCCGGCACAGGGCACGACCGCACAGCCGATTCGGCGGTCGGGCGTAGGTCGGGATTGCCAACGCTCCGTGAATGTCGGCAAATGGCGCTCTGTGCTCGTTGCCGCCGACCGATTCAAACGGCAGGGCCTAACCCATCTCGGCCATTCGCGGCATAGCCAGAATGACTGAGTTTTACCCTAGTCTTCCTCCCGAAAATCCTGCAGCGAGGCATGGCGCAGATTCTCCTCGCCGCGGAGATGCTTCACGCGGCCGATCAGCCCCGGCTTGACCCATTTCGTCGCCGGCCGTTTCATCCCGTTTGGCGGGGCTCCTGCATGCTCCTGCACCCGTTTCCAGAGCCGTTCGCGCAACTCCCGGTTCAAGGTGATGAAAGCCGAGCCGACATAGCGTCCGGTGCCGCGCTCGGCCATGAGCGCGAATGCCGGCTTGCCTGCCTCGCGCTCGACGCCAAGCAGTTCGTATTCGTCGATCGAATAGGCCTTGGTCTTCAGCCAAGCAGTGGAGTTGCCGCTGCGATATTTGCTGTCCTTGCGCTTCGAAACCATGCCTTCGAGCCCCGCCTGGTCTATCAGGTGGAAGATCGCCTTAGCCTCGCCGGGAGGCGCCTGGCTGAATTGGATACGGCCACCGTCCGGGATCATCTCGGCAAGGATCTCGCGGCGGTCCTCCAGCGCCATGTCGCGCGGGTCGTGACCATTGAGATGCAGAAGATCGAAGGCGACGAATAGAGGTCGTGCTGGCGTCGGGTGATGGCTTTCCGCAAGGCTCCGAAGTCAGACAGGCCAGTCTCGTTCAATACGACGATCTCACCGTCGATGATGGCGCTTTCCACGTCCAGTTCAGCGGCGGCCTTTGCGAGGGCGATGCCGATGGCGAAACTGTCCGAAGGCGACACGATCACGATGACTGGCGAGGTGACGCTTGTTCACGATGACGGGACCGTCAAGGTTCGGCTTCACGGCTACGACGTTTCGGTGACGACGCGCGGGGAACGCCTCGCCGAAATACCGGACCTCTCCACCGCGTCCGCCCTCGGCAATCGCGACAGCATGCTTGGCTTTCGACACATCGACACCGACGTAAAAAACGTTATCTTGCTCCATGGCCCGTCCTTTCTTCGCTTGGGGCTCGGCTCGGCACTCCCGAGCAACCCCCGTTTGCTAAACAGCTGCAAAGCCTAAGGGCGGGCCGCCGCTCAGACCACGGTCATAACGTCTAATAGCCATCGCAACCTTACCCGCCAAATCGTCCTTGTTGCGCCAATATTTGACGAGCTTCTTTTCATACAGCTTTCGGAATCTCTCGAGTTTGGCCTTTTTCTCGAACTCGCCCTTTTCCGCGGCCCACGTCTTGCGAGCACCGCCTTCGAGCAAAAACGCTACGGTAGGCACGCCTTGGGCGACGGCGTACCCGTACTCCATCTGGGTGTAGCTCTTACCCTTCAACTCTGAGCCGTACCGCTCTGCTACGATGAGTACGTAGTAGTCGCTGTCATCGATGCGCCGCTTAATGTAATCCCATTGAGTGTCGTCGCTGGCTTGGAATGCCGCCATCCCCACAGGAATATGCCCGAGGTTAAGAACGGCCTCGATGACCGACCGTCTTTCGTCCACCAAATCGGCGTAGGTCGAGCTGACGAAGATTTGGTATTTAACGTCCACGCGGCTTCACCCTTCGATCCGCCCTTGTAAGTCTGCAAGCAGGCTGGGGGATAACGTTCCGTGCCCGCGTCAAGAAGCCGAGTCATGATTCTTGCAAGGGTGAAGCGATCAAAGCCTGACCCGCGCGCTGGCACGCTAGGTTGCCCGGTTTGCCGGAAGGAATAATCACTTGCGGCCGAGGAGTATGAAACGTGCGGTGCCCCCCGCCGCAGCGACAGCCTTCGCTATTCCTTCTTGTCGACCAGCGCCCGTAGTGCCGAGACGTCATGCAGCAATAACCTGCTGCCGCGCTTTTCGATCAGGCCTCTCTTGGCGAGGTCGCTCATTTCGCGCGAGACCGCTTCCCTGTGCGTGCTCATCGTTGCCGCCAGCTCGGAGTGCGTCGGTGCCGGGCTTATGGACACCTCGCCGTCCACGGGTGCGGCTTTCTCCGCCCGATGCAGGAGCTCGACGATCAGCCGTTTTCGCACGACCAGAGTGCTGTATTCGAATACCCGCTCGGTCATGCGCCGGAGCTGGGCAGACAGATGCTCAAGCAGCACCCAGGCAAAAGTCGGGTGGGTCATCACGATATCCCGGAATGCTGTGCCGGACAGCCGTGCAGCGCGGGTTGCCTCCAGTGCGACTACGCT
>NZ_JBVVPX010000004.1:0-78472 GCF_055811375.1 Mesorhizobium sp. WSM4848
GCTGGGCTATGGTCGACAAGCGGTAAGACTGAAGTCCCTGCGTCATGGACATAGGGCTGAGGGCCGGCAACCAGGACCTTACCACTGCATTGGTATTCGGCCGCCGAGCAAAGTCCCTTCATCGGTGGTTCACCGGGTGCCCGCGGTTTGCCCCCCGAACAGCGGGCACCCGAAATCATGGAGAGAACTGTGACCCTTATCCAAAGCAGACAGAACGTCGATGATGTCGCAGGGCGACCCGCAAACGACAATCAAACCCCTGACCCGACAGATTTCTCGGTGCTTGATCTCATTTCGTCGAGCGACGATGAGGTTGCTGCCCTTGTCAGGCGAACAGAGAACCTGGCCCTTGCCGTTATTATAGTAATGGCGATCTTCCTGATCCTTGCACCGGTGGTCTTCATTGCTCTGAGGTATGGGATCTAGGATGGGATCTGAGATGTCCCGATTAGCGCCAGTAACTCCCGATTTTGCGCGCTAATTCGGTTCTAGCGGCAGGCTTACATTAGCCAGAGTGAACGGAACGGGGTTCCGCGGCTCCCGGCGGGGTCGTGGCCAAGTGCGGTGCTTCTGGAAGATGGCAATCTTGTCGGGATAGGTAAGCCGGATCTCGCGTCCGCATCCCTCGCATCTGTAGTGGGCAACGACCTGAAACCAGCTGCCGTTTCTTGATAACGGCGAAGTCGCACTGCCGGATTGGAAGGTCAGACCAACCGAGGATAGGCTTTGAGAGAGGACATTGCAGCGCTTCGCTTTCTGACATTAAGGCAGCTTGGTTAGTCCACCGGCTCGACGACGAAGGATGCAGCAATTAAATCGTCGGCATCGATTCTGCCCTTGCCGTCCTCCAGAACGGCTGCGACCTTTTGAAAGGTCTTCAGTTCGCTCTCGGTAATCCGAGCGCCGCGCATCCTCTCATTGAGGCCAGCCACGCGCATTCGCAGCGCCTGCGACGCTCCAATCTCACGGTTCGACATGGTGATCACATTCCTCCCTTGCTGGCTACCCGCCGCACCTTTCGGCACGGCGGGCTGTCCTCCCAGTCGCTTTGGTCATTCGATGATTTTGATGATCTTGCGCGTGCCTGGGTCAACGACAACGGTCCGGTTGTCGACGACCACGTAGCGGTATTCGGTGTCGGGGACTTCATGAAGCTCGACCGTCTCGGGCAAGGTTGAGCCGATATTGAGTTCTACTCCAGGGATTTTCACCGACGCGAGCGGCTGCTTCTTCACATATTCCCTGATGACCGTTTCCTGTTCAGGCGCGATGACAACGTCCTGAGCGGCAGCGGCGCCGATACCTGCCAGCAGCAGAAATCCCGCGGCGAAAGTTGAAAGACGCATTCTCATAAATTGCCTCCTTGCGTGAGTTCTGTTGCGCTGCACGGCATCGTCTTAGGCCAGCCCCACCCAACCTCGGGCGGCCGCAAATGTTCCTTGATTGGGCTTCGGTCTTCTCAAAAGTAGGACCTAAGTCTGACCTTGCTGTCGAAAAGGACGAGGACGGGGTGCAGCCCGGAACCGCGACTGCCGGCACTCGTTGCTCGCCATGTGCTCATAGGAGGAGACCATGGAGAATAGTGTCCACCAAGCTCGCTGGTTACTTGCTCCGGTGTTCGCCGTATCGATTACGTTCCTGACGATAGGAATCATCGTTAGCTAGGGGCCGCCACCCGATTTGCGATCTGCGCAGCTAAGTCCCTTCCTGCGCTGATAACGGACCACCCGCCATTCCTCGATTTGGCGGGTGGTCCACAATCGGCTGGCCAAGTCCGCCCGGGCGAGGCCTGTCAGCCGTTCAAGGTCGCGAGGGCGGCATCACCTCACAGCAGGTCTTCGGCAACCCCGTCGAATTTCCTAAGGCCTACGCTTGGAGGCTTTTGCTTGAGAAGGCCCTGTTCAGATGCGGCCGCCTCGAAGGCAGCGAACGCAGCTTGGTGACTGCAATGTCCGGCCAAGCATTCCTCGACCATTCGGATTGCCTCAAGTCGGGACGGCTTGTCCATGAATGGCCATGGTTGCTGAAGCGCTTTCGCAGCGTCGGCTATCGACGCGATCGCCATCGATCTGTCATTCAGGTAGATCGTAATCGGTATAAACGCCGGCATCTTTGTCGCTCTCCAGAATTGAAGTGGATAAACGCGAAGATATGGCGAGGGTTGCATGAATGTTCGTCGGGGAGTGGTGCTCTTAATTCGCCGGCCAGTGCCGCGTTGCTCGGTGCCAGAGGCTGGACGTCCGAAGAGCCCTTGATCGTTTCGGTTCCCTGAACGGAGAGGCCCGCGCCTCACGGAGGGAGGGCGCGGGCTGATCGGAGCATCACCCGACCGGCAGCAAATCTTCAGAGGGACCAAGACCATGCAGAACGCTCCGAACTTCCGGCTTGAACATATGTTCCAGCGAAGGTCGAAAAAAGGCGGTGAAAGCAGGACCTATTTGGGTTGCGTCTAACGACCCAACGGCAGTTTTGACGCTGAGACAAGCTCGTCCTCGTCAGTGATACCGGCCGTATAATTTGCGAGGATCCGGGACGCGAGAGCCTCACGTAGCTGTTCGGAGTCGCCCTCACGCTTGAGCCGGTCGAACACACGGCCCAGCATAGCTACTTCGGATGCACTGAAGACGCCTAATTCATTAGCTTTTCGATAAATCGGCATACCACCCCCTCCGGCAAACGTTCTGCGCAAATAATACGATTCAGGACATCTCGGACAACAAAAAAGCGGGCCGCACCTTTTAGGCACAGCGGGCTAGACGCCTTCATCAGGTGCCAATTATATATCTGACAGAAAGCCCGCCTAGCGGTTAAATTCTGACGCTTGGTACCGACGCTAAATTCCCGCTACCGACCCTTTGCGGAAGTTCATTCGCCCTCGGACGAATTCACGCCCATGGCCCTTCTCGGACCTTGCCGCGGAGATGTTGACGGGCAAGTTCCGGTCGTTCAATGCCCATCGTCGCACGACACTGTGGATATCTCAGGGGCCACGCTTTCCCCATTCCGAGAATAAAGCCCGGCACGACAGCCGGGCTTTTTTCTGCACGAGATCAATAGCTGCTGAAGCACAGCCTAGCACAAGAATTCTTTGTCCTTGTCGCGTTGCCTGTTCATCGACAGCCGGATCAGTTGCCGCTCATTTTGGCGATCTCGTCGAGGCCGGCTTTGTAAATGCCGCTGATCACGTTCTTGGCCTCGTCATCCGACTGGCCCTTTGAGTCAAAGCTGCTTTTCCAGTCCACCCTGGTCCCATCTCCTTCTGCCGAGACGCTAATCGTGGCGCGGTAATTCTCGACGGGAAGCGGAGAGTCGATGATGTCATAGGTGTAACTGGTATCCGTCTGCTCGACGAGTTTCTCTTTGATTGCGCCGCCGTCAGTGGTCGTGAGCGTGCGATAGGTCGCGCCACCTTCTTCGCTCTGCTCGCACTTCGATACGGCGGGATGCCAGATCTGAATAGCGCAGAAGTCGCCGATCTTCTGCCAGACTGTATCCGGTTTGCCCGCCACGGTGGCGGAACTGGCGACTTCCAGCGCGGCGGCGGACCCGACCAGAAGACCCATCGCAGCAATAATGGAAACCAAGGTTCTTGGAGTTCTTGTTTTCATCTGCGGGTTCCTCCCTACGATAGCCCCCGCCACCATCTATTTTCTCATGAATGTCGGCTTCCCGATAGAGACTCATGCCCGAATACAACGATGGCGCGAAGGTCCGGATGTACGCGCACCTTGCTCGTTCCAACAGCCTCCCCCGTACGGCAAGTTTCCACCCAAAGCGGTATTCCCTTTCGGGTACCAAGCGTCAGATTTTCACCACTACCGCTTGGTAGCTAGGACCTTTGCTTCCCGGAGCAGCGATGCCCATTGAAGCCCAAGGAAGAAGATAAGCTCTCGGGCCTGTTCTTCGGCAATGCCGGTTTCTTTGACCAACCGTCGAACGGCTATTTCAATGTTGTTCGGCGCTCTATCCTGTTCCTCAGCCATAGGAGAACTCCTTACGCTGCTAACATCTCCATCTGGCGCTTGTTCCCGAGCGCGTGACTAAAAAAGCACCGAGCTATCGGCGGGCTCCTCTCACTGTGCACGACGAAGCCAGCCCATGAGGGGATTCGGTCCGATCCTCCACCGGACCTAAGTCTAATCTGTTCGCAAAACGGGCAAAGGCGCATCGCCACTCGGAACCGCGGCTGCGCGCAGTCGTTGCTAGGGTCCTTTCAACGTGCCCTTCGCTTGAACCCTGGTAGGAATACGGAAATGGAAGACAATCAGAATCGTTTGTCGGTCGACGAATATTACGAGGTAGAACATTTTGCGCGAGAGAATGGCATCTCGCCAAGCCAGGTCAACAGGCTGATCAAAAAGAACGGTAATGATCGGTCTGCCCTGACAAAAGCCGCAAGGGCGCTTCGAGAGCAGAAGTGAGATACCGGACCAACAACGAAGGCACGGGATATGAGGCAAGGACCACGACTTGTGAGTTAAATGAGAGAAGGACTCAAGCACGCCATAGAAAGTACCAACGAGCGAGGGCGTAGCCTGCCAAGCCCAACATACAGAGCGCATACAGAACCAGGAACAACGGAACCACGGACGGCTGGCTGTCGAGGGCGGCGTCAGCTTTTTCCAGTTCCTCGACCAGATTGCGATCCCGCTTGGCCTTCGTGACCAATAAACCGTCCGGCCCAATTTTACTCTCGGTTTCTCTCGAAATTCTTTTCGCGATATCGGCTCGGATCACTGGATCCTCTGGCAGGTTGCCCGGAAGCCACTCAGGAAGATTCTCGCCATCCTTTTTGTCCATGGCGCCAACAATGTGTTCCTGCCTCACTTACGTTCCTATGTAGAGGACCCGCCGCTACATTTGCGAAGCGACGGGCCTCCTACCCCATTCCCCCATACTGGGCCATGCAATTGCGGTGCCAGACGCATTGACCCATTGCGGGGCACCTTATGGCTTCTACGCAGCGGAATTGGCGCCATGTACTTCGTTCGAATGTTTCGGCTCCATTAGCTTGAGCGCACGCATTCCGCCAGCCAGGTGAGCGCCCCCCGAAGGCTCGCTGGTCAGGCCCAGCGGCCCATCCCCCCACAAGCCGCTGGGCCGCTGTCGAAATGCAGCTGCTCACCGGTTATCCCCCGCCGGGCCTGATGTCCCGATGTCACAATCAGCCGCCGTTAGCAGGTGCTGCCGGAGCGGGCGCGGCTGGAGCAGGTGCGGCCGGCTCTGCCGGAGCGGGCGCGGCTGGCGCTTCGACCTTGGGCGCTTCCACCGTAGGCGCTTCAACCCTGGGCACTTGAACCCTAACGTCGACGTCCTTTCCGTTGCCTCCGCCGTTGATGTTAATAACGCCGGTGAACAACAGCAGGATCACGATAGCGAGAATTGCGAGAACGACGGCGACAGCGGTGCCGGCGCCATTTCCGCCTGAGTTAACAACAGTGGGACCGTCAGCCATGACTACCTCTCCTATCCTGAATTATCACTGGTCGGCAACGGGACCGGCGGGCACTTAGTTCCGCCGCCGGGCTTTGGTCCATGACGCAGTAAGACTGAAGTCTTTGCGTCAGAGACAGAGGGCTGAGGCTGGCAACCAAGATCTTAGCAACGGATTGGTATTGGGCCGCCGAGCAAAGTCCCTTCATCGGTGGTTCACCGGGTGCCTGCTGTTTGTCCTTTTCGGCGGGCACCCGATATGACACCCTAACGGCGGAAAGAACTGTGACCCTTATCCAGAGCAGACAGAATGTCGATGAGGTCGCAAGCCGACCCGCAAATGACAATCACACTCCTGACCCAACAGATTTCTCGGTGGTTGATCTTGTTTCGTCGAGCGACGACGACGTCGCTGCAATCGTCAGGCGCACAGAGCGCCTGGCCCTTGCCGTGATTATCGTAATGGCGATCTTCCTGATCTTTGCACCGGTGATCTTCATTTCTCTGACGTATGGGATCTGAGAAGTCCCGATTGACGCCAGTAACTCCCAATTTACGCGCTAATTCGGCCGCCTTCCATTAGCCCGAGTGAACTGAGCGTGATTCTGCAGCTCCCGGCGGGGTCGTGGCCAAGTGCGCGTGCTTCTGGAAGATCGCAATTTTGTCGGGGTAGGTAATCCGAATCTCGCGGCCGCACCCCTCGCACTTGTAATGGGAAACGACCTGAAACCAGCTGCCGTTCTTGATGACGGCGAAGTTGCATTGCGGACATTGGAAGGTCAGGCCAACAGAGAATAGGTTGGGAGAGAGGGACATTGCAGCGCCTCGCATTCTGGGGAGCTTGTAGGCGGTTTGGCTAGTCCAGCGGCTCGATGACGAAGGATGCGGCAATCAAATCGTCGGCATTGATTCTGCCCTTGCCGTCCTCCATGACGGCTGCGACCTTTCGAAAGGTCTTCAGTTCGTTGTCGGTAATCCGAGCGCCGCGCATCCTCTCGTTGAGGTCGGCCACGCGCATTCGCAGCGCCTGCGACGCTCCAATCTCACGGTTCGACATGGTGATCACATTCCTCCCTTGCTGGCTACCCGCCGCACCTTTCGGCACGGCGGGCTGTCCTCCCAGTCGCTTTGGTCATTCGATGATTTTGATGATCTTGCGCGTGCCTGGGTCAACGACAACGGTCCGGTTGTCGACGACCACGTAGCGGTATTCGGTGTCGGGGACTTCATGAAGCTCGACCGTCTCGGGCAAGGTTGAGCCGATATTGAGTTCTACTCCAGGGATTTTCACCGACGCGAGCGGCTGCTTCTTCACATATTCCCTGATGACCGTTTCCTGTTCAGGCGCGATGACAACGTCCTGAGCGGCAGCGGCGCCGATACCTGCCAGCAGCAGAAATCCCGCGGCGAAAGTTGAAAGACGCATTCTCATAATTGCCTCCTTGCGTGAGTTCTGTTGCGCTGAACGGCATCGTCTTCGCGCCAGCCCCCACCCAACCTCGAGCGGCCGCAAACGTTCCTTGATTGGGCTTCGGTCCCCTCAAAGGTGGGACCTAAGTCTGACATTGCTGATCGCAAAGGACGAGGACGGCGTGCAGCCCGGAACCGCGACTGCCAGCCACTCGTTGCTCGCCATGTGCACAGGAGGAGACCATGGAGAATAGTGTCCACCAAGCTCGCTGGCTACTCGCTCCGGTGTTCGCCGTATCGATCACGTTCCTGGCGATTGGAATAATCGTTAGCTAGGGGTCGCCCGATTTGAGATCTGCGCAGCTAAGTCCCTTCCTGCGCAGATAAGGGACTCCCCACCTTTTGCAAGGCTAATTTTTACCCAGCTACCACTCTCATCCATGCCGGCCTTTGAGGTCGGGTTGCGGCGCAGCACTGCGCTGCAGCCCTGCCTCGCGGCGAGCAGCGGGTGTGCAAGCGGAGTGGGCGCCTTCGCGGGGAACCGGCTGCAGGGAGCGAAGCGACCGAAGCTGGGCGGAAGGCGCTCCGAAGCGCGCCGAGGGCGGAGCCCTAAGCCCATCAATGCTTCAACTCAAAGGACAACCTTCCATCTTCTCGGACCGCCGCGAAGTTGTGACCCTGAGCCGTCATTTGAAGAGCGCGGGCTAACCTTCCGAAACGGGGCGAAAACCGGGCGTTCCCAAGACAGGTGTGGCCAGTTCATCCCATGGTAGAGATGGACGCCAGGCGAAACGCCAACATCCACGCCGGCACATGCCGCGCTGTGCTAGCCTCGCACAGCATGCTCTGCGAAGCCTAAGAATGTCCTGGCGGCGCGCTCGCACTGCGTCAAGGTTTATTTGAAGCGCGGTTGGCTTCAGCAGAGTATACTTGATTTCGGCCTTTGCGGAGGGCCACAGCGATGCCTCAGCTACACGCGCGTGGCGTTGACCTCGTCGTCGATCTCCTGGGCGCATCAGACCACGTTGAGCGTCTGACACCCCGCGAAATCAGAACTCTCCTACGCGAGGCAGCGAGCGTGCTGGGCGAAATCTTGAAGCGCGATATTGGCGAGGAACGCCGGGACGGCGATCGACCTTCGAGGAACATTTCCTAAGGAAATTGCGTTGTTTGGATAGGCGTTATCTCCCTGCCAACGCTCATACAACGTGACAGGTGGAAGGACTTCTTCCGTAAGTCGGTCCTTCCTTTGCTGTATGATGCTCGCTTCCATTCAATGCGAGTAGTTGGTGCCCCGACGGGCGGCGCCGAGCGCCGCCCAAATACCGGCTTGCGCCGCCCAAATACCGGCTGACTGATAGCTTTAAGCCAAGATCACGACAATCTCATAGGTGTCCGGATCCCGAATGAAAATTCGCCCGTCAGCCAGGACGAACTGCGTGTCACCCTGCACGTCTGCCGGTCCGTCCAGGCTGACGCCGGTTCGGATCGCGACATTAACTTCGGGGTCTTCGACCCGCTTGCGTCCACGCCATAGGCGAGAAGCACAAACGCCTTGGTCCCAATGGGTACATCGATCAAGGGCGGGAACTAGTCCGGCGCCTCACTTGGCTCCCAGGATCTCCTTGAGTTCTGCCACCTTCTTCATGCACCCTTGTTCGTCGCCAGCCTCGGACATCTTGCGGGCGTCGGCCATCATTTGGCTGGGATCCGCGCTTTGAGTACGAGTCTTGCCCGTCACCTGCTCCTGATGAGGCGAAGTAGCTTCCACTTTCCCGGCCGTTGATCCGGTGATTTCAGGGGCGCCGCCCTGTTGCTTGCCGGGCAGAAGCTCCTCCTGGTGCTTGGTTACCGGCGCGCCTGATTTGCTGGTGCTTGCGCCCGTCTCTGCGGAGACGACCTTCTGTTCGAGCACTTCCAGTTCTTGGCTGCAGTCAGCAAATGCCGGCGAAGCGAGCACAAGGGCGAGTGCCGATGCCAATGCGATGCGTATGGACATGTGAACCTCCAATCTGAGATTGTTCCTGTTCGAAATAAGGGGTAGACGGGAAACGGTCACAGACACGAAGGGTTCCTTGTGGCGGTCCATCTACAGCTACGGTCAGGACCTGCTGCCTCAAAAGCCACAACGCCGAACACGCCGGCCTGAGGCCCGATAGTCTCGTCTTCACATTGGTGGTTTTCAATCCCCGTGCCGCGAAGCTGGGACTGTCAGGTTACTGAGCAGTTTGTTCCGGCGCAGTCGAGCCCGTCAGCTTTGGACGTCTTGGGTTCGCAGGGCGCGCGATCGAAGGCGGGCATGGACATATAGTTCTTTCTTCGATGCGGCCGTCGCGATCCAGCAGTCGCCTTAAAGCTTCCTCTCACTGGATTCGAGCTTCGGAGTCCATCCCGTGTCTAGCACGGCGCGCCAGAGTGCGTAGCTGGAGCCTTCCCACGGTACACGATAAGAGGAGAGCTTTTCGAGTACAGATATTCGGCCTGGGAATGGCTACGAAGTGGTCGAAAACGGGTATCCACTACACCACCACGTGAAGTCTGCATTTGGCGCGCAGCCTGCTCGTTGCAGCGAACGATACGCAGGAAATCATCGAAAGCCGTCGCATCGCCACTTTCAATTTTACTACGCCGGTCACCGCTCAGGCTCCCTTGTCGTCGTCGAGACGCTGCGCGATTTGGGAGCTTCGCGCCTCGACGACAACATTCACGCGGCAGCCGCCTGCGGCGTGCGGTCTTCGTCAAAGAGCTCACCGGTTTGCAATATGGCACAGGCAACGCCGATCAGACGGCTGCCGACGGACCTCAGTGCACGGGCGTGAGAATGTCCTCGTTTCCTTAAAGCGCTGTAGCGGTTCCTACTGTGGAAGTCGTGCAGCACCGCCACCCTGGCCCAATGATAAACAGCCGGGCGGAGCCGATGCGGGCACGCCTGCCGCATGAAGACCAAGTATTGTTTGCACTAGGAACGCCTCGACAGCAAGCGGAACCCGCTCGCATTTTATGTCTGCGGTGAGCCGGCATGAAGACGAAGGCCTCTTCTTCGCCGGCATCTGCCAGACTGCCTCACCTGCGGGTGTGGCAAGGTGTGGCGCCCGTGGCAACTGCACTGCCTCACCACCACCCCTTTAGGGGTGTGGGGTGTGGCGGGGCAACGTAGCCGGGGCAATATCAGGTGAGGCAAAACACTTACATATGATTGCTGGCGGGGGTGTTGGCATCGATCTTCGTCATGCGTTCCCTCGCCTCGCTCACGCGCCTTTGCTCGGACCGTATGCGGTCGCACAACGCGAGATTGACGGCGACGCAGCCATCGTCCGCCAACTTCGCATGCTTAAGCGAGCGCTCGGCTCGTTTTACGCGCAGCCTGGCATTGGCCAATTCGAAGCTAAAAATATCGATCATCATCATACCGCTTCGTTTGCGGTCCCTTCGATTGTTAACCGGCTTCGATCCCATTTGTTCCGACCGCACGCGGCGCAGCGCCGGGACGGAGCGATCTGACTGTGCCGGGGAAGTCCCCACCTCGCAACCAAGCCGCGGGGCCGTCCCCGCTAGAGCGGAGCGCGCTGTCTCGGATATTATCAATCTCTTGACTAAGATCCCACCCGCTCCAAAATCCTATCCATGCCGCGGGAGATTAATATCGGCGACAAGGTGGCGATCATGGCCACGGTGGGCAAGCGTATCGAGGATCGCGTGACCCTGCATATCTGGACGGCAAATCAGTCCTATTCAACCATCGATCCGAAGGCCAAGCCAGGCGACAAGATCAGGCTTGAAGGCGAGGTCGTACACGTTGACGAGGAGTTGCGCCGCGTAACGGTGCAGGTGCTCGGGCGGATCACGGTCGATGCCAGCTCGGTCGAACTGGTGAAAAAGTTCCGCCGACCGAAAGGCACAACGCCGCTGCCGACCGGCTAGGCCAGCTTCTGGACTCTGGCCCGGAATGGCGGCATTCTCTCATCGGGGAGAGCGGGCGTGGGCAAAGACCACCGTTATCAAGGCGCCCTGGTGTCGCCTAGTGCTCTTGTTCAAAGCTGGACCTGCCAGCTTCGCCGAACGTGCTCTCAGATAAGCTCTTGCGACGAAGCCCGATGGTATCTCGGCAACTGCTCGTGGGGTGGGAAGCTAGACCGCGACAAAGACGGCATAGCCTGTGAAACCCTTTGCTGAAATGCGCAGCACCTAACGTGCCTACGCGGCGTCCCGCAGAACGAAATACGCTTGCTCGTCCCCAACTGACTGCTGGGCCGACATCTAGCGAGGCTGCAGTGGCAGCGGCAGAGACGACCCAAAACAACGGCGCATCCGAAACAAATCAGTCCAGCAGACGTCATCAGCGTCCTTGTCGCCGGCCTTGCGCTGGCCACCCATCACGCAGGGGCGCTCGCCCGCAAAGCCCGAGCAGCGATTTACCATGCCAGCGCCGGAGGCGATCATCGCCCGCACCCCCTTGATCACCCCAGTGGCCAGGCACCCTACAGGTAGCCGTACGCCGTCCAAGCGGCCATGGAACCGCTCGACCGATCAGGCCGGCCGCGCCTTATAAAAGCGGCACCAGCCATCCGGACTGATTTCACCAGCGACGATCTCACATGCGTTCGGCTCAAGGAAATGCTTGCAGCCGCCGCACCGGCGACCCTTGTTTGGAGAATCCTGATAAAGCACCACAGGCTTTGGCGTTGTTCCCGCGCCTCGCGCCGTAGGCTGGCCCGTCATGCAGGAAGCAAGCCCACCTGCACCGGCAATCGCCGCGCCGGTCATCGACACCTTCAGAAATTTCCGGCGAGACAGCGTTTGGCTTGGCTCACCGTGTGCCGACCCGCCGTTTGCCGCACCACGATCGTCTTTCATGATCTTTCCTCCCTTAGCAACCCAAAGAAGCGCCGGTGCCGTCAAGTGCCGGGTCAGATCGATTTGAGGTACTCGATCAGTTCACTCTTTTCCTGATCGGTCAGATCAAGGCCCAGATGGCCGTCATAGTGTTCGACAACATCGTTGAGCGTGGCGAACCGCCCGTCGTGGTAAAAGCCGCCTTTGTGGATCTTCTCGATGTCCCAAAGGGCTCGCAGCGATGCCGTCCGGTAACGCTCGTCTGGGGACCGCATCGCCTGGAAGTCGTCAATCCCTATCTCGTCGGCCGTATGCAGGTTCCAGCCCGGTTCCGTGAAGAGCGGCGGGACGTGGCAAGTGCCGCATTTGGCCTTATCGTTGAAAAGTGCCTCACCTTTTTCCGCGGCCGCGCTGTTGAAGGCGCCCTCCGGCGGTTTCGGTGTCGGCAGCGAGAGCTGATAGAAATGGAGCGCCGGCAACTTGGCTGTAATCCGGTCCTGCTTGTCCTGCTTGTGGCCCTGCTTCGTTCGTGCTGCGACCGGATACTTCTCGGCGTCATCAAGGCGCGGATCGTAAAACACGCCTTTCCCGTGCATTTCGCGATTGCCGACATACGCGTTCCAGTAGCTCACCGTGCCCCAGGCTCCGGTCCATGTGTGGTTGTTCACGCCGGCCAATCCGAATGCCGGCGGATTGAGCGTGGCGGCCGTCTTGCCGTCCGGACGGAACGCCTTGCCGTCGAGGTTCAGTTCAGCATCGAATTTCCCGGGCCCCCATGCCTCAACCGCCTTCTTCACCTCCGCTTCGGATATCTGCAGCATCTCGGTGAACGCAGTGAGATCAGGCGCGAAGGCGACGATCGCCCCTATGTTGAGGTCGCGGTTGGGCCAGCCGTCCAGCCTATGCCCGATGCCCGGCGCATATGCATCGTCGACCGTCGAATGGCACAGGGCACATTGTATGCCGACCGAAGTCAGCGTCTTTCCGTCCTCGGAGAAGAACCCGGTCACGCCGACAACGGCATTGGCTTTGAGTAGGAGAAGCGTGCTTGCAGGATCGGTAAGGTCGACCTCACCCTTGTCGAGCGCTGCGGCCACGTCTTTCGGAACGGCGTTGACGTCGACCTTGAGGCCAAGTTCGAGAGCCTTTTCCGGGCTGAGGCCAAGTCCGACCCCGCCCAGTTTCTCCCCGGCGATCGCCTCATGGAGCTTGAGCTTGCCGCCCCAGAAATCCTCGCTGCCGAAGGTGTCGAAGCGGAATGTCTCGCGGCCTTCCTCGAGATATCGCTTGGCCTGCTCGGCGGCAGCATTGTCGAAATCCTTCCCGCTTATTTTTCCTTTCGAGCTCATTTGAGCCGCGGCGGGGATCAAGGTTGAAGAGAGCAGAAGGGCGAAAATTATCCCTGTACCCTTAAAACGCTTAGGCATGACACGTCCCTCCCAAAGACGATTGCCAATCGGCGGTCATCTCGGGTTCGCGGGTTCTGGCCGCGCGAAACGGAATGCAGCCGAATGAATATAAACGTTGCAGGCGATCAAAAAATTCCGTCACCCGGATCGCTGGGCGTCTCCAGTAACAGTTGGGATGAATCCAGACCATCCGATACCGCGCCCCAGCGTGCGCGGTCTTGTCCCGCAGAACGCGACGTCGACCCTGGCGACGAACCAGGAGCATATGAGAGCCATCTACCTGATTGCAGGTTCTTGGGCTCGCCGAGCACGTTGACGGGATCTTCTACCCCGCAGAGATGGGCTGCCGAAAACCCGAAGGGCATTTCTTCCAGAAGATCGGCCTGCGCACGGGCCGCGTTCCGAACAAAATCTCGCTCGTTGATGACACTCTTGCGATCGTCGCCGCGGCAGAAAATGCGGGCTGGAAAGCTGCTCACTGGACGGGCGAGTCGCCTCTCCAAGCTATTCTGGCCGGCTTCTCCGAGCAATCTGCGCCATCATCCCCTGTCGATTCGGCTGTTCCAGTTGGGGCCGTAAGCAGATCGGAAGCTTTCGAGCATCCAGTTGGCAAAAGCAGCCATTCAGCTAACGACCCAATCTCGGTCGTTTAGGGTGTCATAAACGTCCAAAAACCCTCAATCCGACTACTTCGGCTGGCACGCAGACAGCCCGCTTCTGCACTCAGCGCCACCGACAGGAAACCTTTTGCACGAGTTGACCGTTGTGGCCACAAGACAGAGGAGAAGGTTGAATGGCATCCGTCCGGTACATCGTTGCGGACGTTAACGAGGCGGTCGCGTTCTATCGAGACAATCTCGCTTTCAAGATCGACAAGCACAATCCGGGCAAGTTCGCCGCGCTGCTGCGCGACGACTTGACGCTGTATCTCAGTGCCCCCGGTGCGGGGAGCGGTGGTCAGGCGGGCGGCAATCCGAAGCCGGGCGGGTGGAACCGATTTATGATCGTTACGAACGAGATCGATGTCCTCATTGAGCGGTTGCGCCGGGCTGATGCAAGATTCCGCGGCGAAATCAGCGACGGCGGTGCCGGACGCGCCATCTTGCTCGAAGACCCGTCGGGCAACGTCATCGAGCTATTCGAGTTCAAGAAGGACTGAGAGCCTGACGTAAAGCTGATCGCGGCTGTTGGTTTTGATACGTCTGCTTTGGTCGTGTGTCGCGTTCCGCCACCGACGGCAAATTTTTGGCCGGTATGCGCGCTGGCGCCCCCACAGACAATCATTAGAGATCTTGTCGGCGCCTTCGAGCCTCTCATTCAAGTCATAAAGAATGAGGGTGGCGTAAGTTCAACCGTGCGAACTCCGTCAGCGCTGGGGGGATCGATCTTCGTCAACCGCGATCTGGCCTCAATTACGCGCTGTTGCGCAGCCCGTATCCTGCTGCACAGCGCGATATTGATGCCGACACCGCAGTCATCATCCAGCATCTCGTTCGCACGCTCAAGGGAACGCTCGGCCCGATTAAGCCGCTGTCGTGCTCGCGCCAGTCCCATATCTAAAAGTTCCATTATTCCAAATCCATTGCGGTCCCTTCGATTGGTAAACCGCTTGTGGTCGCCGTTGGTTCCGGCTGTTCGCGAGCGTGCAGCCCAGACGTTGATGTGGTTGGCACAGTTCTGGAGCGAGAGTGGTGGCGCCGGTGGCCTGAAGGTCGCGACGAATGAAATCGCCGGCTCTGTTCAACCCGCGCGACGTCCTTCAAAGCTGGGGGGATCGATCTTCACCAAGCGGTCTGCGGCCTCGACCGCAGTTCGTATCCTGTTGCGCAGCGCGAGGTTCTCGGCCAGCATTTCTTCAGTGCGTTGAAGCGCGAGCTCGGTCCGGTGGATGCGCTGCCTGGCATTGGCAACTTCCGATGTCAAAATGTCGGCCACCGTCCCGTGGCCCTGGGGTTCCAAAGTGTCCATGGATTTCTAACACATGGGGGCCGATATCGTTCCCTGGTTTGACAAGTGCACTTCGGCCTGCTTCGCCGGCCGCTGCGATTGCGGGGCGATCGGCAACGACGTCCTGCAGAAGAGCCGGACGTTTCACATCCCCCTCATGATGAAGGACGGCGCCCCTTCGCAACCGGCGAGCAGCATCGCGACTAGTTCCCAGTTAATCCGGTAGATCATCGATCGTCTGCCGACATATCCGCGCCATTGCCTGGACAACCGCCAAGGCTGCCATTGTGCGTTTCGTCCTGCCTCCGTTGCGATAGTTGCCGTTCCGCTTGCCTTCAGGTGCGCCACCGCCCGCACCGTGCATGCGACAGACTGCGCTGCCCCTCACCGCTGGCGATCGACACTGGCAACCCGTCCGCTTCGACCGAGCATGACACCGAGGCGCTAGGTTCATGAGGTTGACGTTATTTTTTTCCGTCACCCTGCCCCCCATGCGAGACGTTGCCGACAATAGCTTGGCCGCCTTCGTTCACCGTGACGTGCTTCACGGTGACGTGCTGCTGGCCGCCCGTGCGGTATTTCTTTAGGGCTTCGACCTGGGCCGCGAATGTCCTGGTGAGCTTGTTGAAAGCACGTTCGGCGCTGTCTTGCTGCCTGCCGCTGAAACCAGCCGCCTGCATATCGGGTGGGGCCCCACATTCGACCACACCCCCGCCTTCGGCAATCTGCCCCCCGGGACGACATCCACTACCACGTGGAACGCATCGCGAGGGTCATCGACCGCCTAGAGCACCCCACGGCCTCACAATGAGCCGCACGCCGAGCGCCGCCGGTTTCCGCCATAGTCATCGTACACGGCGTCAGCCCCGCGTCATCGACTGCAGGATGGCCTGCATATGCTCTTCCAGGTCGAGTTCGCCCCGCGCCTCAACAGTCAGCAGGTACTCGGCCTTGGCCCGGCGGTCGCTTCGGCTGATCGCAGGATAGGAGCAGATGGCCAGTAATGCTTCCTCTTCAATCCGGTCTGCCGTCTTGCGGTCGTGGCTGTTGCTGCCCGCTCGATGAAGGACCCTGTGGAGCGCGTCATAGGCGGCCTCATGGGCTCCGAACAGCGCCTGCAATTCGGGTGAGGCACCTTCCCCTTCAGCAGACGTCGGCTCAACGACCGAGGCTACGGCGATGAACGCAAAAAGTGTACGGCGGGTGATTTCGGGCATGCCTCATATCCCTGCTGTCTGATCATGCCCCCACACCATAGCACCGGCGCAATAGTTCGGAGAGGTGCTCTGGGACGCGACCGCATTGTCTGCTGACAAAAAGTATCCGCTCCCGCAGCGGCGTCACATGAACCGCTGTCCATGTCCCGCCCCACGCGCCGGCGATGCCACGGCGATTGAGTGCCGCCGCGATTTGCCGCAACGGTTTAACTCCGCTCGCCTGAACGCGGCCGGGAGAAAGTTGACGGACAACAAAATCGTCCTAGGTGAGCTGCTATCTCAGTGGCCCGCGAACTGACGAGGGGAAATCGCCGTCGACCTCCAGCTCCGACCAAGGTGAAACTGCGCAATTGCAAATGCGTCCGGCTTCCGCGAACATTGCTGGACCCCATCAAGGGCCCGTAGCGGCCGACCCGAAACTGAGCGCTGGCTTCCCGGCCCGCTGTCCTGGCGGCCTCGCCTTGGATCCAGCCAGCGACCTTAAAGTCGAAAGGGAGGAATAACCGATGAACCTGACAAAACACCTTGCCGGTGTGGTGATCGCGTCGACCTGTCTGTGTGCGCCCGCGCTGGCGCAGACCAAGTTGACCATGTGGTATCACGGCGCCGGCAATGAGGTGGAGTCGCGAATCCTCAAGCAGATCATCTCCGACTTCAACACCAGCCAGTCCGACTGGACGGTGACCATCGAGAGCTTCCCCGAGAAGAGCTACAACGATTCCGTCGCGGCGGCAGCCCTGGCGGGCAACCTGCCCGACATCCTGGATGTGGACGGTCCCGTCATGCCCAATTGGGCCTGGGCCGGCTATCTGCAGCCGCTGCCGATCGACGAGAGCGAGTTCGCCGACTTCCTGCCCGGCGCCAAAGGCGTGTGGGACGGCAAGCTCTATTCGGTCGGTTTGTGGGAGGCGGCGGTGGCGCTTTTTGCACGCCAATCGACGCTGGATGAATTGGGCTTGCGCACTCCGACCCTCGACAAGCCCTGGTCGCGCGAGGAATTCATGGCCGCGCTCGATGCCGCCAAGGCCTCCGGCAAGTATGAATTTGCCCTCGATCTCGGCATGAACGACCAGGCCGAGTGGTATTCCTATGCCTTCTCGCCGTTCCTGCAGAGCTTCGGCGGCGACATTGTCGACCGTTCGACCTACAAGACCGCGGAAGGCGCGCTGAACGGCGAAGCTGCGCAGGCGTTTGGCAAGTGGTGGCAATCGCTGTTTACCGGAGGCTATGCGCCTGGCACCAGCGAGGACCCGGCCGATCAGCAGACCGGTTTCATCGGCGGCAAGTTCGCCTTCCAGTGGAACGGCAATTGGCGCGCGGTGGAGACGATGGAAGCCGTGGATGACGTTGTCTTCCTTCCAGCCCCCGATTTCGGCGCCGGCAACAAGATCGGCGCGGGATCCTGGCAGTTCGGCGTGTCGGCCAAGTCCAGGCATCCGGAAGGTGCTGCCGAGTTCATCAAGTTCGCCGCGCAGGACAAGTACCTGGCCGCCTTCTCCGACGGCATCGGCCTGATCCCGCCGACCCCCTCGGCGGCGCAGATGACGAAGAACTACAGGGATGGCGGCCCGCTCGCGATGTTCTTCGACCTCTCCAAGGCACAAGCTCTGGTGCGCCCGGTCACCCCGGGCTACGTGGTCCAGGCCAAGGTCTTCACCAAGGCACTGGCCGATATCGCCAATGGTGCTGACGTGGCCGACACGCTTGACGCGGCGGTCGACGAGATCGACGCCGACATCGAAAGCAATGGTGGCTACGGTCACCGCTAGTTCTGTCGCGCCGGGGTCCTCGCCAGCCGCGGACTCCACCCTCTCTGGCTTGCTAGGCGGATACCGCAAATGGCGTCGAAACTAACCCTGTCGAACCGGGCGGGCTGGACATTCGCCCTGCCGGGCTTCGCACTCATCTTCACATTCATCGTCCTGCCGTTTTTCTTCGCGATCGGTCTGTCATTGACAAATCAGCGGCTGCTGTCACCGAACCCCACCCAGTTCGTCGGGTTGGAAAACTATCAGCAGCTCCTGGGCCTTGCGGTGGTGACCCTCGAGCCAGAGCGCGACGATGCTGGCGAAATGATCCGAAACGAGGCTGGCGAAATCCAGTATCCCCGCCTGCGTGCGATCACCCGTGGCGACGACTATCCTCAGTATCGCGGCATGCGCGAGTGGTTTCGCTGGCAGTCCGGCGAAAAAGTCATGATCGTCATCGCCAGCGACGTTGTGTTCATGAAGGCGCTGGTAAACACCTTCCTGTTCGTCCTGGTCGTGGCGCCGGTACAGGGCAGCCTCGCGCTGATGATTGCTTTGCTGATCAACCACAAGGTCAGGGGCATCAACCTGTTCCGCACCATCTACTTCATGCCGGTGGTGGTCTCCATCGTCGTGGTCTCGCTCCTCTGGCGGTTCATCTATGACGGCCAGAACGGGCTGTTGAACAGCATCCTCCAGGCCCTCACCTTCGGCCTCTTCCAGCCCGTCGACTGGCTCGGCAATCCCTCGACCGCGCTGCCCGCAGTCATGGCCATGTCGATCTGGCAGGCCGTCGGCTTCCATATGGTCATCTGGCTGGCGGGGTTGCAGACGATCAGCCCGACGCTCTACGAGGCCGCCGCCATCGAAGGGGCTTCGAGCTGGCAGACCTTCCGCTATGTCACCTGGCCGGGCCTGCGCAACACCGCCGTGCTTGTCCTTGTCGTGATCACCATGCAAGGCTTCGCGCTTTTCGCCCAGATCGACGTGATGACCAATGGCGGTCCGCTCGACAGCACCCAGACCCTCGTCTTCCAGGCGGTCGAGCGCGGCTACGGCAAGCAGGACATCTCCGGCGGCTCGACCATCTCGGTCATCCTGTTCGCGATCGTGCTGGCGATCTCACTCATCCAGCGCTGGCTGACACGGGAGCGTTAAGATGGCCTTCAATCCCGACAATTACGGCCTCAGGCTGTTCGTCCGCTATCTGGTGCTGTGCCTGATCGCGCTGATCTTCATCTTTCCGCTCGTGTTCATGATCAACTCGAGCTTCAAGCCGGACAATCAGCTTCTCGCGGACACTTCCAGCCTGCGTGCCTTCCTGCCCGTCGGCGACATCAGCCTCAACAACTATTTCGGAGCGTTCCGGCGGGCGCCGGTCGGCCTGTTCGTCCTGAACTCGGTTCTGGTCACCGGGGCGACCGTCCTTCTCTCGTTGCTGATCTGTTCGCTGGCCGCATTCTCCTTTGCTTTCCTGCGGTGGAAGGGGCGCGATGTCCTGCTCTCGATCGTCATCGCGACGCTGATCATCCCTTTCGAGACCATCGCTATCCCGCTCCTGCTCCTGGTCTCGAAACTGCCCTGGATCGGGCTTGATGGGCTGCATTGGGGCTGGCTCAATAGCTACCGGGTGCAGATCATCCCGTGGATCGCCGACGGGCTGACGATCTTCCTGTTCGTGCAGTATTTCAAAGCGCTGCCGGGCGAGCTGATCGAGGCAAGCAGGGTGGAGGGCGCCAATTGGTGGCAGGTCTACTATCGCGTCGTCATGCCGCTTTCAGGGCCGGTTCTGGCGACTGCCGCCATCCTGAAATTCCTCGTCATGTACAACCAATATCTCTGGCCGCTCATCGTGGTGCAGCAGGAAAGCTATCGCCCGGTCATGGTCGGCCTCGGCTACTTCTTTCAACTCAACGTCGCCTGGGGCGAAGTCATGGCTTATCTCACCCTTATCACCGTCCCGGTGCTGGTCTTCTACCTGTTGCTGCAGCGCGCCTTCATCGCGTCGATCGCCTCGACCGGCGTGAAGGGCTGACGCCGCACATGAATCAGGAAACGGGAGCCATCGCACATGGCTGAGGTCTCACTCAAGGGCGTCAAGAAATCCTTCGGTCGCGTCGAAATCATCAAAGGCGTCGATATCCACATCAACGACGGCGAATTCGTCGTCTTTGTCGGACCGTCGGGCTGCGGAAAATCCACCTTGCTGCGCATGATCGCCGGACTCGAGGACATAACCGAAGGCACCCTCGAGATCGGCGGCCGGGTGGTCAACCAGCTCCAGCCCAAGCAACGCGGTGTTGCGATGGTGTTCCAGAACTATGCCATCTTTCCGCACATGACCGTGCGCGAGAATATCGCATTCGGCCTTACAACCGCGGGCGCTTCCAGGCAGGAAAAGCAGCAGAAGGTCGCCGAGGCCGCACGCATCCTGCAGATGGAACATTTGCTCGACCGCCGCCCAAGTCAGCTTTCGGGCGGCCAGCGCCAGCGCGTTGCCATTGGGCGCGCAATCACCCGGAAACCGGCCGTATTCCTGTTTGACGAGCCGCTCTCCAACCTCGATGCCGCACTGCGCATGGACATGCGCATGGAAATCGGCCGACTGCGCAGGCAACTGGGCACAACGATGATCTATGTCACCCACGACCAGGTCGAGGCGATGACGCTGGCTGACAGGATCGTCGTGCTCAAGGACGGTCAAGTCATGCAGATCGGAGCGCCGATGGAGCTCTATCACGAGCCGGCCAACAGGTTCGTAGCCGGCTTTCTGGGAGCCCCGTCGATGAATTTCCTCAACGTCGACGTCCTCGACCTCGATGGCGAAGCGGCAATGGTTGGCAACCAATCCCTGGAGCCGATTAGGGTAGCGACCAGAAGGCGCTCCTTCCGCAAAGACGGCAAGGCCATCCTGGGTGTCCGTCCGCAGTACCTGCGGGCGGTGCAGTCTGGAAAAGGCTTGCTGCATGGCATCGTGGCACATGCCGAGCGATTGGGCAGCGAGACGGTCGTGGACCTGACGCTTCGCGATAACGGCGAACTCATTGCGGCCTTCAATGAAGACAAGGTCTTTGAACCAGGCGACGCACTCGAGCTCACGTTCGACACGGCCTTGGCCCACCTCTTCCCCGACGAAGTTGAGTTGCAGACGCACTAGCATGAGCAACGACAACAAGATGCGTCGGCGCAATTCGCGGGTGTCGATTCCGGAACCCGGAACAAACCTGCCCGGAACAAACCTGCATGGCCGCGAGTTTCTACTTTTGCGAGAAGTGAGGGAAAGCCATGTTCAGACTTGTTTTGGCGACAGGCGTCGTAGTTCTCTTTTTCGGTGAACCGGCCTTTGCCGCAGACGGAAGTCCGTTGCCGCCGCAGAATGCCAAGAAACTGTCGGAAATAATCGCCAAGGTCGAGCAGCGCGACGACTTTCGCTACGTCGACGAGGTCGCCTGGGACAGCGGCGCCTACACCGTTATTTATTACACGACCGACAAGGCGAAGGTCGAAATCAACTATGATCCGGTGACAGCCGAGCCCAAATAGATCGCCGCATCCCCTGGCGGCGCGGCCGGTTCCGGCGCCCGCTCTCCCTGCGTTAGCGTCCTCAGATCGCCGGCGAGCGCACTGCTTCCGTGCTGTCGAGTGCCTGCTGCAGCCGCGTGTCGCGGTCGTAGACGTCGCTGAAATATTCGACTTTGCCGGACATATCAGGCCAGGCAGTGAAATAGGCGACATAGACCGGGATCCTGCGCGCTACCTTTTCGGTCGCATGTCCGTGCTTCAGCTTCTCCACGATATCGTCGACCGAGGTGCCGAGCACGGCGGCCGCCATGCCGCGCGGATCCTGCAGGCGAACGCAGCCATGGCTGAGCGCGCGCATGTCACGCTGGAAAAACGTCTTTTGCGGCGTGTCGTGCATGTAGATGGCGTGCTTGTTGGGGAACAGGATCTTCAGTTCGCCCAGCGCATTGGCCTCGCTCGGCAGCTGGCGCACGCCATAAGGTATTTTTGCGCCATAGGCGCCCCAATTGACCGAGGAGGAGGGAATGCGTTTGCCACGCGCGGTGACCACTTCGTAGCCGGCGCGGTCGAGATAGCCGGGATCCCTGCGCAGCCGAGGCAGCATCTCGTTGACGAGGATCGACTGCGGCACGCCCCAATAGGGATGGAAATCGACCTGCTCGAGCTGATCGTAGAAGAAGGAAGTCTGGTTGGTGGTCTTGCCGATGACGACGCGGGTCTTCAGCTTCTCCTCGCCATTCTCGATGTAGCTCGCGGTAAAGGCCGGCTGGTTGATGAAGACACGCGGGCTGCCGAGATCGGATGGCAGCCAGCGCAACTCTTCCAGCGCGACCTGCACCTTTTGAATCTTGTCGGCCTTGGACGTCCCGACCAGCGCCGCGACGGTGCGCGGACCGATGACGCCGTCGCCCTTCATGCCAGCCTTTTTCTGAACCGCCTTGATGACCGGCACCAGTTCCGGGGCATAGACCTCGCTGGTGGCGAGCCTGGCCAATATCTCGCCATAGGCGCCGCCCATCTCGTCGTCGAGATTACGCGCGATCTTCGTCAGAAGCTTCGGCAGTTCGGGGCTGCTCTCCTCCGGCTTCAGCAACAGCTTGGGATCGACGACGATCTCGTCGTCGGCGCTGGCCTGAAGTGATTCCAGTTCGACACGCAGCGCCTGATATTCGGCGTTCTGCGGATGCCGCGATTCGAGATAGGTGCGCACTTGCTGGGTGCGTGTCAGCGTTTTCAGCACGCCTTCCATGTCGAGCGGCTTGACCGGGAAATCATAGTAGCCGGTGATGCGATTGGGATCGACACGGCCGCTTTGCGCGTCGTGGACATAGCGCAAGACGCGCGCTGACAGCGCCATCTCGAAGCGGACGAGCTGCTTCAGCCGCGCATCGGCGCTGCCGGTCGATGCGCCGGCGGCAGGCACTTCAACCGTATAGTCGGCCGGCGTGAGGCCATAGCTCGTCGCCTCGCCAAGCACCCGCACCGCATCTTGCGCGCGGCTGTTGGCATTGGCTCCCGTCACCCAGACGAAATCCGGATTGGCCGAGTAGTAGGCGACGAGCGCCTTGGCGATGTCCTTCTCGGCGTAGAGTTCGTAGTCATCGAGTCCGGCAATGGCTTCGCGGAAGGCGGCGCCGGTGGCGGACGATGGCTGGAAGGCGGCGTCCTGTGGCATTGCCGGTTCCGGCACTGCCGTCAGCGCCGAGAAGTCGACGCGCACGAGCGGATCGATCTTGTAGGTGTAATAGGACGGGCTGCTGATCCGAGAGGCAGCGGGCGCCGTTGCACTTGGCTTGTATTTCGGCCTCTGCCTCGACGGCGGCAGGGGGAAATCGCCTCGCGGCGAATGCCTGACACCACCGCCGAAAAGCCTCTCAAAAAACCCTTGCGCGTCTGCCTGCGGCACGCCGAGGGCCAGCATTGCCGCGACCGCCGCAAGCGGCATCACGGTTGCTTTGTTTCCGAGGAATTTCATGGAATCACCCGTTCCGGCTGCAACCGGCTCCCGTTCCGCATCGCTTGACGGTCTCGCCCACCGCATCATGGATGTAGGGCGCGACTACACTGATTCATACTGATTTCGTTAAGCTTTCATAAATTTCAGAAGGTCTCTGTTGCAGAACAGTTTCACAACGGTAGCAGCCGAAGCGAATTGGGCCCGCTCCGGCTCCAGAAAACAGCGCTCAGGTCGGGCGTTGGCGCCGCCGGCGATGGGAATCAACTCGACCAGCCTCTACGCCGCATTCGGCTGCAAGGAAGCGTTCTTCCTCGAAGCGGTCGATCTCTGCACACAGGTCGAAGCCGTCGCTGTTCAATGCAGCGATACCGGCTCCCGGTGTTCGGCAACGAAACCGACCGCACGCTCGACCACGCCCTTGTCGGCAAGGATGCGGCGGTGGCCGAGCCCGTCGGCCCAGTACAGCCGCACATGGTCGCCGGCGCCGGCATAGAGCCTTGCATGGTCGGCGGACACTTCGCGGTCGTCCGGAGCATGGATGACCAGCGTTGGCACCGGCGTGCTGGCAAGCTGGCGGTCGCCGGTGAATTCGTGCAGCGGCCGGCCGGCGATGCGTTCGACCCGGTCGGCCATGGCGGCCTGCGAGCGTGGGCCGACACTGAGCATGCGGCTGAAATCGTTGAAGATAGCCGGCAGCGAACTCGGTGCCGCGATCAGCACCAGCCGCCCGGCCGCCAGCGGCGGAATGTCCTTGACCGAACCGGAGACGGCATTGGCGGCGACGGCACCGCCGAAGGAATGGCCGACGACCGCCACGAACGGGCCGAACCATTCGCCGGTCAGCCGTGCGGCTTCGACAGCGCTGACCAATGTGAGCCGCCGGCCCTGCGATTGGCCGTGGCCCGGCAGATCGAGCGAGACAACCTTGTAACCGGCGTCACGATAGGCTTCGATCAGCGTGCGCATATATTCGGTGCGCGAACGCCAGCCATGGATGACGAGCACCGTCCCGGCGGCCCGCCTGCCCGGCTCTGTCCTGAATTCATGCACCATGACGCAGCCGTTTTTGGTCTTCAGCCGATGATGGCGCGCCTCGGCCATGAAGCCGGCGGCGCGGTCGACGGCGCGTCGCTCGCGGTCGCTGAGAATTTTGGCGTTCGGCGTGCGGCAGAACAGTTCGAATGCCGCGCGCCCGGTCAGGCGGGGAGCCACATGTTCGGCGGTGGCAAACACGCCCCGGATGACCTTCAATCCAAATGATGCCATAGTGGCGATCCATCCATTCGTTCAAGCATGAACATAATAGTTCAAACATGAACATTAAACAAGATCTGCCCTGGGACAACCCGCGTTTTCGCAACTGGGTCGCGGTGGCGCGCGCCTGCCATGTGCTGGAGCGCACGCTGGCAGTGAAGCTTGCGCCGCTGGACCTGAAGCCGGCGCAGCTCGACGTGCTGATGAACCTTTATCGCCATCCCGGCATGTCGCAGCACGATCTCGCCCGCCGGCTGCTGGTCGGCCGCTCCAACATCACCATGCTGTTGCCGCAATTCGAGGCACGCGGCCTGCTGCGCCGCGAAGGCGATCAAAAGGACAAGCGCGTGCTGCGCCTGACCCTGACCGAAGCCGGCACGGAACTGCTGATGCAAGCGCTGAAGGTCCATATGGCGCTGATCGAGAAAGCGATGAGCCAGTCGACGCCGGAGCAATGCGACATGATCGGCGAGCAGATGCGCAAGATTGCCGACGTGCTTAGGGAAGCGTGACTGGAGCATCGGGCCCAAAAGCCCGCCCTCGGGCCCGACCCGGGGGTGGAAAAGCGATCCGCTCACCACATCGACTTCTTTGCGCGCTCCGGGCCGGGGCACCGAGCTACCGATCGCGGCTTAGCCCCTTCTCTTCCAGCTCGGCGAGATAGGCGGCCCAGCGTGCGTCCTTCTCATGACCCAGCGTATGCAAATAGTTCCAGGTGAAGATGCCGGTATCGTGGAAATCGTCGAACGTGATGCGGACGGCATAGTTGCCGATCGGTTCGATCTTCAGGATCGCAACGTTGCGCTTGCCGGGAACGGTCACGCGCTGTTCGGGCGAATGGCCCTGCACTTCGGCCGATGGTGAGGCCACCCGCAGCAGCTCCGCCGGCAGTTCGAACGGCTGATGGCCAGGGAACGTCACGGTAAGCAGCCTGCGATCCTTCGAGACCCTGAGTTCCTTCGGCGCCGTCATGGTGATAGGTTCCTCATCTGTCCTTTCCTACGCCGCTTCGCGCAGCGGGAAAAGGCTGCTTCGAAACTTCTGGCACAAACTGTCGGCGGCACGATGTTGCCAGGGATCGGAGCATCTTATCTTGAATGACAGGTTGGATCGTATCACATAGCCATATATAACGATGCCGTTCGCAGCCACGGGAAACGCACCAGCATGGACATGATCGATCCTTTTGGTCGCACGATCAGCTATCTGCGCGTGTCGGTCACTGACCGCTGCGACTTCCGCTGCACCTATTGCATGGCCGAGGACATGGCGTTCCTTCCCAAGAAGGATCTGCTGTCGCTGGAAGAGCTCGACCGGCTATGCACGGTTTTCATCGAAAAGGGCGTAAGGAAATTGCGTCTTACCGGCGGCGAGCCGCTGGTGCGCAAGAACATCATGCATCTGGTGCGACAGATTTCGCGTCATCTCGAAAGCGGCGCTCTGGAAGAATTGACGCTGACCACCAACGGCTCGCAGCTTTCGCGCTTTGCCGCTGAGCTCGCCGATTACGGGGTCAAGCGCATCAACGTCTCGCTGGACACGCTGGACCGGGAAAAATTCCGTCAGATTACCCGCTGGGGCAACCTCGACAAGGTCATGGATGGCATCGACGCCGCGCAGGCAGCGGGGCTGAAGGTGAAGCTCAATGCGGTGGCGCTGAAGGATTTCAACGACGCCGAGCTGCCCGAGATGCTGCGCTGGGCGCACGGCCGCGGCATGGAGTTGACGGTCATCGAAACCATGCCGATGGGCGAGATCGACGCCGACCGAACCGACCAGTATCTGCCGCTGTCGCTGCTGCGCGCAGCACTGGAGCGGCAGTTCACGCTGACCGACATCCCCTACAAGACCGGTGGTCCGGCCCGCTACGTCCACGTCGCCGAGACCGGCGGCAGGCTCGGCTTCATCACGCCGATGACACATAATTTCTGCGAAAGCTGCAACCGCGTCCGGCTGACCTGCACCGGCACGCTCTATATGTGCCTCGGCCAGGAAGATGCCGCCGACCTGCGCGCACCGTTGCGTGCATCCGAAGGCAACGAACTGGTCGCCGACGCCATCGATGAAGCCATTGGCCGCAAGCCGAAGGGCCATGATTTCATCATCGACCGCCGCACCAACCGTCCATCCGTATCGCGGCACATGAGCGTCACCGGCGGCTGATCTTCCTGGCCGCACTGCCGAAATAGATCCTGCCGCGCTTGCGAGGAGGTTGTAACGAGCCGCCGAAGCCGTGGACCAGCCCTTTGACGTTGCTGTCTCGCCGCCGGCTGGTAGAGGCTTGATGCAGAACCACAGTGGTAACGCCTTTGCTTCTTTCCCCAAATCTCCGGGGCGCGCTGTTCATGGTGGTGGCCATGAGCGGTTTCACCCTCAACGACGCGATCACCAAAGTCGCGTCGGAATCCATGAACATGGCGCAGGTCATGCTGATCCGCGGCGCCTTCGCCTCGCTTTTCGTGAGCCTGCTTGCCTGGCAGCGCGGTGCGCTTGCCCTGCCCGGCTCGATGCTGCAACCGATGGTTGCGGTGCGTGTCGCCGGCGAAGCCGGTGCTACCGTGTCGTTTCTCATCGCCCTTGCCCATCTGCCGATTGCCAATGTCTCGGCCGTGCTGCAGGCGCTGCCGCTGGCGGTGACGATGGGCGCAGCACTTGTGTTCAACGAAGGCGTCGGCTGGCGGCGCTGGCTGGCCATCGCCATCGGTTTTGCCGGCGTGCTGATCATCGTGCGGCCCGGCTTCGAGGGGTTCAGCATCTATTCGCTGCTGGCGCTGGCCTGTGTCGGCTGTTGTGCGGTGCGTGACCTCGCCACCAGGCGGATACCGCAAGCCATTCCGACATTGCTGGTGTCGACCACCACGGCACTCGCCATGACGATGCTCGGCGCGGCGCTGCTTTTGCCAATGGGCGGCTGGACACCGATGACGGGAGAAAGCACGGCGTTCCTGGCATTGGCGGCAGTGCTCGTGGTCATCGGTTACCAGTTCATCATCATGGCGATGCGGATGGGCGACATCTCGTTCATCGCGCCATTTCGCTACACGGCCCTGCTCTGGTCGATCCTGCTTGGCCTGTTCATCTTCGGCGACGTTCCCGACCTGCCGATGATCCTCGGCGCCAGCGTCATCGTCGGCTCCGGCCTCTACGCACTTTACCGCGAACGCATCGTCGGCCGGCGAAAGACCGCCGCCGAAAGCGCTGGACCTGATATGGCGCCGGACGGCATATAGGCTTGCCGTTCGAGACGCGTCACCGCATGGACGATGGACGATGACTAAAGAGATTGCCGGCACGACCTTGCCCGGGGCCGAGGGTCTGTTGCAGAGCATGAAGCCATGATGAGACGCGTCTTCGGCATCACTGGCTGGAAGAATTCCGGCAAGACGACACTGACCGAAAAGCTGGTCGCCGAGCTCGTCCGGCGTGGCTGGAAAGTGTCGACGGTAAAACACGCCCATCATGCCTTCGACATCGACAAACCGGGGGCGGACAGTTTTCGCCATAGGCAGGCCGGGGCCACTGAAGTCGCCATCGTGTCGGACAGGCGCTGGGCGCTTATGCACGAATTGCGCGGCGAGGACGAGCCGACGCTGGATGCGATCCTGTCGCGGCTCGGCGCCTCCGACATCGTGCTGGTCGAAGGCTACAAGCGCGAAGCGCACAGCAAGATCGAGACGCGGCGGCTGGAAGCCAAGGACCGGGCGCCGCTTTCGGCAAACGATCCGCATATCGTCGCCATCGCCGCCGACTTCGCCATAGCCGACGAAAGCCTGCCTGTCTTCGATCTCGACGACACCAGATCGATAGCCGACTTCATCGAGCGCGCGACAGGTTTGACGCGCTGAGGGTCCTGCCGAAGCAGCATCGGCCGCCCGCTGTTTCCTCGTTGCCCCCTGTTTTCCTCGTTGATATGCCTGCCGCAACGTCAGCATTGTCCGGCAATGCGAAACCCGCAAGCAACGGTTTTACAGTTGCTTTTTCTTGGGAAAGAATGGGAGTATCGCGCCAGCGGGCGGTCAACAGAACCGCCCAAAGAGCCGTTCGCAACGACGGCCGGGAACATACAGAGAGGACTATCATGCGTACTGCACTGCGTATAGCGCTCGCCGCATCGGCGGCGCTGCTGACATTGGGCGTTGCCCAGGCTCAGGAGAAAACCTTGAGGATCGGCTCGGAGGGAGCCTATCCGCCGTTCAACAACCTGACCGCTGATGGCCAGCTCGTGGGCTTCGACATCGATATCGCCAAGGCGCTTTGCGACGAGATGAAGGTGAAGTGCACTTTCGTCGCGCAGGATTGGGATGGCATCATCCCGGCGCTTCAGGCCGGCAAGTTCGACGCCATCGTCGCCTCGATGTCGATCACGCCGGAGCGTGCCGAGAAGGTCGACTTCACCAACAAATACTACAACACGCCGCCGGCGATCGCCGCGCCCAAGGACAGCGATATCAAGGGCGTGACCAAGGAGGACCTGGCCGGCAAGACGATCGGCGTGCAGGCGGCCACCACCCACTTCAATTATTCAACCAAGACCTATGCCGACAGCACGATCAAGCCGTATCCGACCGCGCAGGAATACCAGCTCGATCTCGCCAATGGCCGCGTTGATGCGGTCAACGACGATATCACGGTTCTCGAAGGCTGGCTTGCCACGCCGGACGGCGCCTGCTGCAAGCTGATCGGTGCGATCACGCCCGACGTCGAGATCCATGGTCCGGGCGCCGGCATCGCCGTACGCAAGGGCGATACCGAGTTGGTCAATCAGTTCAATAAGGCGATCGACGCCATCCGCGCCAACGGAAAGTACAAGGAAATCAACGACAAGTACTTCAAGTACGACGTCTACGGCGGCGAGTCCTGATCCTTCCGGATTGACGGCGAACGGCGGGACATCCCCGCCGTTTGCGCAAGCAGCGGCGCGCGAGGCTGACGCCGCGCTCTCAAAAAAAGCCATAGAGGAGAACAGGCAGGCGGATGCAAAGCGTTTGGACGCTGCTCAGTTGGGGACCCGAAGGCTGGCTCGACGACATCGCCTATGGTGTTTTCATCACCGTTTCGCTTGCAGCCGCGACCCTGCCTCTCGGTCTGGTGATCGGCTTTCTGGTTGCGCTGGCCAAGCAATCCAACGAGCCGTCGCTGCGGCTAGCCGGCAATATCTACACCACGATCTTTCGTGGATTGCCCGAGCTGCTGACCCTGTTCATGATCTTTTACGGCGCGCAAATCGGCATCCAGCAATTGATGCGCCTGTATGACCCGACCGCCGCGGTCGAAGTGAATGCTTTTGTTTCCGGCATGATCGCGCTCGGCGTCGTTTTCTCGTCCTACGCCAGCGAGGTCTTCCTCTCGGCGTTCCGCGCCATCCCGAAGGGACAATATGAGGGCGGCTATTCGGTTGGCTTGTCTGGCTGGCAGACGATGCGCCTTGTGGTGCTGCCGCAGCTTATCCGTATCGCGCTGCCGGGTCTTGCCAATCTGTGGCTCATCCTGCTCAAGGATACCGCCCTGGTTTCCGCCATCGGCCTTACCGACATATTGCGGCAAGCGGGCGTCGCCGCCCGCGTCACCAAGCACGCCTTCCTGTTTTTCGGTGTTGCCGCGCTTATCTACCTGCTCCTCGCCATCATATCGTCCTTCGGCATCAATGCGATCGAACGTACGGTCGGCCGCCAGCAGGTGCAACGATGAGTGCGGCAGCAGCCGACGTGGGGACGAAGGTCGAAAAACCGCCGGCTCTGCCACGCGGCTGGCCGCGCCAGCGTATTCTCGGCTACGCGCTGGTCTGCATGTGGATGGCTTTTCTCGCCGGGATTGCTGCGTACCTCATTGTCGCCTGGAACGGCGAGCTTTTCGCGAAATATGCGCCATCCTATGTGACAGGCCTGGGTGTGACCCTTTTGCTGGTCGCCATCTCGATCGTGCTTGGCGCGATCCTTTCGGTGCCGATCGCCTATGCCCGCATGTCGAACAACCGGTTTCTTTCGGGTCTCGCCTATGCCTATGTCTATTTCTTCCGCGGCACGCCGCTGCTGGCCCAGACTTTCCTTGTCTATTACGGCGTAGGCTCCTTCCGGCCGCAACTCGACATGATTGGCCTCTGGGGCTTTTTCCGCGAGGCGTTCAACTGCGCAATCTTCGCCTTCTCGCTCAACACTGCCGCCTATCAGGCCGAAATCCTGCGCGGCGCGATCGAGAGCGTGCCCAGGGGCCAGTGGGAGGGCGCCGCCTCGCTCGGCCTGCACAAATTGCAGACGATGTGGAAGATCATCCTGCCGCAGGCACTGATCGTGGCGCTGCGTCCCTACGGCAACGAGATCATCCTGATGATCAAGGGCTCGGCGATCGTCGCCATCATCACCGTCTATGATCTGATGGGCATCACCAAGCTCACCTATTCGCGGACTTTCGACTTCCAGTCCTATGTCTGGGCGGCGATCATCTATCTGATCATTGTCGAAACGCTGCGCCACGCAGTCGAATGGATCGAACGGCGCATTACGATCCATCTGCAACGCTGACTCCCATCGCTTTGCCTGATCCGCTAAGAAGGCCGGAAACAGGCTTCTAAGGGATTCGAAAACATGGCATCGGTGGCATTTCTCGGTCTTGGCGTCATGGGCTATCCAATGGCCGGACATCTCAGGAACAAGGGCGGCCACGACGTTACCGTCTACAACCGCACCAAAGAAAAGGCCGAGCAATGGGTTGCCCAGCATGGCGGCAGTGTTGCCAACACGCCGGCTGAGGCCGCCGACGGCAAGGATTTTGTCTTTTGCTGCGTTGGCAATGACGACGATTTGCGCGCGGTGACGATCGGAGCCGAGGGTGCGTTCCAGTCGATGAAGAAGGGAGCCATCTTCATCGACAACACCACGGCCTCGGCTGAAGTCGCGCGCGAACTGGCGGAGAAGGCGCAAGTTCGCGGTTTTTCGTTCCTCGACGCACCGGTTTCCGGCGGCCAGGCCGGCGCCGAAAACGGCATCCTGACCGTCATGGTCGGCGGCGAACAGAAAGCCTTCGAGCAGGCGAAGCCTGTCATCGATGCCTATGCCCGCATGGTCGGGCTGATGGGTCCGGCCGGCTCGGGCCAACTCACCAAGATGGTCAACCAGATCTGCATCGCCGGCCTTGTCCAGGGGCTGGCCGAAGGCATCCATTTCGGCAAGAAGGCCGGGCTCGACATCGAAAAAGTCATCGAGGTGATCTCCAAGGGAGCTGCCGGCTCATGGCAGATGGAGAACCGCCACAAGACGATGAATGCCGGCAAATATGATTTCGGCTTCGCTGTCGACTGGATGCGCAAGGATCTCGGCATCTGCCTGGCGGAGGCCGACCGCAACGGCGCCAAGCTGCCGGTGACGGCACTTGTCGACCAATTCTACAAAGATGTGCAGGGGATGGGCGGCAAACGCTGGGACACGTCTTCGCTGCTGGCGCGATTGGAGAATTAGGTTTTGTCGTGGCCGAGCTTTCGCCTCAATTCAGCGCCGAGGAGATTGTCGCCCATCTGCGCTTGATCGGCTCGCAGGAGAATCGCCTTGGCATGCTGCGCTACGGCATCAAGATCAAACGTGCGCTCGGAATCCCGCATGGCGTGCAGCGGCAGATCGCCAAGACAATCAAGCGCAACCATGAGCGTGCCTTCGAACTATGGGAGTCGGGCATCATGGAAGCGCAGTTCATCGCTTCCGTCACAGCGGATCCGAAGCGGTTTTCTGCTGCGGATGCAAGACGATGGGCGGCGACCTTCGACTCGTGGGATATCGTCGACGGCGTCTCCGATCTCTTTGTCGATACGGATTGTTGGAAGGAACTGATAGGAGAGTTCGCGGCCGACGAACGGGAGTTCGTTCGACGCACGGCTTTTGCCATGATGGCCTGGTCGGTCGTCCACCGGAAGAAGGAGCCAGAGGCGACCTTCCTCGACTTCCTGTCGATCATCGAAGCGCACGCCAGCGATGGCCGTAATTTTGTGAGGAAGGCGGTGAACTGGGCGCTTCGCTCTATCGGCAAGCGATCGATGAATTTGCACGGCGCTGCCCTTGCCCTGGCACAGAAGCTGGCCGGATCGACCGACAAGACGGCGCGCTGGATCGGCAAGGACGCTGCACGGGAGCTTTCCGATGCCAAAACGCTCGAGCGGCTCGCCAGGAAAGGCTGACCGGAGTCAAATCCGCTTTACCGAGGTGACGCGATCGACGCGCGCCGATTTCGAGAACCTGTTCGAGCAGCCTGGCGGCCCGAAATATTGCTGGTGCATGGCCTGGCGCCACCTCGAAAACCGCGAAAGCGCGTCCAACGATGAGAGGAGACGGGCCATGCTGGCGCTCATCGAAGCCGGCACGCCGGTCGGTATCGTCGCCCATGCCGAAGGCAAGATCGTCGGCTGGTGCTCCGTGGCGCCACGCGAGACCTATCGCAAGCTGTCGCAGGAGCAGGACGACAGCGAGGCGGGTGTATGGTCGATCGTCTGCTTCTATGTGCCGAAGGCGTCGCGCGGCCGTGGACTGGCAAGCGCCCTGCTCGACGCGGCCATCGATCACGCCTTCGCCAAAGGCGCCAGGACCATCGAGGCCTATCCGGTCGACCAGGCATCGCCGAGTTACCGTTTCATGGGATTTCGACAGATGTTCGTGGCCCGCGGATTCCACGAGATCGGCATGGCCGGCTCGCGCCGGCATGTGATGCGCCTGGAGCGTTGAGGACGCCAGACGCTAGCGGCGTAGGTCGCGAACGCCAAGCTCCGTCCACATCCACTCAAAACTGTAAGCGGCCATAGGATGGTCGCGGTCAGGCTGCTTGGCGGTCTGGTTTTCCAGATGTTTGAGCCATTCGGCGACCTTTTGCCGGCCTGTTTGGGTCTTGACGGCCTGACGCGGTGTCTTGCCACCAAGTACTTGGACCGGCTGATCGAGGGTATCCCGATAGTGTTGATCCAGGTATTCGTGAATGACCTGTTCAGTGACTTCCGGAGGAATCTTCGATGAGGGCGTCCTGCCCTCCCTGGCTGGCCGTTCAGCCATCATCTGCTTTACGGTACGGATTTCGGTAAGAGGTGTTCGGACCAGATCGCCGAGGGCTCGCCGGATCAGGGCCGTTCCTTTTTCCGCCCGCGCGGCGGAATTGGCGAATAGACACAGGAAACCGCCTTTCAACTCGACATTGCCCAACACGCGCCAACCGCTGTCCATTGTGGTGTCCAGGGAAAGCGTGCCCGCCTGCTTGGGTCTGTCCTCGCCTTGCGGCGAGTATTCCAGCCAGTTCCAGAACTGCGCATTTTCCTGCGACATGCCCGCTATGCCGTTCAGCCGGGCGGTGATGTCCTCCTGCGACGCGCCGGCGGCCAAGGGAAAGCGGACATCATGAAACATGAATTCGTCGCCTTCGGCATTTTGGACCCTCGGCATGTTCATCACCTTGTCGAGGGCGTCGGATACCCATACGAGCGTGAACGTGAACGCCACCGCCGGCAGGTCTTGATCCCTTATGGCCGGCAGCTTTTTTGCGTTCTTTTTGCCGAACACGTCCAACAGGGCATCGAACAAGGATTGGGTGGCCTCTCGGGTGAAGGGAAGAATGCCGCTGGTAAGGATATTCTTTCCGCGGACGGACACGATTCTCGCCGCGATCTTGTCCCACTGCTTCAATGTCTTGGTGGCGGTGCCCTCTTCGACGGCGATCGGTTCGCCACCGCGGAGAAGATCGCGCGCCATGAGCGATTGTCCCGGAACGACGTCGCTCACCTCATACAAGCTCATGATGGAGGTGCGCAGCGCGCCGATATAGGCTCTCGTTTGCGCATTTTCCTTCCAGCCTCTGCGCTTGAGATACTCGTCGACGATGTTGCTGGGTTCGCGCTCGAAATCCTGGGTCAGGAAATCCTCGAAGGCGCAGCCCCAAAGGTTCATGACTCTGTCTTCACCCAGGACCTCGGCGAGCTCTTCGAAGTCCATGTCCCCGTCGCCGAGGATCGGGCCAAAATGATCCTCGAACACTTCCGCGAAACATTCGCTCCATTCGTCACGGCTGAGGAATTTCATCAGCCCGCTGAGATCATGGCTGGTCGGCATTTAACTTCTCCAAGTCCAGGCGATATTCGAGGATAGGGTTCTGTCTTCGCTTATTCTGCGTCGCCGAGCCGACTGGGCAAGACGCTTTCGGCGATTTCCTCGCCTTTCTTGGGATCGAACTCCTCGCTCCGGCGCCGCTCTGCCCTTCAGTGCGGCCTGAAGCCTCAACGACGGTTTGCCCCGGTCAGCCCCATGGGCATGGCACTCGATGTTGCATTCTGCGATAACAAGTGGATCACTCCGTTACCGATACTTCACGACGGGTTTACCCATCCAGCCACGGACTGGCGAAGGATGACGCCAATGAACAATCGTCTCAAATCAGGCTCGGCCTTGGCTGTGGCACTGGGCCTCTCCATTGCCACCGCTTCCGCCGAAACCGCGCGCATATTCTGGAAGGACCTGCGCCCGGCGACCCAGCCCGCTGCCGAAAGTGTCGGATTGCCGATGGTCGCGGCAAAAATGCCTGACCGTGGCGAGACGCTGTCTCTCAATTTGCGAGACAAGGCCGTCCAACTGGCGGGATATGCGCTGCCGCTCGATCGGGACGGCGATCTCGTCTATCAGTTCCTGCTGGTGCCGTGGACAGGTGCGTGCAGCCACATGCCGACGCCGCCGCCCAATCAGATCGTCCTCGTCACGCCCGCCCGCCCCTACAGGATGTCGCAAGCCTATCAGCCGGTTTCCGTGACCGGTGCGCTGCAGCCGGGCATGGAGAAAAGTCAGCTCTTCATCCTCGACGGTGTCAGCGTGATCCAGTCGGGTTACACAGTGCGCAAGGCGGAGGTGGCGGATGTCGATCGCGTGCCGGACACGATCACGCTACCGGCAAACTCGCCTTGGATTTTCCTCAACAAAAAGAACAATTAAGCAAAAAATCCTCAGGCAGCGTTGGCACCCGATTCCTTGTCCAGAACCATGTAGTCGAGCGGCATTTCGGTCGTGTATTTGATCTGTTCCATGGCAAACGACGACGAGACGTCGCGGATCTCGATCTTGGCGATCAGCCGCTTGTAGAAGGCGTCGTAAGCAGCGATGTCGGGCACCACCACACGCAAGAGATAGTCGACGTCGCCGCTCATCCGGTAGAACTCGACGACTTCCGGAAATTCCTGGATGACCTCCGAAAAGCGCCGCAGCCATTCATGGCTGTGCGAATTGGTGCGGATCGACACGAACACGGTGACGCGCACATTGACCTTTTCATGATCGAGGATGGCGACGCGCCGCTTGATGACGCCTTCCTCCTCGAGCTTCTGAATGCGCCGCCAGCAGGGCGTGGTCGACAGTCCGACTTTCTTGGCGACATCGGCGACCGCGAGCGTCGCGTCCTCCTGCAAGAGGCGAAGGATTTTTCTGTCAAGGCGGTCCATTTGGGTGCTCCCACGGGGATAGATCAGGAATAGATTGGCTATAGTCCTTCTTATTTGGGCCATTCACAAGAAAGAAATTCTGTGAGATAGCACAAAAGCGAGTGATTTCTTGCTTACGCGTCAGCCGAGGCGATAGCGGATTTCCGATCTCAGAAACGGCAGCAAATCCATTTCAAACCACGGATTGCGCTTCAGCCAGCCGGTGTTGCGCCATGACGGATGCGGTAGCGGCAGCACTTTCGGGGCGCTGGGCGCATCCCAGATGGTGCGCCAATCCATCACCGTCTCGGTCAGCGAGGGGCGGCGCGCGGCGCCCATGTGCCAGGATTGCGCATAGAGCCCGATCGTCAGCACCAGGTCGATATGCGGCATCAGCGCCATCAGCGGCGCACGCCAGGCCGCTGCACATTCGCGGCGCGGCGGCAGGTCGCCGCCCTTGGCATCCTGGCCGGGAAAGCAGAAGCCCATCGGCACGATGGCGAATTTTGTCGTGTCGTAGAATTCTTCCGCGCTGACCCCCAGCCAGTTCCGTAACCGATCGCCGGAGGCGTCGGTGAACGGCATGCCTGACATATGCACCTTGGTGCCCGGTGCCTGGCTGGCAATCAGGATACGGGCGCTCGAAGACGGCCTGAGCACAGGGCGCGGCTCGTGCGGCAGCGGCGGGCCGACCGGGTTTTCGACGCAGATACGGCAGGCGCGTACCCTCGCCGCGAAGTTTTCCAGCTCTTCGCTCATGCCTGGGGCTCGTCCTCAGGCAGCGGCGCTCGGCCGGCTGGAGATCGCCTGATGCCAGCGCAGCACGTTCGCGCAGTCTTCCGGCACCTTGATGCGCGCCGGCTTCATGAAGTCGATGGCAATCAGCCCGGTGATGTCGGCGATCGAATAGGCGTCGCCGGCAACGAATTCGCGGTTCGCCAACTCGTCGTCTAGGAGTCTCAGGAATCCAATAGCTTTCGGCTTGTTGGCCTCGCCCCATTCGGGGATCTGTGGAATCTCCCATTCCTTCATCGCCGGATGGACGTGTCGGAACGCAGCGCTGACGCAATTGAGCAAGTTGAGCTCCATCCGTCTTTGCCACATCTCGACCAGCGCTTTGCCGAGCGCGCCGCGGCCGAACAACGCCGGTTCCGGGTGCAGTTCCTCGAAATAGCGGCAGATGGCGACGGATTCGGTGATGACTGTGCCGTCGTCGAGTTCGAGCACCGGCAGACGCTGCAGCGGGTTGCGCGAACTGACCGGCTGCTCTCTGTGCTCCATCGCGCCCATGTCGACGGGCACCAGCGGAACCTCAAGCCGCTTTTCGGCGAGGAAGACGCGAACTCGCCGTGGATTGGGCGCCCGGCCGCCGTCGAAGAGTTTCATCCCATCCTCCTTTCGCATCGGCCCGACAACCGGAATCGATTTCCGGAAAGCACGATGCGAGAATCAAAAAACCTAGCGCATGGCTTGTGCGTCCGCATGGACGCACGTCGCTCTGATCAGGTCTGTTGCAACAACTATAGGGTCGGGTCGACCATCACCAGAAGCGAAAAATTTCTCGCAAGCCATCGCCGATCGAAGCCAGACGACCGTGCCTTCGTTCGACCACTTCGTGATCGTGGCTCTCGCGCCAATCGTGCGGCTCGTCGAAAGTGCCGGCCCAGATGCCGGCCTTGCCTATGCGGGCAGCGGCCTGCTCGGTTTCGAAATCGCCATAGGCAACTGCCCAGCCGGCCTCGACCTGGGCTCGGTTGAGATCCTTGCCGCCGGCGTTGCAATCGCCGAGCAGCCGGCGGTATCGGTCGCGCTGCCAGCCGGTGGAGGAGACGGGTTTGCCTGATATCAGACGTACCAGCGACTGCCGCGCCAGCTTGCCGCAGGGATAGTCGGCGCCGTCCCTGCGGCAGATTTGCGAATATTCTGGCGCATCAATGCCGCGCATGCGGATGCGCTCGGTGCCGAGCGTGATCGTATCGCCATCATTGACGACGGCGGCACCCTCGGTCTTGCGCGTCTCGATCCGGTCAAGCCGCGCCGCCAGCAGGATCAGCAGACCGAGGACAAGCACGGCCAGTGCGTAGTCCAGCAGCCGGCGCCAAAGGCTTCGCGGCCGCGGCGGGACGTATTGCTGTCGCGGCCGCCGCGACCACGATCGGCTCATATGGCAAACCGTTGGTTAATCATTCGACCGTAGCTTAACGATTTGAAACCGCTGCCCGCATAAATTGAAGTCTCCATGCCCTCGCAACGCTCGACCACAGCGGACAAGTTTATTGTGGACCGCCGGAAACCCCATCGCAACAGCGATGTGGCGCGCGCGGTGCGCAAGACGCGCGACCGTCTCTCGCAGCAGGCCGGAAATCCCGATTTCGACCGCGAGCTGTTGAAACTCCACGCCCGTGCGATGATCGACGGCGCGATCATTGTTCCGCTTCTCGTCCTGGCGACCGCCGCGACCGGTCTGTTTGCTGGCGTCGGCAAGGCAATTGGCGTCTGGGCGCTTTTCATACTCATCTGCTACGCCACAGTCGTGTTCATGGCGAGACGCGTCGACCGAACGGAAGCTGCCGAACTCAACCCGCTGCAAACGCACCGAGATTTCCTGATAGGCCATTTCCTTTGCGGCCTGGGCTGGGCCTGGTTTGCCTGGCTCGGTTGCGACGCTTGCCAGGTCGACCAGTTCCAGTTGATCAAGGCGGTGGTGCTGCTGCTTGCCATGGCAGCGACCGCGATCACGGCGTCATCGTTGCGCGGTGCGTTGCTGGCGACTTTCGCCGTTCCGGTGGCCGCCTATGCCTATGCCGGCGCCAGGCAGTGGATGCCGATCGAGATCATGGCCGGGCTGCTGATTGTCGCGCTGCCGTTCTTCGCCTATGTGGCGCGCCGCCTCAATCGCTCGTCCTTGATGCTGCTCTCGTTCCGCTCCGAAAAGGACGCGCTGGTAGCCGAATTGGACACGGCGAAATCGATGTCGGACGAAGCGCGCCGACGCGCGGAGGACGCCAATCTGGCAAAGTCGCGGTTTTTGGCCTCGATGAGCCATGAGTTGCGGACGCCGCTCAACGCCATTCTCGGTTTCTCCGAGGTGATGGCGAACGAGGTGCTCGGACCAATGAGCAATCCGACCTATCGCGACTATGCTCGCGACGTCCATGCCTCTGGCCAGCACCTGCTCGACCTGATCAACGAAATCCTCGACCTGTCGCGCATCGAAGCAGGCCGTTACCAGCTCAACGAAGAGCCGATGATGCTGCTTTCCGTCGTCGAGGATTGCTGCCACATGATGGAGTTGAAGGCGCGCAACAAGGACATCCGTATCGTCCAGGATTTCGAAAACGCCTTGCCGCGCCTGTTCGCCGACGAACGCGCGGTGCGACAGATCGCGCTCAATCTTCTGTCGAACGCCATCAAGTTCACCGGAACTGGCGGCGAGATCCGCGTGCGCGTCGGCTGGACGGCAGGCGGCGGCCAATACTTCTCCGTCAAGGACAATGGGCCCGGCATACCGGAAGAGGAGATTCCGGTCGTGCTGTCCGCCTTCGGCCAGGGCTCCATCGCCATCAAGAGCGCCGAACAAGGCACCGGGCTTGGCCTGCCGATCGTCCAAAGCCTGCTCGCCATGCATGGCGGCGAGTTCGAACTCCATTCCAAACTGCGCGAAGGCACCGAGGCGATCGCCATCTTTCCGTTGAGCCGGGTGATGGAAGAGTTGCCGGCGCTGCCGACCAGGGCCGTTGCTGCACGCCGGCGATAGACGCTTTAATGAACCGCCGCCGCCATGCCCGAGGCGGTGAGCGCAGCGGCTTTGACCAGGCCGGCCGCAAGTGCCGCCCCTGCCCCCTCACCGTGGCTGACGCCGAGATCAAGCAGCGGGCGCAAGCCGAGCCGCTCGGCAGCCCGAGCGTGCGCAGGCTCTGGCGACAGGTTGGCAAGCAGGCAATGGTCGAGCGCAGTGGGTTCGGCGGCATGCAGCGCCGCCGCAGCGGCTGTCGCCACCAATCCATCGAGCAGGACGGGGATCTTCTGCGTCCGGGCGGCGAGAATGGCGCCGGCAATCGCTGCGAACTCACGGCCGCCAACCCGGCGCAACGCTTCCAGCGGGTCCCTGAGACCTGTGCCGTGGAAGGCTAGCGCGGCATCGACCACGTCCGCCTTGCGCGTCCGCATCGATGCATCGGCACCCGATCCGGATCCGACCCAATCTGCGCCCCTGCCGCCGAACAGTGCGGCAAACAGGGCCGCGGCAACGGTGGAATTGCCGACGCCGAGGTCGCCAAGGCAAAGCAGATCGGCGCCGCCGGCGATCGCCTCCATGCCGAAGGCCATGGTGGCGGCACAGCCGCGCTCGTCAAGTGCCGAATCCTCGGTGATGTCGGCGGTTGCAATGTGCAGCGCAAGATCGAACACTTTCAGCCCGAGATTATTGGCGATGCAGATCTGATTGATCGCCGCACCCCCGGCGGCGCAAAGCTCGACGGCGTTCGCCGTGGCAGCGACAGGCCGTGGCGAAATGCCGTGGCGAGCGACGCCGTGATTGCCGGCGAAGATCGCCACCAGAGGCCGGTTCACTGCCGGCGGCGCGCGGCCGCTCCAGGCGGCCAGCCAGGCGGCGATGTCCTCGATGCGGCCGAGCGAACCCTGGGGTTTGTCGGCCCTGGCAAACAGCGCACGGACGCGGGCTTCGGCTGCCGTGTTGGCTCGCGGCAGGGTCGCCAGAAGATTGCGAAAATCGTCGAAGGGCAGCGCGCTGGTCATGTCGTTGATGATCGTTCCCGGAGTTGGTGAGCGGCATAGCCGCCTTGCTCGGCCGGCACAACTGCCTGCATTGACGCGAAAGCGGCGGCCGGCGGCGCATTCCGGAGGGCTTGCATTGGCTTTGCCGTTACACCATGTGGAAGCGAGACAAGGGATCCTGACGGAACCCTGAGAGAACACTATGACGGCCATCGAATCCCCATGCGTCCTGGTCTGTTCGATCGATATGAAAACCGGCTTCTGCTTCGGTTGCGGCCGCACGCGCGAGGAAATCGGCGCCTGGATCGAGATGACCCCTGAAATCCGCCGCAGCGTCATGGCCGAGCTGCCGGCCCGGCTGGAAACGGTTGAGCGCAGACCGCGCCGCGAAACCCGCCGCACCCGCCTCGCGCGCGAACGCGACGCTCTCTCGTGAGCCCCATATGAACCGGTTTTTCTGGTTTTTGATGATCCTGATCGGGGCAGGCGTTATCCTGCTCATGCCTAACGATTCCGCCGGCAGCACATTCGGCGTCGAGAATTACGATTTCAGCCGGCTGGTCTGGCTTGGCGCCCTGGTCGCGCTCATCGGCGCCGGCCTGCTCAGATCAGGCAGACCCTTGGGCACGATGGCCCGCAGCCTGGGCGCCTGGGCCGCCATCGTGCTCGCATTGATCGCCGGCTACCAGTACCGCTATGAATTGCAGGATTTCGCCAGCCGGGTGACGGCCGGCCTTGTTCCCGGCAGTCCGCTGGCGTTGGGCCTTGAGGACGGCCATGCCACGGTGACCCTGGACAAGGCCGGCAATGGCCATTTCGAGGCGCGCATCATGGTCAACGGCACGCCGGTCCGGGCTGTGGTCGATACCGGCGCAACCAGCACCGTCTTGACCGCGCAGGACGCGCAAGCGGCCGGCTTCAATCCAGCCGTTCTCAACTTCAGCATACCGGTTTCCACTGCCAACGGCATGGCGCGCGCCGCCGCCGTGAGAACCGACGAACTGGCGATCGGCGGGATCGTGCGCAAGGACATGCCGGTCATGATCGCCGCGCCCGGCATGCTCGGCCAGAGCCTGCTCGGCATGAATTTCATCGGCTCACTGTCCGGTTTCGACGTGCGCGGCGACCGCATGATCTTGCGCGATTGAACAGTCAGGCTGCTTCGGCGTCCGTCCCGCTAAAATCGACGGCGGCGAAGGCCGCCTTCAGCACATCGGGTCCGGCGCCGGGCCTTGTCGCATCGGTCGAAAGGATTTGCCGGTAACGGCGCGCACCAGGCAGACCGTGGAAGAGGCCGACCATGTGACGGGTGACGTGGCCAAGCCGCCCGCCCCGCTCGATATGGCGTGCCGCATAATCCGCCATGGCATCGATCAGCGCGGCAAAATCGAACGTTTGGGGTTTGTCGCCGTAAAACACCGCGTCGACGCCTGCCAGAATGCCCGGCGTGTGATAGGCGGCGCGGCCGAGCATGGCGCCGTCGACATGATCAATGTGGTCAATCGCCTCATCAAGAGATTGAATACCGCCGTTGATGCCAATGAATTTGTTTTGATTTTTGGCCTTCAGCCGATAGACCCTGTTGTAGTCGAGTGGCGGGATGTCGCGGTTTTCCTTCGGGCTCAGCCCTTCCAGCCACGCCCTGCGAGCATGCACCCACAGTGCGTCTGCGCCGGCCGCGAAAACGCCGTCCGCCAACGCATCGAGCGCCGGCTCAGGATCCTGCTCGTCGACGCCGATGCGGCATTTGACGGTAACCGGAATGCCGACAGAAGCCTTCATCGCCGCGACGCAATCGGCGACTAGGTCCGGTGCTTTCATCAGGCAGGCCCCGAACGTACCCGACTGGACGCGGTCGGACGGGCAGCCGACATTGAGGTTGATCTCATTATAGCCAAAGACTTCGCCGATGCGCGCCGCCTCGGCAAGCTTCTGCGCATCGGAGCCGCCGAGCTGCAACGCGACCGGATGTTCCGTATCATCGAAGCCGAGCAAGCGCTCGCGCTCGCCGTGGATGACCGCGTCGGCGACGACCATCTCGGTGTAGAGGAAGGCCCGGCGCGTCAACTGGCGATGCAGGAACCGGCAATGCCGGTCCGTCCAATCCATCATGGGTGCGATGGCGAATTTACTATATTTTTCAATCATTTATACACGGTTTTAAACCACACTGAGATTGGACGGACGGACATTGCCGGCCGATATGTGACTCATTTCATCCCATTTTTCAAAGCGTAACCATCGATTTCACTCAACACCGCTTTCTGCTCATGGCACAATATAATGGTAAGGCCATCATTCCGCTCGATGAGGTCCGTCGCGATTTCTTTTCGCACCTGACGCTCCCGAAATTTCTTCGCAAGCTCAGTTCAGACGCCATTGCCCTGCCGCTCATGCGAATAGAAACAAGTCAGAAATGTGCCAAGGGTGTCCATTTGCAGGATTTGGCAGACTGCCTTGATAACAGGTGGCCCAGAGGTACGGATCGGCGGGCCAGCACGTTGGCTGGCAGCGGACCCAGATCTGACGGTTCCGTGTGCCCAGTCGAGACGACAACGGTGCCGCCCAGCGGTGCCAGCGCGGTCGCGAAGGTCCGCAGCAGGGCGGGCCGCGTATCGAACACCGTGCCCAGCGACGCGTACAGCACGGGGTCCTCCAGCCGGACCGTGTCGAATCCCGGATCGGTCAGGCGGGAACCGACGCTCGCCCCGACGAACCGGTACGAGGGGTCGAACGCGTCGGCTCCAGGCTGGAACGCGCTAGAGGTGAAGACCAGGTTCAGTGGCTCGCGCGCGTTCATCAGGTCGATCAGGGGCAGCCCGCCGGTGTCGTAGCCGCATTGCAGCGCCCAGCGCGCGCAAACGTAGCTCCAGCCGATGCGAGGACGGGCGGCCGCGGCGGCCACCAACTCACGCGAGAGGCCGGTGGGGCTGGGGCACCTGCCCGTTGAACGCGAACGTGGTGAACGTGGCGGCCGCCGGCACACCGAGCTCATGCGCGGCCACCGCGCCCCATGGACAGGCCGCCCCGTGCACGATCAGGTCGGGCCTGATGCCGCGGAGGTCTGAGAGCACGCCGGGCAGCAAGCCGAGGGCGGCCCGCGCGAGCTCTTCCAGCATCGCTAGGGGGATCGGCGGATCCGGCAGGGGCAGGTCGGCCCCGGAGTAGAGGTGGACCTTCGCACCGGCGGCCTCAATCTGGGCCGCAAACGCGCGGGAGGTGTGGTAGGTCACCGTGTGACCACGCCGGGCGAGCTCTGCCACGACCGGGAGCGTCGGGTTGATGTACCCGTGCATGCCGATGTTGAGGAACGAGACGGTGCTCATCGACGGCCTCCGGGTGGTCGGTTCAAGGCGGGGGCTGGACACACCTCGCCTGCCAATCCGGCAAGGACCACCTCCCGATGCAGGCAATGTTCGTGGATCCCGGAGCGCGAGCCTATCAAACGGAAGGATTGGTTGGACGATGCCGAAGTATGGGGACTATGATCTCCCTGTAGGACGCTCGGCCTGGTCTCCTGCGACGGCTAAGACCAAGATAGCCACAACGAGCACACCTAAGTTGAGGTGGTTGCCCAAAGGCAACTATCCCCTGAAATCGGCCCCACAGCGATGATCACGCACATAAATGTCGTAGAGCATCAATTTATCTACGCGTGCTGAGTGGTATCGGAGGATGGATCGGTGCTCCGATTGAAGGGCTCTACCGACCGCCTCGCCCGACATTTGCGATACGTTGTGCCTCTCGATTGCTGCTGCGTGACTGGCGAGAAGGCCCATTGCAACAAATATAGCTATCCGGCTCATTGATGCTTTTTCCTTTCCGGTCGATCCGGTCGTGCGTTGTATTGCTCAGTCGATCGGAACTTGCCACTAATGCGTGCTTCGTCGCCGCAGCGGCATATGCAAGCGCCCTGCCCCGTCACCAGCGGGGAGGACGGTCACTTGCTCGTGGATATGTTCGGCACAGCTAACTTCTATTCGTTCGACCAGCGTGCCGACCAAAGACATGCGCAGAACGCTATGCTGAGGGCGCGCGTGCCGTCGACTGCATGAAAGCCGTGAACGACTGATACCGCAGTACAGGACCTTTCACACGCAGGGCGGACCGCCGACAGTCAAGGAGCACGGTCGCAGTCCGCTGCTCGAAGCGGCGCCTTCGACGTTCGCGCCAGATCACCCCCTGCGCACAACGGGTCTGCCATAGACCTTCGTATTGCCTGACCGACGCTTCCGTTCGATGGCCGCCTGGGCGGAGGCGGTGCAATCTCCTCCGCCGACGCCAGGTGGCGGTCCATGGAGGCGCATGCCAAATCCACGGGCGCCAGCGGCGGAGGTGGCCGATACGGCCGTGTGTAAGGCGATCAACAGGAGATAAACATGAGCCTAGCAGAGCAACAGGCGAAAAGCATGAGCTTGGACAACACCCCACACCCCTCGGTCAAGCACTGCACTGACACGGTGAACGCGAGGTACACTCACGGTAGGCCGGATCACGAGTTGGTTCCGTCGCGCTACGTGCTGAAGGTCGGCACGATTGAAGTGACGGTGGTCAGCGATGGGGTGCTGTCGCTGCCAGGCGCTATGCTAGGCCACAATGCTGACCCGGCCGTCCGGGAGGCCTGGCTAGAGGACAAGTTTCTGCCGCCGGACGTGCTCGAATGGGCGCTGAACGTGGTCGTGGTGCGTAGCGGCGGCCGGACGATACTCGTCGACGCTGGCATAGGGGCGGAGTTCCCGGATTTGAAGCGGGCCGGGCAGTTGGTCCGGCGACTGGACGACGCCGGCATCGATCTCTCATCCGTGACCGACGTGGTGCTGACCCACCTGCACATGGACCATATTGGCGGGCTGCTCGTCGACGGGGTGAAGGAAGTGCTGCGTCCCGATCTGCGAATCCACGTGGCGGCCGCCGAGATCAAGTTCTGGGAGGCGCCGGATTTCTCCCACGTCTCCATGCCGCCGGGCTTCCCGGACGCGCTTCGGGAGTCGGCCAAGCGGTTCCTCAAGGAGTACCGCAACCAGCTACGGCCGTTCGAGGACGAGCACGAGGTGGCGCCGGGAGTGCGCGTCCAACGCACCGGCGGCCACACTCCCGGGCATAGCGTGGTCCGCCTGGCGTCCGGCGGCGACCGGCTGACGTTCGCCGGCGACGCCGTGTTCCAAGTCGGGTTCGAGCACCCCGACTGGTACAACGGCTTCGAGCACGACCCCGAGGAAGCGGCCCGCGTCCGCGTTAGTCTCCTGCGGGAGATGGCGGCGAACCGCGAGTCGCTGTTGGCCACTCACCTGTCATTCCCGTCCGTCTGCCATGTGGCGGTCGACGGCGACGTCTTTCGTTGGGTACCAGGTCCCTGGGAGTACTGACCGTTTGTTGGGTTAGGTCGCAGTCGAGGACCATCGCGCCATGATCGTCTGTTCGTGCAATGTGTTGAGCGATCAGGATGTCCGCTCCGCCGTCGAGGCGGAGCGGCCGCGCTCGACCAGCCAGGTCTATGGCTGTCTCGGCTGCAGCCCGAAGTGCGGCCGCTGCGCGCGCACCATCCGCCGCATCATTGACGAGGCGCTCGGCAGCGCCCGTGCGGCATCCTGCAACGCCCGCGGGCAGTCCTTGTAATCCTTATTCGCCCGCCGGCTAACACCGACTGCTTGCCATCCTCCATGGCCTTCCTGGACCGGTTTGGTACCGCGCCCACACGGCATTCGTTTGACCTCGGGTCATTGGTCGCGGTCAACGAGGCACGGCCATGGAAGAGGCGCAGTAGTTCACGACGAGCGGCCGCGCGGCGCTGGGGGCCGGAGGCCGACCGGTCCGCCCCCACGCGCATGCGCGCTTTACCAATCGTGAAGGCGCGGCGGCAAGGTTGCGCCTCGGCCGTCCGGCGCAGCCTTTCAGTCAGGAACCCATAGACCAACGTATCGGACGCATGCGTCCTCGGCATGATAGTTCGAACACTGGAAAGGCTGGCATGCTTGGGTCCTCCACAACCCAACCAAGGAGCATCGGAAATGACGCTCGGATTCGTTCTTTCGAGGATGCTGCAGATCTTCCTGAGGGTCTGGGCCGTCGACACGACGGCGCAGCCGGTTAGGCGCGGCGGCAACGGGTTTGCTCGCGCGATGGTCCGGCCGATCTACTTACGCTGTCCCGTCGAGGAAGGTTCGTGACCGCGAGTGAACCCGCTCATCCGTGTTAAAGGGCGGCCGGCCAAGGAGCGCCGGCCGATATCGATACCGGCAATTTCAAAACCAGAGGCACTCCGATGAGCGGTGGGCATTCCACCTATATTCCCAAGACCAGGATCGGACGCTGGTTCGACGCCCGCCTGCCGGTGCCGCGCCTAGTGCATGATCAGTTCATCGTCTATCCGGTTCCACGCAACCTGAACTACGCCTATTCGTTCGGCGGCATCCTGTCGATGATGCTGGCCGCGCAGATCGTGACCGGCGTCGTGCTGGCCATGCACTACGCGGCCGACACGACACTGGCCTTCAATTCCGTAGACAAGATCATGCGCGACGTGAATTCCGGCTGGCTGTTGCGCTACCTGCACTCCAACGGCGCGTCGTTCTTCTTCATCGCGGTCTACGTCCATGTCTCCCGTGGACTCTATTACGGCTCCTACAAGGCGCCGCGCGAACTGCTGTGGGTCCTCGGCCGCACCAACCTACTGTTGATGACGGCGACGGCGTTCATGGGTTACGTGCTGCCCTGGGGACAAATGTCGTTCTGGGGCGCGACCGTCATCACCGGCTTCTTCAGCGCCATTCCGCTGGTCGGCAACTGGGTGCAGCAATTGCTGCTCGGCGGCTTTGCGGTGGACAATCCGACTCTAAACCGCTTCTTTGCGCTGCATTACCTGCTGCCGTTCATGCTGACGGCGTCGTCATCCTGCACATTTGGGCGCTTCACGTCGCCGGCCAGACCAATCCGGCGGGTATAGACGTGAAGTCGCAAACCGACGTCGTGGACTTCACGCCCCATGCTACGATGAAGGACGTGCTCGGGGCCGTGGTGTTCCTGCTCGCCTTTGCGTACTTCGTCTTCTACGTGCCGAACTATCTCGGGCATCCAGACAATTACACCGCCGCCGACCCGCTGAAGACGCCGGCGCATATCGTGCCCGAGTGGTACTTTCTGCCCTTCTACGCGATCCTGCGCGCTGTCACCTTCAACATCGGGCCGGTCGACTCGAAGCTCGGCGGCGTGCTCGCCATGTTCGGCGCCATCGCCGTGTTGTTCTTCGTGCCTTGGCTCGACACGTCGAAGGTGCGCTCGGCCCTCTACCGGCCCTGGTACAGGCGTTTTTTCTGGCTCTTTGTCATCAACGCCCTCTTCCTTGGCTGGCTGGGGTCCAAGCCGGCGGAAGGCTGGTACATCCCCGCCATGCAGGCATCGACCCTCTACTACTTCGCGTTCATTCTGGTCGTCATGCCGCTGCTGGGCGTGATCGAGACGCCGCGCCGGCTGCCGAACTCGATAACCGAAGCGATCCTGGAGAAAGGCAAGGAATAACACCGAAGGATCGCCTGCCCGGTCGCCGTGCCCCGAGGCGAGGATTGTGTGAGGATTTTTATGGATCCGGATACGGTAATGAACTGGTGGAATTCTCCCCATCTCTACATGGTGCTGGTCGGTCTCGCCGGCATAGTCGTTTGGCACGTCATTCCTCGGCGGCTCTCCACCACCAGACTGATTGTCCAGATCGCATTCTTCCTTACCATGTCGGTCCTGCTGCTTGACGGAGCTGTGCTCCCCTACGAGCCGACACGGGGCACCGAGACAACCGCTAGCGCAATCCTCGTCGGTTCGGCCAAGTTGCTGTGGTGGGTTCACCTCGCCTGGGCGCTGATCGGGTTTGTCCGCATCTATCTCGTGTTCGAACGAAAGCCGCGCGAGGCGCGCCTTCTGCAGGACCTCGTCGTCGGTGGCGTCTACGTTGGGATGCTGCTGTCGATCCTGGCCTTTGTCTTCGGCGCGCCGATCGGAACGCTGATCGCCACCTCGGGCGTCTTTGCCATCGTACTTGGACTGGCGCTCCAGAATACGCTGAGCGACGTCTTTTCGGGCATCGCGCTCAACCTCGGCCGACCTTATGTGCTTGGGGACTGGATCGTCCTCAGCGACGGAACCGAAGGGCGCGTTGTCGAGACCAACTGGCGATCGACCCACCTTCTCACTTTGGCCCACAACGTGGTGGCGCTGCCGAACAGCTTCCTCGCGAAGCTCGGGCTGACCAATGTCAGCAGCCCTGAGGAGAGCCATGGGCTGTCCGTCACGATAAGATTGGCGCCGACCAAGATGCCGGCGATCGTCGCGGACGTCATGAACGCGGCCTTACAAAGCAGCAACACAATACTGAGGGAGCCCCCACCGGTGGTCGCTATCAAAGCTCTGGATGCGACGGCGATCGAGGTCGATCTGTTTTTTCGCGTCGCAAATGTTGGCCAGCGAATTCCAGCGAAGAATGAAATCTTCGATCTCGTCTACCGTCATTCCAAGTCCGCGGGTTTGCGGCTGGCGCCGCCACCCTCCTCTGCGATTCTCATGAATGACTTGCCGAGCGATGAGACGGGAAGTCTCCCAGAAGTCACGCCGATCAAGCTTATAAATGCCATACCAGTCTTCTCGGCGTTGACGGACAACGAAAAAGAAGCCCTCGCGGCAACTGTTGCGGTGCGCACCTATCGCAAGGGCGACATCATAGCACGACAGGGAGAGATGCTGCCGTCCCTCATGATTGTTCGGACGGGCATCATTGTCCGAGAGCGCGGCGAAGATGACGCTCATGCGCAGGAGATCGGCCACCTTGCTCCCGGCGACTTTTTCGGAGAAACGGGTCTGCTCGCGGGCGTTGGCGAGACTTCGACCTTGCGCGCAATGAGCCACGTCGTTGTCTACGAGATTGACCAGCAAAGCTTCGCGCCCCTGCTGCTCGACCGGCCCGAAATGGCCGAAGATCTTGCGGCCGTCCTCTCAGCCAAGGTGTCCCTCGGCGGTAGCAATGGCGCCGGACAAGAGCACACGAATTCGAAATTCGCGCTGCTCAAAGCCATGCAGACGATCTTTCACCCAGTGCCGTTCCGGCGTGGTTTGAGCGCCGGCAGACCAGGCGCACAAGAAGGGAGGTAGCCATGAGCATCCGACAATCCGGCGTCACAGATATCGTTTTGCCGGTGCCCAGTGAACCGGCGAGCGTTCATTTTAGATCCTCGACTGTGCCGCGTCTGTCTGCAGAGGGCGGTTGCAGGCATGAATGACTGGGCGCTGTGAGCCGGCACCCTATTGGCTTGCAGTTAATCCTGCCGGGCCTGCATGGCGGGTAGCCGCAATATCACCGTTGTGCCCGACCCGAAGGCGCTCTCGATGTCGACGCGCCCGCCGTGGCGCTCGGCAAAATGCTTCACCATCGGCAGGCCGACGCCGCCGAGGCCTGTGCCCTTGGTGGTGAAAAAGGGATCGAAGGCGCGGAGCACGGTCTCTCGCGTCATTCCGATTCCACTGTCTTCGATACGGAGCTCGACGACAGTGCCGGGGTCCTGAACCACCGCGGCGGCGTTTATCGAGATCAACCCGCCGTCCGGCATCGCGTCGCGCGCGTTGAATACGAGATTCAAGACCGCGTTCTGCAAACCCAGCGGATCGCATTTCGCAGCGGGTAGATCGCGCCCAACGCGAATTTCGAGACGAACGTTCGTCTCCCATGCGCTTCGGACAAGGTTTTCGACCTCGGCCAAGCAGGCGCCCACGCTTGCATGTTCCGGCGCTCGATGACTTGCCGCGGCCCGGCCGACCGTCTCCCTCACGAGCGCGCCGGCTTGCTGCAGGGCGGTCCTGGTGCTGGCGATTACGGGGTCGAGTGCTGGAGCCGTCGAGACGCTCGGGTCGCGGGCGACCCGATTCAGTGCAGATGAAGCGACCTGAATAAGATTGCCCAGATCAAGAACAATGCCGGCCGTCGACTGCTCCGCCGTCGGATCGGACAGGAAAACATCAGTAGTCCGGTCAAAGACATGATTGTCGGCCGTGCCTGATCTTGTTTCCGCGCCTGACATTTTCGTGCCCTCTTTTGTTCGGTCGACACCTGGCAATCCGGTCGTGTGAGGACACTATATTAAGGAGCATTTTCGGGTCGATTGGATGGAGGACGAGGGTGAGCCATACGGCGGTATATGTCTCGCTGCAGTTTCCGCCCGATTGATCGTCATGGCACGAGACCGGTGAAGGGAGACACTGACAGCCGACGCCAGTCGGCCGCGCACTCCCTGCCAGCCTTGGGCGCGCTGCCTGAGAACGTCGGCGCGGTCTTACCCCGGCGATGCGTTCGATCGACGTCGGGAACTTACCCGTGCGCCGACCACCGGCTACAGCTGCCACTCCCCCGGGTGCATCGTCCTAGACTTTCGGATCGCCTGACCGAGCCGTCCGTCGAATATTTTCGCGCGCCAAGTGGGCGCATTCTTCTCGGTATCGGACGACCCGCCGCACAGGAGAAGACACGTGCACAAGATCATCAGAGCTCTGGCCCTTGTTTACGCATGTAGCGTGTCGGACAGCCCGACGGCGCAGGCCACGGACCATCAGGCAAAACCGACGATCGTGCTGGTGCACGGGGCCTTTGCTGAATCGTCGAGCTGGAACGGCGTCATCGCCGAGCTCAACAGGGACGGTTTCCGGACCATCGCCGCGGCCAACCCACTTCGCGGCGTTGCAAGCGATGCGGCCGCCGTATCGGCCGTCATCGGATCCATCGGCGGACCGGTCGTCCTGGTAGGCCATTCTTATGGCGGGCCGGTCATCACCGAGGCAGCCAACGGGAAGAACAATGTGAAAGCGCTGGTCTATGTGGCCGGATTCTCCCCGGACAAAGGCGAGTCCAGTCTCACGCTTTCGGGGAAGTTCCCAGGCAGCACGCTTGGCGAGGCGCTCCTGCCGGTGGCGCGGCCGGATGGAGGACAGGACCTCTACATCCAGCCGGAAAAGGTTCACGAGCAGTTCGCGGCCGATGTGCCGGCAGCGCAGGCCAGCCTGATGGCGGCGACACAACGCCCGGTGGCTGACGCCGCCCTGGCAGAGCCCTCCGGCGCGCCTTCTTGGAAGACAATTCCATCCTACGCGATCTACGGCTCGGCGGATCGGAATATCCCGCCGGCGGTCATGAAGTTCATGGCCGAGCGCGCGCATTCGGTGAAGACCATCGTCGTCGAGGGCGGGTCGCACGCGCTGATGGTCTCGCGTCCAGAAGCGATCGCCTTGCTCATAGAGGAAGCCGCATCGGCACAGTGACGAAACCGGCCGCCTCGCGCCGGCTGCATTCAGCAAGTGCAAGCCCCAGGAGACATCGACATGAAAATCGTGGTCATTGGCGGCACTCGGTACGTCCGGTTAGCGACTGTCGAAAGGTTGCGTCAACAGGGGCACGACGTCGTGGCGGCGTCGCCGCAACGTCCTGCCCTCACAACAGCGGCACCTCGTGATCCCGGCCACGCTGGCAAACCTCTTCGGGAATTCCTCGAGAACACCGCCTCCGTCCTGCGCCACCTATGGCACGGCCGAGATCTTTGGCTTGGGCTACTACGGCAGCGCCTCGGAGGTCGTGGGTCGGGGCCAAGCGAGGGAAGGCTGCGAAGACAGTGTCGCTTGAGCCAAGCCCTTCTGCTGGCGGTCGAGCGAGTCGCGGACGCGCGTCGCTCTCATCGAGGAATTCAGGGCCGGCACGGTTAGAGCCGCCGGCGTTGTTCCAAGTAGATCTTTTCGAAGTCAGAACAGGAGAATGACATGAAAATCGTAATCATCGGCGGCACCGGGCTTATCGGCTCCAAGACCGTCGCAAGGCTGAGCGTGAAGGGCCACGACGTGTTGGCGGCGTCGCCAAGTGGCGGCGTCAACACCTTCACCGGTGAAGGATTGGATAAGGCTCTTGCCGGGGCAGAGGTTGTCATCGACCTCGCCAATTCGCCGTCGTTCGAGGACAAGGCCGTTCTCGAGTTCTTCGAAACAGCCGGAAAGAACCTGCTCGCGGCGGAGAAGGCCGCCGGCGTGAAGCATCACATTGCGCTCTCGATCGTCGGGGCGGAGCGCCTGCCCCGCAGCGGCTACCTGCGCGCCAAGATGGCTCAGGAGAAGCTGATCAGGGAGTCGGGAATTCCCTACACGATCGTTCACTCGACCCAGTTCTTCGAGTTCCTTGGCGGCATTGCGCAGTCGGCAACCGTCGGCGACACCGCCTCGGTATCGTCGGCCTACTTCCAGCCCATCGCCTCCGACGACGTCGCGGATGTCATGGCTGACGTGGCGCTCTCCCAGCCGATTAACGGCGTGATGGAGATCGGCGGCCCCGAGCCTTTCCGCATGAACGAGCTGGTCGCGCGTTTTCTGCAGCTCGCCAACGATTCCAGGAAGGTGATCGGCGATCCTCATGCGCTCTATTTCGGGACCGAGCTAGACGACCGCTCGCTTGTCCCTGGCGCGGGCGCCCGGATCGGTTCGACGTCGTTCGAAGACTGGTTCGACCACGCCCCGCCTCGGCGAAGCGGTGTTGCGGCGTAACGGCGTCATCTGACGAGGAAACGACGATGGACCATAAGCTGCCCACTGCGCCTCAGGCAAGTCGCCGGACCCTCCTCCTCGGCGCGGCTGCCGCCGGCATTGCAACCGGCCTGCCCAAATATGCGCTCGCGCAAGGGACAGCCGGCCAGGAATCGAACTCATCAATCTCTCAAGAAGGATCGAAGGATATGAGCACTATCACCACCAAGGACGGCACCGAGATCTACTACAAGGACTGGGGTCCGAAGGACGCCCAACCGATCGTCTTCCACCACGGCTGGCCGCTCAGCGCCGACGACTGGGACACGCAGATGCTTTTCTTCGTCGGGCATGGATATCGCACCATCGCCCATGACCGGCGCGGGCACGGCCGTTCCGCGCAGGTGAGCGACGGCCACGACATGGATCACTATGCCGCCGACGCGGCGGCGGTGGTCGAGCATCTCGGCCTGAGCGACGCAATCCACATCGGCCACTCGACCGGCGGCGGCGAAGCCGCTCATTACGTCGCCCGCCACGGCAACGAACGCACCGCGAAGCTCGTCCTCATCGGCGCGGTGCCGCCAATCATGGTGAAGACGCCGGCCAATCCTGGCGGCCTTCCGATCGAAGTGTTCGACGGGCTGCGCAAGTCGCTCGCTGACAACCGCGCGCAGTTCTACATCGATTTCCCGTCAGGCCCCTTCTACAGCTTCAACCGGACCGGCGCGAAAGCGATCCAGGGCATCGTCCAAAACTGGTGGCGGCAAGGCATGATGGGCAGCGCCAAGGCGCACTACGACGGCATAAAGGCCTTTTCGGAAACCGATTTCACCGACGACCTCAAGATCATCGACGTGCCGACACTCGTCATGCACGGCACGGACGATCAGATCGTGCCCATTGCCGATTCCGCGCCGTTATCGGCAAAGCTTCTAAAGAACGGCACGCTCAAGATCTATGAGGGCTTTCCGCACGGGATGTGTACCACGCATGCCGATGTGGTGAACGCCGACTTGCTCACCTTCATCAGGTCCTAGCCTCGCGCGTGCCCTCAGGCGAGAGCCCGATCGCCGGCCGTCCTCCCCTCCGGCCGGCGATCACCCCAATCTCAACCGCAAACTGGAGCCAGACAAATGATCCGGAATACACTCTACAGCACCGCCGCTCTCGCGGCGTTCATCGCCACCGCCGCGCTGGCCGACAATACGGCTGGCGCTTTCAAGAACGTGAAGCTCGTTTATGATCAACCGCTTCCGAACGTGCCCGGCAAGAGCATGAGAGGTGTGCTTGTCGAATATGAGCCAGGCGGTAATTCGCCCGCGCATCTCCATCCCAAATCTGCCTTCATCTACGCAACGGTTCTCGAAGGGGCGATCAAGAGTCAGGTCAATGATGGCCCGGTGGTCACCTATCGCGCCGGCGAGAGCTGGTCCGAATATCCCGGTGATCGTCACCGCGTCAGCCAGAATGCCAGCGCGACTGACCCCGCCCGGCTGCTGGCCGTCTTCATCGTCGACACCAGCGAGACCGAACTTGTGCTCCCCTACGAAGAATGAGGTCGGAATCTATCGCCCTGTTTGAACAGGAAAGCGCCGCGCCGCCGTTGCGATTGAAGCGCTCCTCGGCACGGCACGCAACCAGGGACGGCGCAATGCTCATCGACAAACTGCATGCCTTCACGTCGTCGCGCCTGGCCGTGATCGACTTGGATGCAACGGTGCAAGCGACCGCCGTTTCACTGTCCAGGCCTGGCATCGGCCTCGTTTTGGTATGCAATGCAGGCGGAGGCGCAGAGGGTGTGCTTAGCAAATCCGATCTCGTGCGCCATCTCGCCGGCCCAGCGTCCAAGACGCCGCCAGTGTCCGACCTGATGAACAGATCCATCGTCTCGTGCAGTCCGCAGGACGATGTCCATGACGTATGGCAGACCATGGCGGCGCGAAGCCTGCAGAACATTCCGGTAATCGACGTCGGCGCCAGGCCTCTCGGCATACTGGACATACGCGACACGATGAAAGTGTTGTTCGAGCAGGAAGAAATGCAGGAGCGGATGCTCTTCAATTATGTCGCCGGCGTCGGCTACCGCTAACGGTTTTTGCCGCGCCTCCTCCAGGCATATCCCGAAAAGGATCGTGATCATGAAACTATACTACAGCCCGCTTGCGTGCAGTTTGGCCGATCACATCGCCCTACTCGAAGCTGGCGCGCCATTCGAGCGGGAGAGCGTCAACCTGAAGACCAAGCGGACGGCATCGGGGGCCGATTTCAACGATGTAACGCGAAAGGGCTACGTTCCGGCGCTGGTGCTGGACAGCGGAGAAATCCTCACCGAGAACATCGCCGTCCTCGATTGGCTCGCTACGGAGTATCCAACGCTCGGTATTCCAGGAAACCTTGGCCGCACGCGCGTGCTAGAAGCGCTGGTTTTCATCTCGACCGAGGTGCACCGCAGCTTCAAGCCGATGTGGCATGCCAGTAGCGAAACCCAAAAGGCGCAGGCAAGAGCGACGATCTCCAAGCTGCTGGACATACTTTCGGAGAGGCTTGCGGGCAACTACCTGTTTGGAGCAACGCCCAGCGTCGCGGATTTCTATCTGTTCGTGATGCTCTTGTGGGCCGAGCGCTTTGATGTCGGCATTCCCCCGCCATTCGTTGCGTTGCGTCGCCGCATGGCGAGCCGTCCGGCAGTGCAAGCCGCCATGCGGCAAGAGGGCCTGATCTCATTGATAGACAGTGAAGCGAATGCTCACACGCGTGAAGAGTGCGATCATGTCACTGGATAACAAGGTTGTCATCATCACCGGAGGAAGCTCCGGCATCGGCCGCGCCGCTGCCCTGAGTTTTGCCAGGCAAGGTGCGAAGGTCCTCATCACGGGACGCCGCCCAGCAATGGTGGAGGAAGCGGCCGCTGAGCACCCGAATATAACGAGCCTCGTCGCCGACGCTGCGAAGCCCGAGGATGCCCCTCGCACCATTGCGAAGGCAATCGACACATGGGGACGTCTGGACATCCTCGTAAACAATGCCGGCGCTGGCGCTCTCTTGCCTCTGGGCGATGCTGCCGCTGAGCGGATCACGGACATCTTCGCGGTGAACGTCGTTGGCCCAAGCCTGCTGGCGTCGGCAGCCCTTCCGCATCTGACGGCGGCGAAGGGAGCGATCATAAACATATCGAGCACGTTCGGTCACAAGCCCGCGGCGGGTCTGTCCCATTACGCCGCCAGCAAGGCAGCGCTCGAACACCTGACGCGCTGCTGGGCGCTCGAACTCGCGCCACAGGGAGTGCGGGTCAACGCCATCGCTGCCGGTCCAACCGAATCGGGAGCACTGACGGGTATGATGGGGCTCTCTCCGGAACATGCAGCGGTTATCGAGGAAGCGGAGCGAGAGCAGATACCGCTCAAACGACGTGGCAGTCCGGACGACGTAGCCAGGTGGATCGTGCATCTCACCGTTTCGGCGTCCGAGTGGGTGACCGGGCAGGTAATCGCCGTGGATGGAGGCCTTGGCCTCACATGACGCACGTGCCGACGAACAGCCGGTCGAAAATCGCCGAGGAGACTATAGACATGAACCGAGCCAGCGGTCGAATCCTTGGAGGGGTTTTGGTTCCCGATACGCCGCTTGTGCAACAGGCCCTCGACTATGCTCGGCACGAATGCGAATCCTATCTGTTCAATCATGTCGTCCGTTCTTGGCTATTCGCGGCGCGGATTGGACAGCTTCGGAACATCGATCACGATGCGGAAGTCGTCGCCCTGGGGACGCTGTTGCATGACATCACGCTCAACGAGCGCTTTAACGGCCCGCGCCGCTTCGAAGTCGAAGGCGCCGATCTAGCCCGGATCTTCGCACAGCAAGGCGGTGTCGACGAGCGCCGAGCCCAGCTGATCTGGGACAGCGTCGCCCTAAACTCGACACCGTCGATAGGCCTCTACAAGGAGGCGGAGGTGGCGCTCTGTACTGCCGGCATCTGCCTGGATGTGATCGGCCTGCAATACGAGCTTGTCCCTGCAGCGGAGATCGCAAGGATCATCGAGGAATTCCCGCGGCTCAAGATGAAGCGTCGCATGACCCGGTGCTTCTGTCGCATCGCCGAGGCCAAGCCGGAAACGACCTACGACAATTTCGTCCGGGATTTCGGTGAACGCTATGTATCTGGATACCGAGCTCCTTCTTCCGTCGATCTCGTGTCGAACGCGCCATTTGAAGGTTGAATACGGCTGGAGCCGGATTGTCCGGATTCGTCGTACCCGGCGAATTCGGCCGTCTACCTTCGCCCGTGGCCGGCGACTCGTGCCCTTCCGGTGAGCCGTTGCCGGAACTGTTTCATGCCGCAGTCCTGGCCCCGCCGACCTCGCGCATCGGCGCCGGCAGCGTCTCCCATGCCCGGATCAACTCACCGATGGAAGCGGCCTCCATCTTGCGCATGACGTTGCCGCGGTGCAGCTTTACCGTCACCTCACTAATGCCGAGGTCGAAGGCGATCTGCTTATTGAGGCGCCCGCGCGCCACCTGATGCAGAACCTCACGCTCGCGTGGCGTCAGCGTCTCAAAGCGTTCGACATTGCGCTTGACGACCGCAGCTTCCGCCCGCCGCGCGGCATCCATCGCAATGCCCGCAATAACAGCGTCAAGCAGCGTTTGGTCCCGCACCGGCTTGGTGAGAAAATCCACAGCCCCGGCCTTCATCGCCTGGACGGTCATCGGAATGTCGCCATGCCCGGTCAGGAAAATGACTGGCTTGGGGTTGCCGCTTTGGGCCAGATGCCGCTGCAGATCGAGACCGCTCGCTCCCGGCATGCGCACATCGAGGATCAGACAACCGGCCCGATCCAGTACGTCGGCATCGAGCAATTCGCGCGTCGAGCTGAAACAGACATGCTGCAACCCGGCGGAAAGTATCAATTCGGACAGCGCCTCCTGAACAGACGCATCGTCATCCACAATGATAACGAGGGGCTGTTCCACTTCGCTCCTGCGCTGCGATGACAACGGCGCCGATCTCCGTACGTGCGGCGGCTGCTCAACTCTCATGCCCATCTCCATTTTTCGATTTGCGTAATACATTGCCGATGGCTGCCAGCATGACCTTCGCATCGAAGGGCTTACGGAAGCACCCGCTGACGCCCTGGGCTCTGTCCGCATCGGCAATCTCGTGGCGGCCGGTGATCAGGAACACCGGCAGGTCCGGGCGCACCTTCTTCACCAGATCACAAAGTTCGAAGCCGTCCATGCCGGGCATCCCGATGTCGGTTATGAGCACGTCAAGGCCGGACAGCCCGCTGATGAGCAATGATCGCGCCGACGAGAAGCTGCGGGCCGCATAGCCGGCGGACTCCAGCAGATCCTCCAGCGACTCGAGTAGCCTTGGATCGTCATCGACAACGGCCACGACAGGTCTTCCCTTGGTCACGCCCGGTTCCCTCCCGCTCGGCGCGAGTGGGTGATCGGTATGTCCAGCCGCTGCGCGATACGCACGAGATCGGCGAGCGATGACGCTGCCATTTTCTGCATCACATTCCTTCTATGGATCTGCAGCGTGACCTCGCTGATTCCGAGCTCGGCGGCTGCCTGTTTGTTGAGAAGGCCGCTCACCACGAGCGGCAGCACCTCGCGTTCGCGCGGCGTCAGGTCGAGATAGCGTTGCTTCAGCACTCTTAGTTCAGCGCGCGCCGATCTCCTTTCCCGATCCTCGGCTATCGACGTATGGATTGCAGACATAAGATCGGCATCGCTGAAGGGCTTGGTGAGAAAGTCCACGGCGCCATGCTTGATCGCCTGGACGGAGGACGGAATGTCGCCGTGCCCTGTTATGAAAACGATCGGCGGATGATCTCCCTTTGCGATCTGCCTCTGCAGATCGAGGCCGTTGATGTCGGGCAGCTCGACGTCGAGGATGAGGCATGCCGGGACGTCCGGCTTGTCCGCACTGATGTATTCGCTGGCCGATCCGAATGCCGCGGCGCGAATGCCGTGCGAATCGAGCAACTCGCTCAGCGCTTCCCGAAGGCGCGCATCGTCGTCCACAATAAAGACGATATGGTCATCCGTGGTCATGGCGCCGCTTTCGTTTCAATAGGCAAGGTAAAGACGAACGTCGCTCCCAGCGGTTCGTTCTTCTCCGCCCACAGGCGTCCGCCATGCGATTCGACGATCGAACGGCTGATCGCGAGCCCCATGCCCATTCCGTTCCCCTTCGTCGTGAAGAACGGCTCGAATATCTTGTCGGGAAACGCGACCCCCGCGCCGCGATCACTGATCTCCGTTTGGACCACATCGCCCACGCGGCGGACCCTCACCCCAAGAACCCGGTCCCCCGCAATGGAGTCCATCGCATCCATGCCGTTTCGAATGAGGTTCACCAGGACTTGCTGGATATGTACGCGGTCGAGAGCGAGAAGCGGCAAGCCGCTTCCGACATCGACATCCAGGCGGACGCGCCGCCGCGCCGCCTCCTCGGCCATAAGATCGCGCGCCTCGGCTATGATGCTACCGAGCATCGTGCGATTCCTCGGCTCCACGGATTGCCTGAACAAGGCGCGGATTCGGCTGACAACTTCCGCTGCCGAGTTGGCGTCCCGGATGATGCGCTCGGCGGTGATCTTGGCGCGCTCGAGGTTTGGGGGTTCGGCCGAAAGCCAGCGGTGGCATGCACTGGAGTTGGCGACGATCGCGGCGAGTGGTTGGTTCACCTCATGCGCGATAGATGCCGAGAGCTCGGCAAGGCTGGCTGCCTGGCTCGCATGCGCTAGACTTGCTTGCGCCAGACGCAGCTCTTCCTGCGCCCGAACTTCCCCATCGATGTCGATGGAAATGGCGTACCATTGCACGATCGCGCCGCTTTGGTCCCGCACCGGCTCCCCGCGGCCGTCGACCCAGCGATACGCGCCATCCGCATGACGCATACGATACTTCATGAAGTAGGGCTCCCCGGTGGCGAGGGAGTGGCGAACCGTGTCGAGCAGGAGAGGTGCATCGTCGGGATGGACGAGGGCCTGTATGGCTGCCGCCAGCCGGCTCATGTCCGGCTTGTCCAGTTGCGCCAGGTCGTTCAAGCCGAAGTAGTCTAGCAAGCGCTTGTTGAAGAAGGTCGGCTCGCCTTCCGGCGTCAGACGTCTGATATGGACGGGAACCATGTTCACGAGCTGCGAGAGCTCGCGCTGCCTATCGCGCAAGGCTTCCTGCGCACGCACCTCATCGTCGATGTCGAGGGAAACGCCGTACCATTCCGCGACCTCACCGTCTTCGTTACGCCGAGGCTCTACCCTGCACTCCGCCCAGCGGTACGCGCCGTGCTCTTCGCGCCAACGAAATCGCATCGTGGACATGCCACCGGTTTCGAAGCAATTCCGTAGGGTGTTCTGTACCTCGGGAGCATCTTCGGGATGGATCAGCTCCTGCAGCAGTTGCTCGATGCGCGGCTCCTCGAGAGCTTCGAAATCCGCAATGACGGAACGGAAATGGTCTTGGTAGCGCTTGTTGAAATAGACCGGCCCGCCCGTAGGCTTTGCGCTCCAGATGCGGACCGGTACGGCGTCGATCGTCTCCCGCAACTGCCGCTCGCTGCGACGTAGCGCCTCTTCGGCGTGCATCTGGTCGTCGATGTCGTGACAGAGGCCGTACCACTGGACGATGCGCCCTTCCTGATCCCTCATCGGCTCGGCGCGGCTCGACATCCAGCGGTAGGTCCCGTCGAGACGGCGCAAGCGGTACCGCATCGCAAAGACCTCGCCGGTGGCGAGGCGATCGCGGAGCGTGTCCCCGAACGCCGCCGCATCGTCCGGATGGACGCCGGCCTCTATCATCGCCGTCAAGCGGCTCATGCCCGGCTTGACCGTATCCGCCACGTCCAGGCCGAGAAAATCGACCATGCGCTTATTGAAAAAAATCGGCTCGCCGTCAGGCGTTAGACGCCAGACGTGGCTCGGAACCATATCGACGAGCTGCGAGAGCTCCCGTTCCCGGTCTCGCGATGTGGCCAGCGCCAGCTGATATTGCCGGGATATGGCCGCCACGATGAGCGCCGAAAATGCCGAGATGGCCAGGAAAAGCTGCAGCATGACCTGCCTTTGTCTCTGGGACTCGGGATCGCCGATAAACTGGCTGTCGCCGGATATCGTGAGCGCCATCGTGATCAGGGCGAGGAGCGTCAAGGCGACGGCGGCGCCCCTGAACTCGAAGCGCGCCGCGGCCCAAAGAAGGGGCGGCATGATGATGTAGGGGGTGGGCAGATAGACGTCGCTCAAGGAAAGTGCGGCGACCCCTAGGAAGATCAGACCTAGGACGCCGGCTTCCGCCCGCTGCGCCGGAGAGAATTGGGTCTTGCTGCGCCAATACTGGATCACGACCAGCGCCGGTGGCGCTACGAGCAGGATTCCGGTGGCGTCTCCAATCCAAAACAGCGGCCATACCGCCGTGAAGGTTTGCGATTCTACGCCAAACCACGCAAGCGTCGCGCTTCCCACCGTCGCGCTTACGAGGGGCGCAACTCCAGCACCCAGAACGACGAATGCGAGAACTTCCTGCAAGGTTTCAAGCCGAACCGGGCGCCCGCATGTCCGGTTCACCAGCGTTGCGCCGACAGTCGCGCCAAGGGCGTTGCCGACATAGATCAGGAAGCCAGCAGGCAGCGGACTGTGGAACCACACGAGCTGCGCGACCATCTCCGCCAGGCAGCCCGCCAATATCCACCACGGCCAGCTGTAAGGAGAGGTGAGAATGAGCGTCGCGATGAAAACGCCGCCCGGAGGCCAAATGGAAACGGTTATTCCGGGGACGATTGCGAGCGCCTGGGCGAACCCGCAGCCCAAGACGTAGGCTGCAAAAAATAACCCCAGGTGCAGGAATTGCGGACGCTGCGACCAGACGGACATCATCGGCTTCTCCTGCCGGGCAAAGAAGGGCTGGGGACTGTCAGCGCTTCGTGTAGCACTTCTCCTCGATATCCGGACTGGCGAAATCTGGGCTGGCGCGCTCATGATTGCTTTTAACCCCGCCCTGCCCAGGCCGCACCTCATGGAAATCCATGAGACGTAGATTTTCCTAGCCGTCGGGATGATGCCGCCTAGACCGCCGAGCGGACTCGTCACGCTAGGTCCCTGCCCAGATCATGGCTCCCCGATCCATCGACACAGTGCTGCAAGTCAGGGCATCCATCACATGATGGCCACGGCGAAGCACCGGCGGACAGATGGAGCGCTCCAGTGACGGCGCCCCGCAGTTCTATTTCTCGCGGTGTTTTAGGCGGCGCCGCTGGCCCTCGCAAAATGTGCGCAGTGCTCTGCGTGTCCCCAACCTGTCCTCACCCCTCAGAGTCTGAAAACGCCCGGCAGCTGCGTCACATCGCGGATTTCGGTGTATTCGTAAAAGGGATTGGCCGGCTCGTGGCCGCGATTGACCCAGACCTTGCTCTTGATCCCCAGATCATAGGCAGACATCAGGTCGTGGCGGAAAGACGAGGACACATGCGTGATATCCTCCGGGCCGCAGCCCAGCATGTCGAACATGTATTCGAACGCCTTGAAGTGCGGCTTGTAGGCACCCGCCTCTTCAGCGGTCAAGACGGCGTGAAAGGGCGCACCGAGCTTTGCCACGTTCGACGGAATCTGGGCCACCATGGAGTTCGTCAGGGTGACCAACGGAAATTCCTTGGCAAGTTTGGCCAATCCCTCGGGTACGTCCGGATGCGGCCCCCAGGTCGGGATGCGTTTGTAGATCGTTTCGGCGTCTTCGGCACGGAATGCGACGCTGTTGCGGCGGCAGGTGCGCTCCAGTGCGTTGTGAACGACATCTGCATAAGGCTTCCAGTCCTGCAGCACATCATCGAGGCGGTAGCCCTGGAAGTTTCTGATGAACTCGTCCATGCGCGGCCCATCCAGAAGATGACCGAACAAGTCCCTGGCGGCTTCCGCCATTTGGAAGTTGATGAGTGTGCCGTGGCAATCAAACGTCACGTATTTCGGCCGGAAGCGATCCATGTCTTTGGTTCCTGTCAATCTGCCCTGTCAGCCAAGCATAATCGCAGGCGTTTGGCAGAATGTGCCGCAATGCATGGTCATTCAGCAGAAGGACCTCCGGTCGACTGCAAAACCAGCACGCCCTTTCGCAGTGCTGTCTCTTTCGCCCTGCCTGAGCCGATACCGGCGCAAAGGCGACCTTCTTTTTTTGGTTTAGCTGTTCTCAAGCACCTGCCGCTTGAACGATCTCTCGGACTCTGCAGTCAGCCAATCGCGCAATGCGGAGAGGCCGGCAGAAACAATGATCGACTTAGGATGGATCAGGCCGTAGTCGGTTCCGTCGCGTTCAAAGCCGAGCGGTGCTTCCAATCGCCCATTCGCGACGTCATCTGCTGCAATCGCCTGGGGGGCAAGAGCAACGCCAAGACCTCCCAGGGCCGCTTCTGCCATCAGGAAATGATGATCCAGCAATCGGATCGCTCGAGGACGTGGCGCATCCATATGCGCGTCGAGCCACGCTTCCCAAGCATCCGGTCGCGTCCGTGATCCGAGCGCCACATAGTCGCCACTCTCGAACCGCTTGCGCAGGGATGGCAGCATGACCGGACCAACCCGCTCCGGCATCAGCCTGATGATGGTCCATTCAGGGTCCACCAGAAAATCGAGACGGCGGATCGCAAGCGTCACCCGGTCACGCGCGAAGTCCAGCCCTCCGCCGCCGGTTGACAGATGCACCTCGACATCCGGATATCGATCCTGAAACCCGGATAAGCGGGGGATCAGCCAGCGCATCGCCAGCGAGCGCTCGCAGGACAGGATGATCGGAATGGGCGTCGAGCTGGACCTGATTTCTGCCAAGGCATCAGTGATTAAATGGAACGCCTTGCCGGTTGCCTCCGCCAGCTTCGCGCCATCGGAGGTCAGACGCACCCCTCGCCCGTCCGCTTCGAGCAAACGCAGACCAAGATCGGCGGCCAGTTTGGAGACGCGGCGGCTGACTGCACCATGCGTCAGAGCGAGTTCGGCAGCCGCAGCACGCACAGACCCCAGACGCGCCACTGTTTGAAAGGCACGCAGATCGTCCAAAGAAGGCACGTCAGATCGCTTCATTGGTGATCACATATCACTACTAATCGTCAGATCATATGGATAATCGTTGCCGATCGTTCTGCTATTATCACCGACATGAAGCGGAACACATCTTTCCAGGTCGGGATAATCGCCGACGATCTGACCAGCGCTACCGACGGCGCGGCCGCCTTTCTCGCGAGAGGCTATGCACCTGTGATCAAGCGACAGGTCGACGGCGCGGAGAATGGAGCTATCGCTTCGATCGATACCAACAGCCGCGCCTCCGAAATCTGGCAGGCGACAAGGGTTATCGCCGACGCCGTGTCGGCCCTCTCGAATGCCCGCCTTCTGTTCAAAACGATCGATTCGACCCTGCGCGGCCATATCCGCGAGGAAGTCGCCGCCGCCTTTCGCGCCAGCGGCCGGAGCAGGCTTGTCATCGCTCCAGCCTTTCCCGAAGCGGGGCGGCTCACCGTCGGCGGGATCCAGACGGTGAACGGCATTCCCGTGAGTCAAAGCGTCTACGGCCGTGATCCAGTCCATCCGGCAAACACATCGCACATTGCCGATCTGATCGACCCGTCCCTGGGGATACCGACCATTCTCGCCCCAGACAGTTCCGGCGATGCGGCGACGAGAGGGTCCATTCTGATCCTCGACGCCGACAGCCAGGAGGTACTGAACCGGCAAGTCGCCGGCATTCCCGATCCTGAGACTGTTCTTTGGGTGGGCTCTCCCGGTCTCGCCATCGCGCTGGCATCGCTGGTCCCTGCCGTGCCGGATGAACGCCCGGTAACGGGCAAAGCCGCCGGGCGGGTGGTGATCGTCGCAGGAAGCACCAATCCGGTGACGCGCGTCCAATGCGAGACCTTGCGTGTACGAGGCGTTCCCGTCGTCAGCGACCTGGCCGACGCTCCCGGCGACGCCCGTGTGATTTGTCTTCGGGCACCGCTGCAACGGCAGGAGAATGCCAGCGCGGTGACGACGAACCTCGCCGGACAAGCAGCCGCAGCGGTCGCCCGGCGCGACTATGACGCGGTGATCGCCACCGGCGGCGAGACGATGGCCGCGATCCTCGACCGCCTCGGCATCAACGGGTTCCTTCTCACCCGCGAGTTGGAGCCCGGCTTTCCGGTCGGCCGCGCCGAACGGGCGGATGGAACGCCGCTTACCGTCGCCATGAAGGCGGGAGGCTTCGGCTCACCCTCTGCACTCCTTGATGCCGCCCGCGACCTGCTGGCCAAACCGCTTCCTGAAAGGCTCTGATTCATGACCGCCCATGACGCTCCTCTAGCCGTGACCATGGGTGATCCCTCCGGCATCGGCCCCGAGATCATCGCAAAAATGTATCTCCGTCGACCGGACAAGCGACACTGGATCGTCGTCGGTGATCCGCTGGTGATGACCCACGCCCTTTGCGCACTCAATTCTGATGTGCGGGTCCGGCCGATCGCTTCCGTCGATGAGACCGTGCTCGATGACGGAACCCTCAACGTGCTTTGCTCCTCGCAGCTTTCCGCCCTGCCACCGGTCAGCCAGGTTTCGGCCGTCAGTGGACGCGCGGCGTTCGACGCCATCGTTGTCGCGATCGGACTAGCGCGGGACGGTTGGGTGGGCGGCATCGTAACGGCTCCGATTCACAAGGAGGCCCTCGCAGCAGCCGGTCTGCACTATCCCGGCCACACCGAAATCCTGGCCGATCATGGCGGGGCTCCCAAGGTCGCCATGATGCTGGCGAACGAGGACATTCGCACGGTTCTTGTTACCATCCATTGTTCGCTGTCCGAGGCGATCCGCAAAGGCGATTTCGCGGCGCAGATGGACGCGATCCGCTTGGCCCATGCCGGTGCGCAGGCGCTCGGCATCACCCATCCGCGCGTCGCTGTCGCCGGCCTCAATCCGCATGCCGGCGAAGGCGGTCTCTTCGGAGACGAGGAAATCCGCATCATCCGGCCGGCAATCGAGGCGGCCCGTGCCGAAGGTATCGACGCCTCCGGCCCATGGCCAGGCGACACCGTGTTCATGCAGGCCCGTAAGGGTCGTTTCGACATCGTGGTCGCGCAGTATCACGACCAGGGTCTCATCCCGGTCAAATATATGGGCCTCGACCATGGCGTGAACGTCACGCTGGGCCTGCCATTCGTGCGCACCAGCCCCGATCACGGCACCGCCTTCGACATCGCGGGGTCCGGCGTTGCCGACCCCTCCAGCCTGGAGACCGCCTTCGACTACGCCCTTCGGCTGAAGGCTTCTCTCCCCAACCAGAAAGCCGTCACCCCATGACCCAATTCGACTTCATCTTCATGCTGACACGCAACGACCGCACCGTGACCGAGGCCGCCGTCCACGCCGAAACGGCGCTCGGGGCCGGAATCCGCCACATCGGCTTCAAGGACATCGGCCTGCCGCTCGACGCGCTCGCCGGCCTCGCCCGCCAGATCCGCGAGGGCGGAGCCAGCACCTATCTCGAAGTTGTATCGCTCGACCGCGACAGCGAGATCCGTTCGGTCAAGGCGGCGATCGACCTCGGCGTCGACTTTCTTCTCGGTGGCACCCATGCCCAGGACGTGCTGCCGCTGCTGGAAGGGACGCCCATTCGCTACTATCCGTTTCCTGGCCGCGTCGTCGGGCATCCGAGCATTCTCGAAGGATCGCAGGCCGAGATCGTCAAAAGCGCCGTCGCGCTCGCCAGCCATCCCGGTGTCGCCGGTCTCGACCTTCTCGCCTACCGTTCGGCAGGCAATGTGCCGTCTCTGATCGACGCTGTGTGCCGAGCCGTGCCCAAGCCCGTTATCGTCGCGGGATCGGTGGACCGGCCGGATCAGATCAACACCATTCGAAACAGTGGCGCAGCGGGATTTACCGTCGGCACCTCCGCGCTGGACGGCCGGTTCCCGGCGGAGGGTCCCGCACTGGAATTCCAGCTGCGGGCGATCTCGGCGTGCCTCGAAGGACATCAAGAGAGCGTGGGAGGTTAGTCCTGGTCAAAATAATCACAAATTGAACTCAGCACGGCGGAGCTTCGAACGATCGAGGAAGCTCCAGGCCAGAGTTCTCTGCCACTACATTCGATCGCATAGACAGCAAGACAAACGAAAGAAATTGAGCGTGCTCATCATGCCTTGGCACATGCCAAGGCCACGCTGACCACCGGCTCTTCACCCAAAAAGGTAACCAAACATGTCCTTTCTAAAGAAAATCGATCAAAACCCGACATTCGCCCCGAAAGAATCCGCGGCGCTACCGGAGCGCCTGATTTCAGGGGACCCACAGTTCAAAAGCTGGCCTCAGGATTCGGACAAGGATGGGCGCGTGAACAGCGGCGTTTGGGAAGCAACTCCGGGTGTGACGCACTCTGTCAAGGGAGAAATCTACGAGTTCTGCTACCTCCTGGCAGGCAAGATAGAGTTGACCCCGAAGGACGGCGCGCCCGTAACGTATGTGGCCGGCGATACTTTCGTACTTAAGCCCGGCTGGGTCGGCGTCTGGAAGACGATCGAGACCGTCAGGAAGGTCTACGTCACCATCACTTGAGATCGGTGAGACGCGACGGAGCTTGCGAACGCGCGAGCGTCCCAGAGCACCAGTTGTGCGCGATCTCCGGGAGGAAATAAAAATGGACAGCTCACCTCCTCCGCGGTTCGTGAGGATCAAAGACAAGCAGCGACGGACGCTGACGGTGTCCATCGACAACGAAGCGGTTGAGGTGATGGAGGGCGACTTTCTGCTCACCGCCCTGATGCTTCATCGCGGCTACGCCAGAATCTCCGACTTCAGCAACAGCCCGCGAGCAGGGTTTTGCATGATGGGAGCTTGTCAGGACTGTTGGGCGTGGACGCCTGATGGAGACAGGATCAGGGCCTGCACCGCCGAAATCACTGAAGGCATGAGCGTACTAACCAAAGCACCGGAAACAACATGGCCACCCCTCAAGTAGTTGTCGTAGGAGCAGGGCCAGCGGGGATCCGGGCGGCCCTGGAACTGGTGGAAACGTGAAACGGCGTTTAGAGCGGTGAGCGCCCGCAACTGGTATGGATCTCGCTTCTTGAGACGACGTCCCAGCTGGTTGCCGCCTGAGAACGCGGCGACAGGCGCAGCAAGCCGTGCAGTCTTCACTTTAGCTGGTTAACGATCCGCCCGGCCTACAGGCATAGACGGCGCCAGCTGCGCCCTGCAAAAATGTCGCCTAGAAATAGCCGAGGATGGATTTGACCTCGAGATACTCCAACATGCCTTCGATGCCATATTCGCGTCCGTTTCCGGACTGCTTGAAGCCGCCAAACGGGGCGTGCGGGTCCCAGGCCGGGTAGTTGAGGTGGACCTGACCAGCGCGGATCCGCGAGGCGACGTCCCTGACGGCGTCCATATCCGTGCCCTGCACATGGGCCCCCAGGCCGTAGACCGTATCGTTGGCGATAGTGACGGCCTCTTCGACTGTGTCGTAGGGGATGATGCAGAGAACTGGCCCGAAAACCTCTTCCTGGGCAATGCGCATGCCTGTGCGCACGTCGGAAAAGATGGTCGGCTTCACATAGAACCCGACGCTCAGATCGTCCGCGCGACCCGACCCTCCGGTGAGGAGCCTGGCGCCCTCCGAAATGCCCACGCCGATCATGGTTTGGATGCGGTCGAACTGGGAACGGTTGGCGATTGCACCGTGAGTGGTGGCTTCCGAAAGCGGATCGCCGACGATGATCTGGGCTGTGGCCCTCCTGGCGATTGCCTCGATCTCGGACAGCCGCACGCGCGGCACGATCATACGCGTCGGCGCGCTGCATGACTGGCCGAGATTGCGGAAGGCGGCGGCTACGCCCAGCGAAACGGCACGATCGAGATCGGCGTCGGGCAAAATCACGTTCGGCGACTTGCCGCCGAGCTCCTGTCCGACGCGCTTGACCGTCGGCGCGGCGGCCTGGGCCACCGCGATGCCGGCACGGGTCGAGCCGGTGATGGAGATCATGTCGACATCGGTGTGGGAGGCGAGACCCATACCCACGCCTGGGCCGTCACCATTGACGAGGTTGAAGACACCTTCAGGGAAGCCGGCTTCCTCAATCGCCTCGGCGAACAGCAGAGCGTCCAAAGGAGAGAGCTCGCTTGGCTTCAGCACGACCGTGCAGCCTGCGGCGAGCGCCGGCGCAACCTTGGCGGTGATCTGGTAGAGTGGCCAGTTCCAGGGCGTGATCAGGGCGCAGACACCGATCGGTTCGTGGGTGACGGCGGTGTGGCCGCGCTGCTCGACGAAGGGGAAGGTTTTCAGGACATCGCGAGCGACCTGCACATGGGCGATCGCGAGCGGCACCTGCGCGGTGCGCGCATATCCGATCGCAGCGCCCATTTCGAGGCTCAAGCATTGCGCAAGCAGTTCATTGCGCGCTTCGAGCAGCGCTTGCAGGCGATCAAGCAGAGCCGCGCGGTATTCCGGCCTGGTACGGCTCCAGGTGGCGAACGCCCGGCGGGCCGCTGAAACGGCCGCGTCCACATCCCAGCTGTTTCCGAGCGGAAACCGGGCCACGGCCTCTTCGGTGGCGGGATTCACCACGACGCCTTCGGCGGTGCCCTTCGGCTCGACCCATTTACCGTCGATGAAGAACTTGTCGAGGCGGCCGTTACGGGACAGGTGTTCGAGGGGCGAAATCATGTGACAAGGTCCTTCATGCGGTAGTAGGCACCGAGGATCGGCAGGAACCAGGGACGCCCGAAGTATCCGGGGATCGCCGGCCAGTCGAAATCCTTCCAGGGGTTCAGGTCCGGACGCCCGTCCATGACATCGGTCATGATGCTGCCCATCAGCGTCGACATATGGGTGCCATGGCCGCTATAGCCCATGGAGTAGTAAATTCCGCTGCGCTCCCCGGCGCGCGGCAGGCGGTCGCGGGTCATGTCGACCATGCCGCCCCAGCAGTAATCGATGCGGATGTCGGCCAGTTCCGGATAGACCTCGACCATCGCCGCTTTCAGGATCCGGCCGCTCTTCTCGTCGGACTGCGGATTGGATACTGCAAACCGGGCCCGCCCGCCGAACAGCATGCGATTGTCCGGCGTCAGCCGCCAGTAGACGACGAGATTGCGCGTGTCGACGACATTGCGTCGGGTCGGCATGAGGCGCTCGAGTTGCGAAGGCGACAGCGGTTCCGTCACGACCAGGAAGGCGCCGACCGGCACGATGCGGCGGCGGATCCATCCGAGTGGACCGACCTGGGAAATGCCGCTCGCCAGCAGGACCTGCCGCGCGACGATCTTGCCGCGCGGGGTCTCGACCTCATGCCCGTCGGCGACCTTGCGCAGAGCCATGACGGGGGCGCGTTCATAGATCTCGGCGCCACGTCGCGCCGCAGCGGTCGCCAGACCCCGGACGAAACGGCCGACATGCATGCTGGCGCTCTTGGGAAACAGCAGCCCGCCATGGTAGCGGTCGGTGCCGACTTCGGTTCGCAAGTCGGCGCGCGCGATCATCCTCGTTCCGGGATCGACATCGGCGGCGAGCAGTTCCTGGCTGCGCGCCAGCATGTCGTAGTGCTCAGGCTTGGCGGCAAGCTTGAGCTTGCCGACGCGGGAGAAGCTGCAGTCGATTTTTTCTTCCTGCACCAGCCGCTCGACCATATCGACGCCGGCGTCGAAAGCCTTATAGAGCGCGTTTGCCGCTGGCTTGCCGTGCTTGCCGGCCATGATCGCGTAGTTCTGGGCAAAACCGTTGTTGCACATCCCGCCATTGCGGCCGGAAGCGGCGTTGCCGATCGTTTCGGCCTCAAGCAGGGCGATCCGGGCGCCCTTTTTGGCGAGGGCCAGCGCCGCGGAGGATCCGGTCAGGCCGCCGCCCACAACCGCCACATCGTAGTGGCCATCGAGCGGTTTGGACGCGCCCTCATTGAACGGCTGAGAGGTATCCAGCCAATAAGATGTAAACTTCATGATTGCACCACCAGTGCGTCAGTTTGCATGGGCGCCATGCAAAGCGTTGCGATTGCAGCCCCTACCATCCGCGTATCCGCTCCCAATGCGCTTCGATCCTGGGACTGTCGCCGTTGACGACGCTGTAGAAGTGATGCTGGGCGGCCATCGCGCAGGCATGGTTGGGCAGAATCCGGACGCGAGCCCCGAGCGGCAAATCGGGCATGGACTTTCCAGAACCGGCACGAATGGCGAGGATACCGTGTTCCTGGCTGGCCTGCGCCACGATCACATCTTCGAGCACCCGCCCCTTTTCGTCGCAAACCACGCCGTAACCCTGGTCGATCTGCTGGTTTGCGGTTCCACGGTCGCGCGAAAGCGCCATCCACCCCCCGTCGACCAGCACCCATCCCTTTTCCGGCTTGGACCCGATCACCGTGGCCAACACCGAAATCGCGATATCGTCGATGGCACAGACCCCCACCCCGTGCTGGACGAGGTCGAAGAACATGTAGACCCCGGCGCGCAGCTCAGTGACGCCTTCGAGGTTCTCCGCAAAGTGCGCCGTCGGCGTCGAGCCGAGGCTGACGATCGGGCAGGCATGGCCGTGGGCGCGCAAAGTTTCGGCGGCGCCCACGGTGGCCGAACGCTCGTCCTCGGCTGCCTTGACCAGTGCATCGGGCGTGCTCAAGCCATAGGACTCGCCGGCATGGGCGAGGACGCCGACCAGGTTGGCGCCCGCTGCGACGACCCTGTCGGCGACCTCGAGCAGCTTGGGATCGTCCAGCTTCAATCCACCGCGATGGTCGTCGCAGTCCAGTTCGATGAAGACGGACGGCGTCACACCGGTGGCTTCGCGTACTCCGGCCAGGGCGTCGGCCTGCTCCACGGAATCGAGCAACAGCTTCACATCAGCGCCCGTGCGGCGACAAAGCTCCATGGCGCGGACGGCCGAAGCCGGCGACATGCCGACTGCATAGGTGATGTCTCGAAAACCGTGGCCGACGAAATACTCCGCCTCGGCGATGGTCGAGACCGTGATCGGACCCGGTTCGCCGGGGAACACATGTCGGGCGACGTCGATGCTTTTGGCCGTCTTCATATGCGGGCGCAGCACCACGCCAAGCTCTCTGGCATGCTCGGCCAGACGCTGGATGTTGCGCTCGATCCGCCCCCGGTCCAGAAGCAGCGACGGGGTGATGAGGGCATCGATCGTTTGTGCCGCCTCACGGATATTTACATTCGTATCCATCGCTACCCTACCTCATTCCTTAACCGAACGACTGATTTGCCAAGGCATACATGCGGGCCGTCCCGTCGCAGACCGGCCGTCGCCCCTTGACCATCGCGATCACATCCCCGACACGCGCGAGGCCCAGGCTCTCCAGCCAGTCGCCCAATCCGTGTTCGGCATAGACGTCGATGCGCACGAACTGGCCGTGAAGCGTCGCAAGCTGGGCCAGGATCAGCAGTCGCGCGTCTTGGGCGCTTTCAGCAGCAACAGGGCCGACCACGTAGCCGCGGCCGAACCGCCTGGCGATGGCGTAGCCTGCAAGACGCCCAGCGCGTTCGATGACCAGAACATTGCCCGCATCAGCGAGGCCAGCCACCATCGGCCGCCGGGGCATGCCTGTCGCCCGTTCGTCGAAGGCCTGGATTGCCGCGAGGTCAGAGACCGTCGCCTGACGGATGTCGTCGCCAGTACTCTGCGTCACGGCAACGGTCAGCGGGCCCTGGTGCTGAATCACCGTGCCCCAGGCATTGAAGCCGCGTCGCTTGTAGAGCGCGAGCCCCTCTTTCGTCGAATTGAGCAGCACGTTGCGCCCGTCCGTGGCCTGAAGCAACCCGTCAAAAAGCCGGGAGCCGTTGCCGCCGCCCTGCGCGGAGCCGGTGACTATGATCATCCCGGCAGTGGCATAGGCCTGTCCGTAATTCCAGGACATGGCAGTGCCGATCACCTGTCCTGCCCGCTCGAGGACCAGGCCATTGCCGACAGTCACGGCAAATTCCCAGTCCTCCTGGCGATAAGGCCAGCCCATCTCCTGCGACAGCGTCAGCGCGCCCGGCACGTGGCGGGTCTCGAATTTCATCAGCTCGGTCGGGGCGCTGACGATATCTCTGTCATGATCAACGGCCATAAGTGCAACGCTGTCGCTTGATCCAAAGCCATATTGAAGTCGGACCTTAGGGTCGCGCCAGGCGGACAGTTTTCGCTGCCGTTTTGACCTTTGAATTCAGCCGGATCATTCGTTTTGAGCCGTCCGTCGGCATGCCATATGGCGCAAATCGGGCGAGGAACGCGGCAAGGCCACTCGGGCGTCGCTCAGGCGAGGTGCAATGGAGACCTCAGCGGCATCCTCGGTCGCAGCCTGCCACGCGCCTAACCAACGTCAATGCAATTTGAGACGCGGACGCACAACCCGGTTGACATGGCCGACCAGGATAAGAGCCAGGCCCTTGATCCAGCCATGTATGGCCACCAAGTGCATGCGGTACAAAGACACGTAGATCATCCTGGCCAGCCGCCCCTCGATCGCCATCCGCCCTCCGACGAGATTTCCCATCAAGCTACCGACGGTGGAAAACCGGCTCAACGACACGAGCGAGCCCTTGTCCTGATAGACAAATGCTTCCGGCGTTTCCCCGGCAATCAAGTGAAGAATGTTGCGATAAGCCGTCGATGCCATCTGGTGGGCAGCCTGAGCTCGTGGCGGCACCGGGCCGCCCGCCCCTTCTGGCTTGAAAAAGCAGCAATCGCCGATAGCGAAGATGCGCTCGTCGCGGCTCGTTTGGAGGGTGGGAAGGACGACAAGTTGCCTGCTACGCGCCACTTCAAGTCCGTCGAGCTCTCCTAGAATATTTGCTCCCTGCACTCCTGCAGCCCAGACGCAAATATTGGCGTGTATCTGCTCCCCGGTAGCACACCTCAGTCCCTGTTCCGTTGCTTCGGATACAGCCGTGTTTGCGAGGACCCGGACGCCGAGGGCCTCAAGTTCCTGATGCGCGGCCTTTGCCAAAGCATCTGGGAGAGCCGGAAGAATCCGCGGCCCGGCCTCTATCAAAGTGACCCTCAACCGGGTCTCGTCGAAGACTTCCAGGCCATAGTGTCTGAGAGATGATGCAGCGTTGTAGAGTTCAGCAGCGAGCTCGACGCCTGTCGCGCCGCCACCTACGATAGCGATATCGACAAAGGCGTCGTCGGTTGGATCAGCTGACATTGTCCTGGAAACTCGAAGACAATGATTCAACAACTTCAATCGAAAGCGATCCGCTTGATGACGGTCTTCGAGGAAAAGGCAATGGTCCTTGACTCCGGGAGTGCCGAAGTCGTTTGAAACCGACCCGATTGCGATAACCAGGTAATCGTATCGGAGCCGATGTCGACCAACCAGCTCCGACCCGTCATCGTCGAAAATCGGCGCCACTGTGACCTGCCGCGCTGTGCGATCGATGGCCTCCAGCGACCCGTAGAAGAAGCGGTAGCCCCAACGGTGCCCGTGGCCGCGGTAGCCCACTTCGTCAAGATTTGCGTCGAGTGATCCGGCCGCAACCTCATGGAGGAGCGGCTTCCAGACATGGGTGTGGTTCCGCTCGACAAGAATGATATCGAAATCCTTGCGGCCGAGCCGTGCTCCGAGCCGGCGCACGAGTTCAAGACCTCCAGCCCCACCGCCAACGACGACTATTTGAGTCTTCATTCGTGCTTGCCCGGTCCGTAGCGGAATGCCACTCAGAAAGTATATCCGCCTTCAGCGGCTGGCGCGCCACCAGGCGATACGGTCCTGCAGGGCGTAGCCCTTGATAACGGCCGGCAGGAACCACGGATTGCCGCGATAGAGCGGGATGGCGGCAGGCGGCCGGAAATCGAATGCGGTGCGCGCCCGATCGCCATGCCCCATCAGCTTGTGAGCCGCACGCGTGCCGACCCATGGCGCCCAGACCACGCCCGAACCGCAGAAGCCGGTGGCATAGACCACGCCATCCTTCTCGAAGATCCTGGGCAGCATGTCGCGGTGCATCGCCACATTGCCGAACCAGCTGTGCGAAAGGCGAACGTTCTCCAGTTCCGGGAAAATTTCGCCCAGCCCATTGCGCAGACGCAGCGTCGGGGCTGCCGGATCGCCTGCACGCGAGCTGTCGCGCCCGCCGAGCAGGATGCGTCTGCCGTCCGGCGAAGGGCGGTAATAGAAGCCAAGCTCGCGGCCCTCACCCATCATCATCCGCTTCGGCATCAGGCGCGCCATCATCTCAGGCGCGAGTTCCTCGGTGGCAATGATCCGGCTGCGAACCGGCACCAGCCGGCGGCGGAGGAAGGGACTGGCGCCATCCGTGTAGCCATTTGTGCAGACCAGCACCTGCCGCGCCTGCACCGTTCCGGCGGAAGTCGCGACGCGGAACCCGGAGCTATCCCTTTCAATCGAGGTCACGGGCGTGTTCGAATGCACCGCCAGTCCCGAAGCGAGCGCCACCCGCAGGAGCTCCGCGTGGAACTTGGCCGGGTGCAGCCCACCGATGTCCATCCGGACCATGCCGCCGCGATAGAAGTCGGTGCCGACGTAGTCGCGCTGCTTTGTATATGGAACGGCGTAGGATTCGATCCCCAGTTTCCTCGCCAACGCCTCGGCGCCGCGGGCCATCTTGTCGTACTGTTCATATCCGATGGCGCCCTTGAACAGGCCAACCAGTTGGAAGTCGCAGTCGAGCTTTTCCGACTTGATGAAGTCGTAAAGGAATTCGCGCGCGACCTTGCCCTCGGCCTCGATCGCCATGGCTTTTTCTTCGCCGAAGCGCCGGGTGATCGTGGCGTAGTCCAGCCGGATGCTGCCGCTGGTAATTCCGCCGTTGCGCGACGAGGCCCCCTCGCCCGGATTCATCGCATCAAAAGCTGCAACCGAGCGCCCCTCGCGCGCCAGCGCAAGCCCGGCCGAAAGCCCGGCATAACCCGCGCCGACGATCGCGACATCGACCGTCCTGGCCAGGGGCTGCGGCGGCAGCGGCATGACGGGCGCCGCTTCCCACCAGTAGGGTGTGCTCTTGTCGGCGACTTTGGGCTCGTGCACGTGAGGGACTTCTCGTTGCGGTTTCAGGAGGGTGGGTCGAGTAGACAGATCAGACATGGTCGTCCCGCACGTCGAGCGCATCGCGCAACCCGTCGCCGATGAAATTGAAGCTTGTCACGGCGATGGTGATGGCGGCGCCGGGAATGATCGCCAGCCAGGGTGCACTGTCCAGATACTGCTGGGCGCCCTCGAGCATGTTGCCCCAGCTGGGCAGCGGCGGCTGAATGCCATACCCCAGGAAACTGATATAGGCTTCCAGGAGAATAGCGTGTGCAACTGTCAATGTAGCAGCCACGATGATCGGGCCCATGGCGTTGGGCAGGATCTCGCGGAACATGATATGCGCGCCGCTCAGCCCCAGCATGCGCCCGGCCAGCACAAACTCGCGCTCGCGCAATGACCGCACCTCGGCCTCGACAATCCGGGCTACCTCCATCCAGCTGGTGACAGCGACGATCACGGTGACCATAGCCGGGCTCGGCTTCAGTGCCGCGGCCAAGGCCAGCAGCAGGAAGATGGAGGGGAATGACAGGAAGCCGTCGACCGTGCGCATCAGCGCTGCGCCGATCCAGCCGCCGCGGTAGCCGGCGATCACGCCGACGAGCGTTCCGATCATCGTCGACAACAGCATGGCAAAGAAAGCCACCAGCAGTGAGGTCCTCCCCGCCATGAACAGTCGCGCCGCCACGTCCCGCCCCAAAGGGTCGGTCCCGAGATAGTGGTCGCCGGTCAGCGGCGGTGAAAAGCGGGCGCGCAAATCGATGTAGAGGGAATCATAGGGCAGGAGATGAGGGCCGAAGACGCATGCCAGCGTGAGAAGGGTGATCATCGCCACCCCCAGCAACGCCAGATGATGGCTCGTGAAACGGCGCACGGTGCGGCTGCGCCACCAGCGGCCTGGTCCTGCATTTGCGGCGAGAGCGGTCATTTCGGGTGCCTCCTGTAGGGCGTGAGGTTAGGCGCTCAACCCAGACGAATGCGCGGGTCGACGATCGCCACGGCAATATCTGCGATCAGGTTGCCCAGAATGACGAGAATGGCCGAGAACATCAGCAGTCCCATCACGACCGGGTAGTCGCTGTAGCCGAGGCTGTCCAGGAACAGTCGACCCATCCCCGGCCAGGTAAACACTGTCTCCGTCACCAGCGCGCCGGTCAGGATGCTGGGAAGCTGCACCCCAGCCAGTGTGATCATCGGCAAAAGCGCATTGCCGACGACGTGCTTCATTATGACTCGGCGCTCGCTCAGGCCCTTGGCGCGGGCGGTCTTGACAAAATCCTGGCTGATGGCGTCGAGCGTCGCCGATCGCATGTATCGGCTCCAGATCGCGACATGCACCAGCGACAGCACGATGCTTGGCATGATCAGGTGATGCAGGTAGTTCAGGACCGAGCCGTCGCCGATCGTGTACATGTTGCCTGCAGGCAGCCAGCCCAGCTGCAGGGAGAAGATGTAGATGCCGACGAGCCCGAACCAGAAGGTCGGGATCGACAGCGCGACCATGGCTCCGACCGTCGCCATATAGTCGAACAGCGAATAGCGGTGCGTGGCGCCACGAATGCCGATCCAGGTGCCGATGGCGATTGCGATGGCGGTGGACGTACCCATCAGCAGCAGCGTCGCAAGGACGTGCCGGCCAATCACTGCCAGCACAGGCGCGCCATCGCGGAAGGAGTGGCCCCAGTCGCCCTGGAGAAGCCGCCAGGCCCAGTCGAGATATTGGATAAAAAGCGGACGGTTCAGCCCCAATTGCTCTTTCAGGCGCTCGAGATCGTCCTGCGTCATGCCGGGATCGAGCCCGAATTGCGCCAGCGGACCCCCCGGCAGCAGGTTCAGGACGAAAAACCCGATGACCGAGACGATCAGGAGCAGGATGAGGCTCTGTGAGAGCCGGTTGAGCAGGAAGCCGCGCATTCATCTCTCCTCTTTCAAGACAGCGCTGATGACTGGCCGGGGCCCCCCCGCCGGGGGGGGGGGGGTGTTTTTGGGGGAGAACAAAAAAAAAACCCGGCGGGGGACCGGGGGGGGGGGGGGTGGTTTTTTTTTATTAAAAAACAAACCCCCACGGGGA